>CAIMCX010000030.1 GCA_903839615.1 uncultured bacterium
CCACGGCTTCGCGTGTTGACGCGCAGGCCGGACCTGACGGCGCGTCGCTGCGCACAACGGGGAACCATCGTGTCGATTACGTCCTGCGCGTCCCCTCCGGGACCGACCTCGAGCTCGTCGACGGCGCGGGTTCGATTCACGTCGTTGGACACTCGGCTGCTCTCCTTCGCATCGCCTTGGGAGCGGGAGACGTGTCACTCACTGACGTGGATGCGGGGGAGATGTCCGTGTCAGTTGGAGCTGGCGACGTCGTCGTCTCGGCGACGGCTATCGGGTCGCTGAACGCGCACGCCGGCGTCGGGCAGATCCGTCTCGACTTGCCTCCCGACGTCTCGGCCACGGTCTCCGCCTCGGTAGGCCTGGGCGAAGTGGCGATCGAGGGCTTCGCGAACATGGTGCTCCACGAGCGAGGCCTTCTTTGGACGAAGTCAAGCGATGCGGTCCTCGGAAGCGGCGGAAGCGACTACTCCCTCTCCGTCGGGATCGGCCAGATCGAAGTCCACCCGGCAGCGCTGTCGGCAACGAAGCCACAATAGCGCGAGTAGCGGAGGGACCGGTGCGGACCGACGTCGAAGCTCGCTGTTTGGCGAGACGAAGCAGTTCGTCTAGATTGGATGGCTTGCTCGGGAAGGAGGGTGCGGTATGTGGGTCATCTCGAAAGAGGGGTTGATCGTTCTTGGACTGGTTGCGGTGCTCGGCATCATCGGGGTGGTCCTCCTTCTCCAGCCGGCTCGGCCGCAGGTCGTTCCCTCCCCCGCTGTATCCACAGCCGCGGCCTCGCCATCGACAGCTGCGCAAACCGCCACGGCGCCGGCTGCGCTGGCTCCGGTCGTTGCGACTCCGGTTGCGACGCCGGGCGTCGCACCTGTGACGGCGATCGACGGCGTGATCTACGCAGGGGAATACGCGCACAGCACCGAAGCGGCGGGATTTGAAGTCCACTGGTCGAACGACGCAACGCTCCTCCGCGTCGGGCTGATCAGTCCGGGAACGGGATGGTTGGCCATCGGCTTCGATCCGGTGAGCCGGATGCAAGGAGCGAACTTCATCCTTGGCGCGGTGGTGGATGGGAAGACGATCGTCCGCGACGACTTCGGCACCGGAGCGGTCAGCCACTCGCCGGACACGGCAAGTGGAGGGACGGACGACATCCTCGAGGCTGCAGGATGCGAGGCGAACGGTAGGACGTACCTCGAGTTTGTCATCCCGCTCGACTCGGGTGACGCCATGGACAAGCCGCTCGTTCCCGGGAACACCTACAAGATCCTCATCGCCTACCACGAGACGAACGATGACTTCGGGGCGTGGCACAGCCGACGAGGCTCGGGCACGATCACGCTCGATCCTGCCCCGTAGCGGAGGAGGCCTGCGCGAGGCGAAGGCTCCGTGCCTCGGAGATCCATGCTAGCCGTCGCCAGCAGTCGTCCGTTGACGCACGTTGCCGCGGGCGACCGAGGCGACGGTGCCAAGCGCGCAGAGCGCGGCGAACAGAGCGAACCCGACGCGCGCCGCCGTGAGGAATCGAGAGGCGTTCTGCGTCGTGATCGCTGTGTCGCCGATGAAGAGCGACAGGAGGAGCATGGCAATGCCCATGCTCGCGATCTGTCCGAGGGCGCGCATCGTAGAAAGCGTGCCTGATACCGTTCCGTAGAATCGTGCGTCCACGGAGCCCATCACGGCGTTCGTATTCGGCGACGAGAAGAGAGCGAACGAGAGACCCAGCCAGGCGAGCGTTGCGATGAGCAAAGAGAGAGGCGTGGCCGGGCCAAGCCGCGTCAACAGCGCAAGCCCGAGCGTTGTCATCGCCATGCCAAGCGATGCAATGAACCGTGGCTGGATGCGGTCGGAGAGCCGACCGGCGAGCGGAGAGAAGATCGTTTGGAGGACGGGCTGCGCGACGAGGACGAGTCCGGCCGCCTCCGGAGATAGGCCGCGATTGACCTGCAGGTACAGACTGAGCAGGAAGGCGACTGCCGCCGTCGCAGCGTAGTTGACAAGAGCGGCCAGATTGGAGAACAGAAGCGCCCGGTTTCCATGGAAGAGCCGCAGGTCGAGGAGGGGGCTCTCGACGCGCCACTGGTGTAGGCCGAATCCGATGAGGGCGGCGGTTCCTACGACAAGGAGAGCAAAGCCGTACGTCGCCGGGAGAACGGAGAATCCCACCGTGAGCGCGACAATGCCGACGCTGTACACGAGTGAACCGAGAAGATCGAATCGTGCGCCTCGGAACTCGGCCCACTCGATGCGCATGCGCCAGAAGACGAGGGCGAGGATGACGAATCCGAGGGGAACGTTGACGAGGAAGAGGCTTCTCCAGCCGAGCTGCTCGGTCAGGATGCCGCCGAGGAACGGGCCGGCGGACAGCCCGGTGTAGACGGCGGCCACGTTCCAGCCGAGGGCGTGCCCGCGTGTCTCGGGCGGAAAAGCGGACGAGACGAGGGCCGCCGACGTGCTGAACACCATCGCAGCGCCAAGGCCCTGGATGATGCGAAACGCAATGAGAGAGGCGTTTGTCGGCGCGAAGGCGCAGGCGATGGCGGCGAGCAGGTAGACGCAGAAGCCGAGGGTGAACACGCGGCGGCGGCCGTGGAGATCGGCGAGGCGCCCGAACGGAACAAGCCCCACGGCGGCTGCGAGGAGGTATGCCGTGGTGATCCACCCCATGGCGACCGCGCTCGTGTGGAATTCGTTTCCGATCGTCGGCAGGGCGACGGTGACCGACGAGCCCATAAAGGCGGAGAGGAACGAAGCGAGCGAGGCGACGAGGAGGATCGTACGCCGAGTGGCGGAATCGACAGCGGGCTGACCGCACGGGGTCCCGTCTTCTCCGGTCTTGGTCGCATCTGTCATCTTCCGAATCCCGTCTCGCCTACGTTGCGATGCGCGGATAGAGCTGGCCGGCGATCACGACAAAGAGAGCGGTGACTCCCGTCAGGACGGCGAAGTCGACGCCCAATCCGTAGGAACTCGCCTGCCCGGACAGCATCAGAGTGCGTAGCGCGTCCACTTCGTACGTCAGGGGATTCCCGAGCGCAATGGTTCGCAGCCAGTCGGGCATCACCGACAGCGGGTAGATGGCGTTCGAGGCGAAGAAGAGCGGCATGGTCAGCACCTGCCCGATCCCCATGAATCGTTCCCGCGTCTTCACCAGACATGCCACGATGAGCGAGAACGTGGAGAAGAGGGCCGCTCCCAGAACGACGGCGACGATCACGCCGAGCACCGCCTGCACTGTCAGAGCCAATCTCACCTGAAGGATGGCGGCGAGGACGTAGACGATGATCGCCTGCGACAGAGCGCGCACGCCGGCCGACAAGGCCTTGCCCGTGGCGATGGCTGCACGCGAGGCGGGCGCGACGAGAAACTTGTGCACGATTCCCACGTCGCGCTCCCAGATTGCCGCGATGCCGTAGAAGATGGAGATGAAGAGCACGCTCTGCGCCAGAATTCCGGGGGACATGAAGTCGATGTAGCGGAGGTCGCCGGTCGGAATGGCGCGGGTATGCGTGAACACCTGCCCGAACACGAGGAGCCACAAAGCGGGCTGGACGGCCCGTGTAAGCAGTTCAGTCGGATCGTGACGCAGCTTGCGTGCCTCGAGCTCGGCGATGACGAGCGCTTGCCTCACGAACGTGGCGGTTGCCGCGAGTGGGCGAAGCCAGGGGCTAGTGAAGACGGCGTGCGGTGCGGCGCGTTCTTCCTGCTTCACGGTACGTTCCTCCCGAGTCCAGGTTGTCTCCGGTGTAGTGGGCGAACACCTCGTCGAGTGTGGAGCCCTCTCCGCCGATCGATTCCTTGAGTTCCGCAGGGCTTCCACCGGCTACGACGCGTCCGAGGTGCATGATGGCGACTCGTCCGCACAGCGCGTCGGCTTCCTCCATGTAGTGCGTGGTCAGGAGAATGGTTGTTCCCCAGTCGGCGCGCAGGCGGCCGATGTGATCCCACACGGCCTGCCGCGCGACCGGGTCGAGTCCGACGGTCGGCTCGTCGAGGAACACGACCTGCGGCCGATGGAGCATGGCCTCTGCGATCTCGAGCCGGCGGATCATTCCGCCCGAGTACTGCCGCACCAACCTGTCGGCGGAGCCGTCGAGCCCCATGAACGCGAGCGCGGCGGGTATTTCGACCTTGCGCTCGCGACGGCGCATTCCGTACAGCTTGGCGAAGATCAAGAGATTCTCGCGCCCGGTCAATGTGCCGTCGGCGGAAAGGAGCTGCGGGACGTAGCCAATGGCGCGGCGCACCGCGAGAGGATGTTTGACGATGTCGGCACCGGCGACCGATGCCGTGCCCGACGTCGGCGGCAAGAGCGTTGTCAACATCTTGATCACCGTCGTCTTCCCCGCTCCGTTCGGGCCGAGGAGGCCGAAGACCTCTCCCGAGTCGACGGAAAGGGTGAGAGAGTCGACGGCGATCAGCGTGCCAAAGCGACGCGTGAGATCGTGAGACTCCACTGCGAACGTCACGAAGCCTCCTTGGGCAACTTCGGAGTGGCAAAGAGGCGCGCCAGATGTCTCATCGCCTCCACAATGGCCGTCCGCTCGCTCGCGGCGACTCCGCTGAACAGGTCGGAGAGGAAGGACTGTGTCCCGTTCCGGACGATGGCGAGAAGCGCCTTTCCCTCGCCGGTGAGAGAGAGAGCGATGCGTCGACGATCGTCGGTCTCGGGAACACGAGCAACGAGGCCTCGCCCAACGAGGCCATCGATGAGCTTGGACATCGATGGCAACGTTGTTCCCACGTGTTGCGCGACATCAGACAGCGAGCACTTGGAGCGCCGTCCGACAAACGCCAGAGCGCGGAACTGCGGGACCGAGAGGTCGGCTTCGCGCCGGCTTCGCATCTGGGTCCGCAAGGCTTGCATAACGCACGGGACCGTTTCCAGTACGACTTCGGCGCACTCCTTCGGAGTCGATACTCGTTCAGTTGCCATAGCAAATGGTTTCCGAGGCGAAGTATAACGCGACGCTCTCGCTCCGCAAGAGAGGGGCAAGTGAAAAGGCCCGGGAAGAAGACTTCCCGGGCCTTCGAATCGAGAGTGAGACTACTTCGTCGTCTTCGCCGGAGCCGGCGTCGGAGCATTCACGACGAGGTTGCCGTTGGCCGACGCGGTCTTGCCCTGGTACGCCGAGGAAATGGCGATGGCGTAGGTGCCAGCGGGCAAGGTCTTCGCGACGTTCCACGTCCACGTGGCCTCGCCGTTCCTACCGACGGTCTGGTCGCCAAGCTTCGGCGCCGTCTGGCCGGACGGGACCTTCATGCTGACGGAGACGCGCGCGCCGGCATCGGCCTTCACCACGAGGGTGACGCGTGCGCCCTGCAACACCGGGGAGCTCAGGCTCTTGATCTCCAGGACGAGCGGTGGGTTGACGTGGTTCTGGAGGGCCGTCTCCAGCGTCGTGACGCGCGTCGTCAACTGCTTGACTTGGTTCTGCGCGGTGGTCAGGTCCGTGCGCAACGCGGTGTCCGCCGCCGTGGAGGCGTCCACCGTCTTCTGCATCGCGGTGACCTTCGTCTGAAGATCCGTCACGTTCGTCGTCAGGGTCTTATCGGGGCCCGAGCAGGCGACCAGCGTGGCAACGAGTCCCAGGATGCACACAAGTACTCCAATACGTCGCAGCATTGTGACTCCCTTTCCTTGCGAAGGCTCCGGCAGCGCCGAAGACGCTCCGACAACACAGTACATCGGGGCTCGCAGAACCCTTTCGGATTCCGATCCCCAGCCAACTCCTCCGCCATCCGTTGCACCGCACCGGCGCTACGACATGGGCAGCAGACATCAGTTTACCGGCCTTCGGGGTTGGTTGTCCATGGGCGGGAGTTGAGGACGGCGTGGCAATTCCATAGATGCGTGGCCTGGCGCGGGTGTAGTGAGGACGAACCGCCGGGTTGCGCGGGGGTATGTACGGGGTCCACCACGGAGGCGGACGTTCAACGCGGGGATCCGACGGGCTGACTCTGGCGGAGTGGATGACGCCGTGCTAGGATGCGGCCAGGAGTCGACGTTCGAGGAGGCGGGGATGAGGATCGAGACGGGGATATCACGCGCGCTGGCCGTGGCGGCTTTGCTCGCGGCCATGGCGCTCCTGCCGGGGTGCTTCCTTCTTCCCAACGAGCCGCCGGTAGCCGCGTTCTCCGCGACGCCGACCGAGGGGAGTGCGCCGCTCTCGGTGACGTTCGACGCCAGCGATTCGCATGATCCCGACGGGATCCTCCGCTCGTACCGCTGGTCCTTCGGCGACGGCTTGTCGGGCACGGGCGAATTCATCACGCACGTCTACGCGACGGCAGGGGACTACTCCGCCCGATTGACGGTCGAGGACCTCCGGCACGCGACCGATACCGCCTCGACGGAGATCGCGGTCCGCTCGAGCGCGAACTACGCCATCCTTGTCGGGATCGCGAATTACCCGCCACCGATGCCGCAGCTCACGTACACGGACGACGATGCCCAGGCGATGTACGACCGCCTTCTCTCTTTGCCGGGGTGGGACGCGAGTCACATCGTGCTCCTCTTGAACCAACAGGCGACGGTGGCCAACTTCCGCGCGGCGCTCGAGGCGCTCTCCAGCAGGAGCCCCGACGACCAGCTTCTGGTCTTCTTCTCCGGCCACGGCAACTACTACCAAGACGCGAATGGGGACGAAGCGGACGGGTACGACGAGGCGGTCCTGTTCTACGATGCCCCGCTCCTCGACGACACGCTGGCGCTCCTCCTCGAGCAAGTTCCGATGCAGCGGCTGGCCGTCATCCTCGACGCGTGCTATGCCGGCGGGGAGCTTGATTCGCGCGCGCTCCCCCGCGGCCTGTCGGACGGCGGAGGCCTCCTCGACGACTTGGCGCGCCTCGGCGCGCAGGATCCGAAGGACCTGGACCGCTTGTCGAAGGAAGTGGTTGGAATCGCTGCCTGTCGCTTCGACCAAGTCTCGTGGGAACTCGCATCGCTGCGGCACGGGATCTTCACCTACGCCCTGCTTGAGGCGCTCGATGGGCGGGCCGACGCGGCCGGAGATGGCGACGGAGAGACGTCGGCCGAGGAGTGCTTCACCTACCTCTCCCCGCGCGTGCAGGGACTAGCCGCCTCAGTGGGAGAGGTACAGACCCCTCAGATCCTCGACCATTGCCCGGGTGACCTCGAATTGGCTGGAGTCCCGTAGCGACGGCTCGCGCTGGTGACGAACGGCCGTGGCGGATAGAGTACGTCCCAGAAGTGCGAGGAGGGCCACAAGATGGACAAGACGCTTCTCTTGCTACTAGGGCTCCTGGCGGCTGTCGGAGCAGCGGTGTTCGTCTTCTTGCCGACACACCCATCAACGCCTGTGACGACCGGGACACCCATCGTGCGGACGTCGGCCGCGCTGCCGTCGGTCGACGGCGTGATCAAGTCGGGTGAGTACTCCGGACAGACCGTCATCGGCGACGTGGAAGTGAACTGGGCGACCGAGAAGGATGCGCTTCGCGTCGGGCTCAAGAGCCCAGGGGCGGGGTGGGTGGCGATCGGCTTCGACCCCGCGACGATGATGGACAAGGCCAACATCATCCTTGGTGCCGTAGTGAACGGCGCCGTGGTCGCCCGCGACGACGTGGGGACGGGCCTCTTCAGCCACGCTCCTGACACAAGCTCCGGCGGGCAGGATAACCTCCTCGCGGCGGCGGGTCGGGAGTCCAATGGCGAGACGGTGTTCGAGTTCGCAATTCCGCTCAACTCCGGCGATCCGGCGGACCGACCGCTTGCGATCGGACAGACCGTGAAGGTCATCGTCGCATACCAGGCCACGAGTGATGATTTCGGCGAGCGACACACCCGACGCGCCTCGGGCGAAATCACGCTGACTGCCCCCTAAGCGCAGTGGGCAAGAGGTCACGGCGCGATCCCTTGGTCTCGACGGGATGGGCGTAGAAGCCACGTTGAGGAGCGACATGGCGGCAAACGAGTTGCGGAAGGCATGGCACGCGATGGCTGCGTCTGAGGCGGCGGCAGCGCTGAGGGCGGACCCTGCCGCCGGACTGACCACGGAGGAGGCTGCGGCTCGTCTTCAGACGTACGGACCGAATGCGCTTCCCGAGAGTCCCCCAACGCCGTTCTGGCGCCGGATGGCCGAGCAGCTCAAGGGGTTCGTCGTCCTCATCCTGCTCATTGCGGCCGCCGTGTCCGTTGTGGTCTACTTCGTCGAGCCCGAGCCGCTCGGGTGGCTTGACTCGGTCATCATCATGGCCATCGTGGTCCTCAACTCGTTCATTGGCGCGCTCCAGGACAGCAAAGCGGAGAAGGCGCTCGAGAGCCTGAAGCAGATGGCCTCTCCGGAAGCCCACGTCATGCGCGACGGGCAGCGAGTAACGGTCCGAGCCCGCGATCTGGTGCCTGGCGACGTCGTACTCCTCGAGGCGGGGACGATTGTTCCCGCGGACCTTCGCCTTCTCGAAGCGCCGCAGCTTCGCGTCGACGAGTCGTCGCTGACCGGGGAGTCGGTTCCGGTGGAGAAGCGGTCCGATGCTGACCTGGGCGAAGGGACGGGAATCGCCGATCGAACGAACTGCGCCTTCCTCGGGACGACGGTTGTCTACGGCCGCGGCCGTGGCCTGGTCATCGGCACCGGGGCGAACACGGAGCTGGGCGAGATCGCTGAGATGATCGAGGAGAGCGGGGGAGAGACCCCGCTCCAGCGCAAGCTCGAGGAATTTGGCAAGGTCCTCGGGACCATCATCCTGGTCGTGTGCGGCATCGTCTTTGTCCTCGAGGTTGTGCGCGATCCGAACCTCTCCGTCCTATGGAAGAGCGGACTGCGCGCCTACCTCAAGACAGGAATCGGAGACCTCATTCGCTTCTTCATGGTGGCAGTCAGTCTGGCCGTCGCCGCCGTCCCGGAAGGGCTCCCAGCGATCGTCACGATGTGCCTCGCTCTGGGGACGCGCGAGATGCTGAAACGGCACGCTCTCGTGCGGCGACTGCCCTCGGTCGAGACCCTTGGCTCGGCCACGGTGATCTGCACCGACAAGACGGGGACGCTGACGCAGAACGAGATGACCGTCACTACAACCTGGGCCGGGCGGAGGACCTACACGGTGACCGGCCAGGGCTACGCTCCGGCGGGGCAGTTCGAGCACGCCGGTGCGCCCGCGGATCTGGCAACCCATCCGGTGCTCGAGAGAGCTCTGTGGGCCGCGCTTCTGTGCAACGACGCCGAGCTGCGGTCGGACGCCGAGGGCCATCGCATCGTCGGGGATCCGACCGAGGGCGCGCTGATTGTCGCCGCGGCGAAGGCGGGACTCGGACGTGAGATCGTCGCCCGGTACCCGAGGGCGGGAGAGATCCCCTTCGACTCCGATCGCAAGCGGATGGCGACCCTCCACGCTGCGGACGGAATGCCGATCGGGAACGCGGCACGCTACGTGGCGTTCGTGAAGGGGGCTCCCGACGTGGTCCTTGGCCTGTGCGCGGCCGTGGAAGTGGACGAAGGCCAGCGCCGGCTTGACGCGCAGGCGATCGCCGAGGCTCAGCGGTCGAACGACGAGATGGCGTCGCAGGGGTTGAGAGTCCTCGCGGTCGCCTATCGGCCGTTGGTCGACCTCCCGACCGAGACGACGCCGGAGGCGATCGAGCGCGACCTCGTCCTGTTGGGTCTCCTCGGAATGCAGGATCCGCCGCGACCCGAAGTGGCGGCGGCCATTGCGACGGCACGCCAAGCCGGTCTTCGAACCGTCATGGTGACCGGCGATCACGTGGCAACGGCTACGGCGATCGCGAAGCAGATCGGCCTCCTCCGGCCGAGCGCGCGCGTCGTCTCGGGCGCCGAACTCGACCGGATGGGCGAAGGCG
>CAIMCX010000031.1 GCA_903839615.1 uncultured bacterium
CAGCGAGAAATCGGGGGCGAGTTTCGGCGCCTGATCCGTCGGCGCAGCGGCGAGCAGCAGGACAGCAATCGCGACGAGGGCTGCAATCACCCACGAAGTAGCTCTCTGCATTGCCACCTCTCCTTCCAGAGATGCTGAGGGAGTGTAGCACGGACGTCCGCGGTCTTCGATTGCAGCAGCCTCCGGTCGCTAGGCTGCTCGTTCGCGGGCCTCGAGGCGCCCCGCGCTCACGGCATCGGTCGACCGTTCCTGTTGCTGCCGGAGCGGCAGTTGCTCGCGGACGTACGCCTGGACCGCCAGGTTGAGCTCTTCGACGAGGGAACGATCGTTCGCCTCGGCAATCAATGCCAGGCTAGCCAGCATGCGCGCTTCGATGATCTCGTCGCGGCTCGGGCGCACCGTCGTCCTCCTTGCGGGTATGGACAAGAGATAGCCTGTGCGCGGCAACCAGGTCAAGTGGCTCGACCCCAAAACTGCGCCAGTCGAGGGACGACGAAACCGCGTTCACAGACGCCCTCCCGACTCTGCGTGCTGCACATCACCTCCGCGACACGCGTCTTCTACGGCGCTCTGCAATGCGGATGGAACTTCGTCACCCTGCCGCGCTGCCGTGAGCCGGAACGGACGCGAGGGCGCCACGCGCGTAAGACACACAACCGCAGAAGAGAGGGGACAGATGACGTTCCCGGACAACCCGTGACGCTGTACAGCCTACATATGGCATCGGACATCATCGCATTCGCCAAGGCGGCGTCCGCTTCGCTGCGCGTCCTCGCGCCGTTTGAAGCGCGCGAAGCCATACACGCTGGCAAGATTCGTGCGGAGGCCACCGTGCGTTGTTTCGCGCCGAATCGCATCGTCGTCAGCTACTCCGCCTACGAGAGCCCCATCGCAGAGCTGGACGACCTCTGGGGCGGCGACGCGGAGTTCGCTCCCGCCGATCTCGTCGGGACCACGTTGACCTCCGACGGCAAGGCAACCTGGGTCGTGTCTCCAAGAACCGGGACGGCCTTCTCGATGCTCGGCCGTCTCCTCTACGAGCCCATCCCGGGGTACGACGCGCTGGGCGAGCTGCGCTGCCTTGACGATCTCTCCCGTGACTTCCTCCTGCGCGACGCCGGAGAAGGTCGCGAATCCGGGCGACCTACGCGCACGATCGGACTTAAACCCAAACGGCAGCGGGTTGCCTCCCTCTTCCGCGTCACCAGCTTCTCCGCCGAGCGAGCGGACGTGACGTTCGATGCGGAGAGCTACTTCCCCTTACGGATCGCGTTCCGCCCGCCTCGAGGCGCTCCGATCTCCTCTCTCGTTCCGCACGGCGAGGACCTCACGGTCGAGTACCGAGACGTGCGGCAGATCGATGGGAAGGAGTGGTCGTTCCCTCCGCCTCTCCCAGCGGGGGTCCGCGTCTTCGAGGAGTTGCTCCTGCCGCGCGACGACGCCGCCCGAGCGGTCCCTTTCCCGCTGCCCGTCGCCGCTCTCGAGCAAGCCGGCTATGAGCTCATCGGGGGTCGCATCCGCGTCGTGCTCGATGCACCGCGCGAAAAGGGGTACGCCATTCTGCCCTTCGCCAAGTCAGACGACCGCGGCAGCACTGAGGCCGCCGTCATTCTGCGCGTCGGCAACTATGTCTCGCGCCTCATGGCGCGGCGGCGGGCCATGGCCAGCGATCACGGCGAGCAAGTCACCCTCGGCGATGTCGTGGCGCGATTCTTCGATCATCGAACGGCGTGGGGCGAGGCGCAACGCGAGGAACTCCCCCTCCTCGCCGATCTTGTTTGGGAGCATGACGGCCTCTTCTGGATGGTTTCGAGCAACGGACTCGAGAAGGACGCACTCCTGTCGCTCGCGTCAGCCCTTCTCTAGCCGCCGTCCGGTCGGTTGTTCTGCGCAGTCGCACGCCGCAGCGAAATGAGCATCCGCTCTACGTCGTCGACCAGGCGGGCGATGCGCTGAGCTTGGCGCTCGATCGTCGCCGCAAGCGCTCGGTGTCGCACGATCACGGCCGCGTGACACGCGACGAGTCGGATCATGCGCACCTCGTCAAGCGTGAACAGACGCGGCGCCGGATAGGTGCAGAGCAGGGCACCGCACGCTTCTTCCCCGACCATGATGGGCATGGCGAGTCCGCTTGCTTGGCCGCCCGCGCCCTGCCGCCACTGGAATGCACGCACGGTCGCGCCCTCGCGACAGGCGCAGACCGGCTCTCCTTCGAGAGCGAAGGCCCAATCCGGCGCGGTACCTTCGAGAATCGGCCGAAGAGGCGTCTCTTCCCACGTTCCCATCGCTGCATGGATCCGGCTCTCCCCCGCCAGAGGATCCCACTCCATGAGCGCGCATCCCGTTGCCTGTGACAGCCGCGCCGCACAGGCACAGAGCTCCCCGATCTCGACGTCCTTGGCCGCCGCCTTCACGAGAAGCGCGGCCAAGTCCTCGATCGTCGAAGTCGAGATGGCAAGCGATCGGTCCTTGCCGATGGGCACGGCCGAGCGATCCGGCGGCCCGTCGCCGCGTCGAGCCGCCGGTCTCGCAGGCCACCGCATCCATCCCATCGTCGCACCAGCTCCTTCGACCGACGCTCCTTCGGAGTATAGGTTCGGATTGATGAGCACGCAATAGAACCGACCATTCGGCGTGCCGCCGCGCAGCCCCCGGTCTTGACACGGTACATCGCTCGCGCCACCCTTTTCCTCTCATGAGTGCTACGCTGGACGACCGCAAGGAACTCGAACGCCTGCGGCGGGAGATCGCCCGCTACAACGTCAGCTACCACGTCCTCGATCGACCGGAGATCTCCGACGCAGAGTACGACTCGCTGTTCCTGCGCCTGCTCGAACTGGAGAGACTCCACCCGGAGTGGGTCACACCGGACTCGCCGACGCAGCGGGTAGGAGCGACGCCGGCGGCGGAGTTCGCTGCGGTGGAGCATCGAGTCCCGATGCTGAGCCTCGCCAACGCGTACAGTGAAGAGGAGTTGCGCGACTATGACCGGCGGATGTGCGCTCTCCTCGGTGAACATTCCATCGTCTACGTGTCTGAGCCGAAGCTCGACGGCCTTTCCGTCGAGCTCGTCTACGAGAAGGGCTCCCTCGTGAGAGGGTCGACCCGCGGCGACGGCGCGGTCGGCGAGGACGTGACCGCGAACCTCCGGACCATCCGCTCCATCCCGCTGCGTCTCGCGGAGGCTGATCCTGTTCCTGAACTCCTCGAGGTGCGCGGGGAGGTCTACATCGAGAAGACTGCCTTCCGCGCTGTGAACGAGCGCCGCGCCAGGGATGGCCAGCCGCTCTTCGCGAATCCGCGCAATCTCGCCGCGGGTTCGCTCCGGCAGCTCGATCCGCGTGTGACCGCCGAGCGCGCGCTGCGCATGGCGTGCTACGATGTCGGCACAGCAGTAGGCCTCACCCTCTCGACACAGCAGGAGCTCCTTGCGACCCTGCCTCGCTTCGGCTTGCCGGTCAACCCGCTGTTCGCGGTCTGCGCGAGTCCCGATGATGTGACGGCCTTCTACCGCCGCATGCAGAAGGAGCGGGACGCACTGCCCTATGAGACGGATGGCGTCGTGGTCAAGATCGATCGGTTCGATCTTCGCCGCGCGTCCGGCACGGTGAGCCGCAGCCCGCGCTGGGCGATCGCCGGCAAGTTCCCCGCCGAGCGCGCCGTCACCCGCCTGCGGGACATCGTGATCAGCGTCGGCAGAACAGGGATTCTCACCCCCGTCGCATCTCTTGACCCTGTCCGCGTTCACGGAGTCGAGATCTCGAGCGCTACCCTGCACAACGAGGACGATATTCGCGCGAAGGACCTCCGAGTCGGAGATCGCGTCGTTGTTCAACGCGCCGGAGACGTGATCCCGCAGATCGTTGCCTCGCTCCCGGAACTTCGAGACGGAAGCGAGAGCGTCTTCGCGATGCCGACGCGTTGTCCGGCCTGCGGTTCGCGCGTCGTGCGGCTTGAGGCCGAGGCGGCATGGCGCTGCTTCAACACCACGTGTCCCGCCCGCATCAAGCAATCGATCGGCCACTTCGCATCCAAGGGAGCACTGGACATCGACGGCCTGGGCGGCAAGCTGATCGACCAACTCGTAGAGCGAGGACTCGTCGCCCGCCTCGGCGACCTGTTCCGACTCGATCGCGATACGTTCGCAGCCCTCGACCGAATGGGTCCGAAGTCGGCAGACAACCTTGTGCAGGCAATCCACCGCGCGCGAACCGTGCCGCTGGCCCGCCTCCTCTACGGCCTCGGCATCCCCGAAGTCGGCGCTACGACGGCCGATCTCCTCGCGCAACACGCCGGATCGCTCAGGCGTCTGTCGCAGACACAGCGCGAAGAACTGGTCACCATTCCAACGATCGGCCCGCGAACTGCCGAGACCGTCGTCGACTACTTCGCCAATGAGGAGAACCAGAAGACGCTCGCCGACCTCTTGGCCGTCGGCTTGACGATCGAGTCCCCGACCCTGCTCGATTCAAGATCCCAAGGGCTGCTTGCAGGGAAGCGCTTCGTCTTCACGGGGACCCTCGCCACGTTGACTCGCGACGAGGCAGCAGCTCGTGTCCAGCAGCTCGGCGCCGTCGTCGCCGGCTCGGTCAGCCAGAAGACCGACTATGTCGTAGCGGGGAGCGACCCAGGAGCGAAGGCCGACATGGCACGCAGCCTGGGCATTCCACTGCTCACGGAATCGAAGTTCCTGACCCTGCTCGGTGAGAGCCATAATGACTAACGTCTCCTTGCTTGATCTCTCGTACGACGAACTCGCCGACCGCCTTGGCGCATGGGGATACCCGAAATACCGCGTTGATCAGATCTGGCATGCCGCATTCGTCGATCTCGCAACGGATTACGCGGCGGTGTCCACGCTCCCGCTGGACCTACGCCAGGAGCTGTCTCGCTCCTTGCCTCTCGCACCATGCCTGGCCGAACGGAGTCTCGAGTCGCCGGACGGATTGACGAGGAAGACCGTGCTCCGACTGGCCGACGGAGAAACGGTTGAGGTGGTCATGATGGATTACTCCGAACGCGCGTCCGTTTGCATCTCGTCGCAGGTCGGGTGCGCCGTCGGTTGCCCGTTCTGCGCGACGGGACAGGCCGGCTTCGTTCGCAATCTCTCGTCCGGCGAGATCGTGGCGCAGGTGCTGTACGCCGCGCGGGATGTGCGCAGCATTGCCCGCCCCCTCTCCAACGTCGTCTTCATGGGAATGGGCGAGCCGTTTGGCAACCCGGACGCCGTCTTCCAGGCCATCCGCACGTTGAACGACCCGCGCGGGTTCGGACTGGGCGCACGCTCGTTCACCATCTCCACCGCCGGCGTGGTCCCGGGGATCGACCGGCTCGCCGCCGATCCCCTCCAGGTGAACCTCGCTGTGTCGCTCCACGCTGCGGACGACACGCTGCGCAACGTTCTCGTGCCGTTGAATCGGAAGTACCCGCTCGACATCCTCATGGCGGCATGCCGCCGCTATGCGGCGCGGACCCATCGGCGCATCACGTTCGAGATTGCGCTCGTGGCCGGAATGAACGATCGTCCTCATCATGCGCGCGCCGTGGCCGAGCGGCTCGACGAGATGCTCTGTCACGTCAACCTGATCCCGGTGAACCCCATCCCCGAGCGACGCGATTTCCGTCGCAGTCCGTCGTTGTCGGTTCACGCCTACGCCGAAATCCTTAAGGCCGCGGGTATCCCGACGACGATTCGAGACAGTCGTGGAGCGGAGATCGCCGCCGGTTGCGGGCAGTTGCGGGCACGTCGGCGGACTAACTCCTGAGGAGCGACCGGTAGTAGTCGAGGGCGCGTTCCCCCCACCCTGCGGTCAGGTGCTCCATTCCTTCCTTCACGAGTTGGCGAGCGCGTTCTCGGCTCACGTCCATGATCCGGCCGACATCGGAAAGGTTGTATGGGCAGCCGTCTTCGATCCCGTAGTGCAGACGGAGCGCCAGCGCCTGCCGCGCCGGGAGGCCGTTGAGAAGGTTCTCGAGTTCCTCGCGGAAGAGAAGCCGTAGCGCCTCGTGCTCCGGAGACAGAACGCTCTCGTCCGCGACGCGCTCCTCGAGCAGATCGTCCTCCTCGCCGCCCACCGGGCGGTCGAGTGACACGATCTCGTTGACCTGCTTCTCGATCTCCTGCAGTCGGTCGGACGACAATCCTGTGGCTTCCATCACCGCGTCTTCGTCGATCGACTCCTCCTCACCCAGGGCGCGGATGTCGGACATCCGACGAACGGCACGGAAGAGATAGTCGGGGATTCGAATCATCCGCGTGTAGGTTCCGATGGCCGCGAGGATGCCGCGGCGGATCCACCACGTCGCGTACGTGCTGAGGCGGTAGCCGCGTTCTGGGTCGAACCGATCGACAGCCTCGATCAGTCCCATGTTGCCCTCTTGGATGATGTCCGGCATGGGCATGGCGGTCTCCGCGTAGTCCTGAGCGATCTTCACTACGAGTCGCAGGTTGGAGACAATCAGCCGCTCCCGCGCTCCCGCCACGCCCGCCGCCATGGCGCGCGCCAGTACTTGCTCTTCCTCACGCGACAAGACCGGGAACCGTGCGATCTCGCGGTAGTAGATCTGGAGGATCGACGGACCGCGATCTTCCCTCTCCTGCCCTAGATATTCCCGCTCTTCGTTCGTGCCCATCGCGCCACTTTACGCGAGACGACTTCGCGAATCCATCGTCGTGGAGCGCGCAGGGAGGTCAGGGACAGCGATATCGAGGACGTCGAGTTCCGTCACGCGAGCCCTTGTCCCGAGCCGACCGGCGAGGCTCGGCTCGGTGCGACCTTCATCGCCCGAGACGAGCTCCTTGACGTATAGCCCTCCGTCCGTGCGGAGCTCGATCTCCGCCATGCGATCGCCGCGAAGCTGTCCCGACACGGAGTGCACGCGCCGACTGCGCACGAGGTCGGCGCGACGGTGCGCCACGCGCCGCGGCGTCCGCTGCTCGATCACTCCGACAAGCGAAGTGAGAGCGTCTCGCAGGCCGTCTTCCGACACTGGCGTGTCGAATTCCACGACGGCACGGTACGTCTTCTCCGCCGGTGTGTCTTTGACGAGGCGCACCACGCCGCGCCGGACGAACCGCAACGCGGACACCTCGACCTTGCCCTTTGTAGCGTCGTTTGCTTCGTGTCCGAGCGCCTCAGGGTCGATCGAACGCACGCGCGGCTCAAGGATCTCGAGCACGAACGGGCGACCTGTTCCCAGCATGCGCGCGTCGATGTCCTCGCGCCCGGAGCCATGGAGGATCGCTCCCGATCCGCGGGCTGCTCGAACGAACGGGCCCGCAGCGAGTTCCTCCACCGACTCGAGATACTGCTTGCCCGTCCCCCCACAGATCTCGCAGCCGCGTCCCCGGCAGCGGCGGCAGGGCCAGTGCGTCTGAGGGATTCCACGCGCAAGCTTCCGGTAGCGCCCGTAAAGATAGAGGGACGCGATCTGCACGTCGACCCTTCCTGCTTCGAGATCTACCGTCAGTTTCACATCGGGATCCTCGAAGTCCACCGTCCCGCGACCCACCAGTGCCTCAAACGCTTTTCCCACCGTCCTGTTCCACGCGTGCTTCTGGGGTTCCGCCTGGGCAAGCCGGAATCGGTCGACCAGTAATGCCTCGGCCTCCTGCCAGTGCAGCGTCGGTCGCACCGCGAAGAGGTAGGTCTGGAACTCCACTTCGTCCACCCTCGCCCGCGCGCGCTCCGCCCACACGTTCACCTCGTCGAACGCGCCCTGGCAGATCCAGCACTGTCCCTGCACGCCGCGGACCCCGTCAAGGTCGAGCAGAAGTCGAAGCGCGCGTCCGCGATCCTCATTCGACCAGCCGTGCCCAAGTCTCCCAAACGCGCTCCCGAGGCACGAATCGCAGATGGGTCCGGCCTCGACGATGTGCCGCGCGGTCGCAAGAACCTGCATCAGGACAGCATCGCTCACGCCGCGCCTCCGAACTGTCGGTACAGCACCATGGCCTGATCATCGCGCACGAACCCGGCCTCGGCCAGATCGGCCGCCGCCTCGCTCGCCGCCGCCGGGATCCCATCCCACGTCTCGACGCGCACCCGAGGAGGCTGTCCGGTTCGGCGCACGAGCCGAGGCAGGAGCGCGAGCGCGGCACGTCGCTCCGCGCTCGACAGGTCGACGAGAGGAACAAGGCGCGCGCCGCGCCCCTCAACCGCAACGAGGGCCCGACCGCCGCGAACCACTACATAGTTGCCCGGGGCGCGGCGCGGCAGGCCGCTCTCTGCAACGATGTCCCCGATCACGCATGCCGGGTCCATCACATGGACAAGACGAACGGCTTCTTCGCCGCCTTCCTTGCGCAACGCATCTCGCGCATCGGGAAGCGCGAACTGCGGCCCGGACAACCCGGACACGAAGAAGCCGCGGTCCACCTCGCCGCGCCACTCCATGCGCGAGAGAATCGGGTAGGCCTGCCCCCAGCGCAGCCCCACGCCCTCCCGACCGAGGAGTTCGCGCGACAAGACGCCGTAGCGCGAGAGGAGGACACGCAACGCCGCGGCCGTCGATTCGTCGTCCTCCTGCAGCGCCGGCTCCCGGACGACGGACCAGCGGCCCATGACTGCCACGGGCTTGCCGCGGCCCGGCCCGGCTCGCAACGCGACCGCGAGCGAGTCGTTCGTCACCCATCCGTTCCAGGTCAGTTCCCAGAGCGCCTCGTCGGCCGCGCTGGGCAGAACCTCGAGGTCCTTCGCAATCTGGTGCAAGAACGATGCTCCGCCCGCCTGCAAGAGCTCTACGACGCGCGCCGCAAGTCCGCTCGGCGCGCCCACGCGCGGAGGCAGGAGATCGCCACCCACCCCCGCGGGAGCGAATGCGAGAACGCGCGTCCCGCCGCTTCGAGACCCACGCCATTCGATCAGTCCGCCGCGAACGAGAGAGTCCAGGCGTCCCCACTCGAACGACTCGATCCGAGCGTCGAGTATTTCCGCCCACACAGCTACGGGCGCAGACCAGCCCGCCAGCTGGTCGAGCACGGTGCGGAGACCCCCTGTGCCACTCAACGGCTCGACGACGTGCTGCCGTTTGAGTACCGAAGCGGCAAATGCAGGAAGGGAAGCCGGGGACGCCTCTCGACGCCGGGCAGCCAGAGACATCCGGCGAAGCCCGAGGAGCACATCGCGATCGACAAGCGCTCCCGAGCGGCCGGGGAGATCGACGTAGGCAAGGCGTGGGTCGCCCTGCAACCGCTCTGCGAGCCCGCCTGCGCCAGGATACCGAGTGCGGATCTCGGCTATCGTACGCCCCGCGTGGGTCGACACGTACCGAACGAGGACGTGGTCGAGGTCCCCATGGACGGCATAGAGCGCTGCGTCGTCTGCCGCGACCCAACGAGCCTCCCCCGTGAGCGCCGAGTCGACTCGCACGACCCTCCGATCCCGTTCGAGCTGGCCCAGAGAATCCAGGGCCTCCGGCTCGCAGCGCGCGCGCAGCTCCTCCGCGGTGAGGTCCCCGACGCGCGCCAGCAGATCGACGATCTCGACCGCATCGCGCGCGCGGTGGAAGGCCGAGATGCCCTGCAGGCGATCCTCCATCGTTTGGACCGCGTCCGCGCTCACCATCTCCTTCGTCGTGGACTGATCGAGGAGATCGTCCAGCAGCTCCGATTTTGCCGCTCCGGGCTTCCGTGCCGGTTGATCGGTCTCGTACATGTACCTCCCGACGAAGTCGAGAAGAAGGACCCCCGCGAGAGGCGATGGAGCGCTCGCTCGGCGAACGGCGAATCGCGACTCCCCGCCGGCGAGGTCCCGCGCGAAGTCCTCGAGCGCTTGGACAGGCAGCGCATCGTCGAGAATCTCCCGATAGGTCTCGGCCACGATGGGGAATCGCGGATGCTCGCTCGCATAGGCCAGGAGGTCATGAGAGCGGAGGCGTTGCAGCCAGAGCGGCACGCGCTTTCCTGGGCGCGATCGAGGAAGGAGCAGCGCTCGCCCTGCATTGCGCCGGAACTTGAGGGCGAAGTAGGGCGAGTCGACTAGCTCTTCCACCAGCCGAGCACGGATGTCTCCATCGGCGAGAGCCTGAAGCGAGCGCACGATGTCGTCGGGCCGAGTTGCCCCGGGACGGAGGAGAATGCCGTCGTTCGACAGAATCCCTTCCGGGGGCTCGAGCCCACTGCGCCTCAATTCGCCGCGCAGCGCCAGCCACAGCGCCAGATGGAACGACCTCCCGTAGGTCGAGACGATCGCTAGGCGCAGGTCGCCCGTCTCGTGGGGAAACACATCGACCAGGATCGTCTTCTCGTCCGGGAGCGCCCCGCTCGCCGCTTGGTCGGCGACAAACTCGAGGAGGTTGCGCGACGCGTCCGCGTCAAGCCCGCACTCCGTCTCGAGCCACGCAACCGCGTCGCCGGAGTCCCGGCGCCGCGCGCACTCCCCCATGAAGATCCCCAGGCGCCGTCCGAACTCGGCATCGTGGCCCAGACCCTCCCCCTTCCAGAACGGAAGCTGCGCCTCTTCCACCCCTGACGGGGCGACGACGACGCGGTCGTGCCGGATGTCGACGATCTTCCATCGCCCCGTTCCGAGCACGAAGTGGTCGCCAATTCGGCGTTCGAACACGAACTCCTCATCGAGTTCGCCGAGCCGCGTCGTTCCGTCCTCGAGCACCATGGCGTACTGCCCCGTGTCAGGAATCGTCCCCCCCGCGGCGATGGCTGCGTACAGCGCCCCGGGCAGAGGGGATAGCCGATTCGTCCCCTTCTCCCACAGCAAGCGAGCGCGCAGTCCTGGGAACGCGAGCGAGTCGTACGCTCCGGACAGCATGTCGAGAACGGAATCGAAGCTCGATCGCGGCAGCCGGTGGTAGGGATCCGCGCGCCGCAGGCAACCATAGAGGGCGTCGACGTCCCAAGCCTCAGCCGCCGTCATCGCCACGATCTGCTGCGCGAGGACGTCGAGGGCGTTCTCCGGCACGTGCACGGCCGAGATCTCGCCGCGAAGCATTGACCGGGCCATCCCGGCCATCCGAAGGAGGTCGCTCCTCGTCTTGGGAATCAGCCGTCCGACGCTCGTCGCACGGTAGGCGTGACCCGCCCGTCCCACTCTCTGCAGCCCGCTCGCAACGGACGTCGGCGTCTCGACCTGGCAGACGAGGTCGATCGCCCCCATGTCAATTCCCAGCTCGAGCGACGCTGTCGCGACCAACGCCGGCAGACGTCCGGCCTTGAGATCCGATTCAATCTCCCGCCGGTATTCCTTGGAGACGCTGCCGTGATGAGCCCGCACCATCCGATGCCCGGCCAAGCGGTTCATCTCGGCCGCGATCCGCTCCACGGCCCGCCGGTTGTTGGCGAAGATGAGAGTCGACGTGTGGTCGCGCACGAGCTCGAGAAGCTGCGCATAGATGAGAGGCCAGGCCGACGGCGCCTGCCCCTCGGCGTGGGGCAGCTGCCGGAAGTCCAGCGCGGGGGAGAGGACGGCGAGATCCAGGTCTTTCCGCATCCCACAGTCAACAATCTCGACCGGGCGAGGGTTTCCGTCCCCGTCGTACCCACCGAGGAATCGGGCCACGCGCTCGAGCGGGCGCTGCGTTGCCGAGAGTCCGACGCGAACGACCGGGCGTCCGACAAGGTGCTCCAGCCGTTCCAGGAGAACGGCAAGGAACGTCCCGCGTTTCTCACCGCAGAGCGTGTGGATCTCATCCACGATCACGTAACGCACATCGCGAAGCATCTCCCGCGACCGCCGCGCCGTCAGCAGGAGATGAAGCGATTCGGGCGTTGTGATCAGGAGATCCGGGGGGCGCCGCAACATGCTCTGCCGTTCCGCCGGTGTCGTGTCGCCCGTCCGTACGCCGACCCGGATCTCAGGGATCGCCACCCCTAGTTCCTCCGCGCAGGCGCGAATCCCAATCAGAGGCGCCTCAAGGTTGCGCTCGACGTCCGCTGCCAAGGCCCGCAGAGGAGAGACATATAGCGTGTGCACGCCGCGAGAGACGGGTACGGACGATGCATTCCGCGTCGCGAGCTCGTTGATGGCGTAGAGGAACGCCGCCAGCGTCTTCCCCGATCCCGTCGGCGCCAGGATGAGCACGTTCTCCCCTCGCGCAATCCGCGGCCATCCTAGCTCTTGTGGCGGCGTTGCGGCCTCGAACGTACGTGAGAACCAGCTGCGAACGGGCGGCGCAAAGAGATCCAGTGCGGAGTCCATCCCTTCATTCTCCGAATCGACCCGGGCGGGTCAACTCCTCGTCTCTCTTGTGTTTCCGTGCATCGTAATGTCCTGGTCTACATGTCCGCTTCGCGAACCGCTTTGCGGATCACCCAGCAGCGGCCCCGTCGTTTTCGTTCTCCCCTCTCGACTCACGGATCCCCGTTCAGTACTCTGCCTCCATGGCGCAGGCAACACGCTCGTCTCTCACCGTCCTCGATACCGCTCAGTTCGGCGAGCGCGGCACGGGTTGCGCCTATCTGCTTCGGAGCGAGAAGACCGCAGTGATCGACACAGGTACGGCGGCCAGCGCCCCGCGCTTGCTCGAGGCGCTTCGCGGCATGGTCATCGACTACGCCTTCTTGACCCACGTGCACCTCGACCACGCCGGGGGCGCCGGCCACCTCGTTGCAGCCCATCCCGAAACGACGGTCGTCGTCCACCCGCGCGGACTGCCGCACCTCGCGGACCCAGAGCGCCTCATCTCGGGAATGCGCACGGCGAGCCCGGATCTCGCTCCGCTGTACGGCGAGCCGCGCCCGATCGACCGGCAGCGTCTCGCGGCATGCGCCGACGGCGACGTGTTCCCGCTCGGCCGCGAGTGCCGCCTCGTCGCGGTGGAGACGCCGGGGCACGCTCCTCATCACGTCTCGTACTTCGAACCCGAGACCGGCGTCCTCTTCGTCGGAGACGCGGTCGGACACCACCGCACCCCAGTCGACCTCCCACTGACGGTTCCTCCTCGCTTCGATCGTGAGGCCGCACGAAGATCGATTCGCCGGATGCTCGACCTTCATCCGACGGCGCTCGCGTTTGCGCACTTCGGGCTCGCCGACCGGGCCAAAGGTCTCCTTGAGTCCTACCCTGATCGCGTGGACGAGTGGCTGGCCCGGGTCGCCGGCCTTCGAGAAGGGCTCCCTGATGATGAAGCGGTCGCAGACACAATCTTGGCCGACTCGCGATTCAGCACGCTGTCCGATGTCGGGAAGAACGCGCTGCGCCTCTGCGTTTGCGGTGCGATTCTGACTCTCGACGCGGAGAACTCCCGCCCGCAGACCGAACCGCCCAGCTAGCTCGATCCCATCTTGAGCCGTCGATCCTCGCCAAGGATCGTCTGGGGCTCGCACGACGCACCCCAGCGCGAGAGCGCCCTCTGGCCGTACTTGCGGCCAATCTGTGTCGTGTTGAGGTTCGTGGCGATCACGGTCGGCTTCATCGTGCGATAGCGCCAGTCCACGATACGTTCCAGCTCCTCCTGCACGAAGTCCGTGACCCGCTCGGAACCGAAGTCATCGAGGACGAGGAGGTCGCACTCTCTACAGCGGCGGGACACCTCTTGGACGCCCCGCATGATCTCGGCACGAAGCTCACTCACCAGGTCAAGCAGCGGCCAGTACTCGATGTCCGCGCTCCGTTCGATCTCTTCCGGTGACAGCGTCGGCTCGCCCGCGTCCTCCACCTCGGTGAGCGGCGCGCTTCGCAGAAGCTGGTTCACTGGGGGCACTCTCACGCCACCGGGCTCTTCGCCACGGGCCGTCGCGAGACGGGAGATCCGAGAATCGTACTCCTTCATCAAGGCGACGAGGAGGTGCGTCTTCCCGAGCCCGTACTTCCCCATCAGAAGGATGCCGGCTCCGCCGTGTTCGGCCAGGCGTCGGCACGCTTCGTAGGGTTCACGATTATCGTCCGAGACCTCAAAATCGGCGAACGTGCAGTGTTCGAACCGTGCTCCGATCGGTGCACCTCGGATCACTTCCTGCCTCCCCTCTCGGCCCAGCGTTCGTAGATCGCCGGGTCATGTTCCGACGGACGGTCGAGCGCCAAGGAATTAGGCCGTTGGGGCCGCCCGCGCGCTTCCCACTCCCGCGCCATTGTCAGGTTGCGTTCGAAGTTCTTCGTGTTGAACGGCGTCACGCTGTCGAAGAATCGCCGCGACTCGTCTCTTCCGCCGTCCACCGACGCGAGGTACTCGAGCACGAGAATGAGATCCGCCTCCCGATATCCCTCGCGCAGTCGCCCCTTGATGTGCTCGACGTTCTTCGCGTGGCGGCTGGAAAGCGGCGTGAAGCGTGCCCAGATCCAGCTCGATTGCCGCAGCTCGTTGAGCCGGGTGAGGACTCTCTCCGCGGCGGACGACTCCGCTTCTTCGTTGCCTTCGTCTGGTGCCTTTTTCTCGGATCGTTCCGACGGCGCGCGACGCAGCAGGGGCTCAAGGAGGGGCAGCGTGCTCGTCTCGCGAATCGCCCCGTGGAGCGGATCGGACTCGCCCGACGCCGCGCCGGCACGAACGAAGTAGCCGGCCGCCTCGAGCTCGCGAATCGAGCTCAGGAGTTCTGCCCCTGGCACGCCAAGAGATCGAAGATCGATCTGCGCTCCGGCGGGCCGGGTGAGGAGGTAGGCAAGGAGTCCCTTCGCGCGGAACGACAGCCGCGGATCGTCGAGGAAGCCGCGGTGGAGGACGACGCTCTCTTCGTCGCGCTCGATCTCGATCACTCCACCGCCTCCCGCTCCAATTCCCGGGCGCAGAATACCGGCGCGCCGCGGTCCGCGCCAACCCTCACTCCTGCGCGACGTGGATCTCGATGATATCTCCGTCCTGCAGGACGTGATCGGCCGGAACCTGCTGCCCGTCGAATCGCCCGGAACCCCAGATTCGCACGTACCTCAGGTGCTCCGCGAAATCGCGGTGCACCGTCTGCACAGCATCGAACGCTGTGCTCCCGATGGGCAAGGTGTACGGCTCCTCCAGGTCGGGTTTCTTGCCCGGCAGCTTGGTGTAGATGCGGATGACCTTCAGCGCGTCGAATGTCATCCGCGCAAAGTCTTCAAGGCCTTCGCCGGAATGAGACGACACGATGACGCTCGGAAACGGCAGCCGGGAGAGAAACTGCGGAGGAGGCTCCCCAAGGTCCGCCTTCGTCAGCACGACGCGCGCCGGCACGCGAATCACGTGGCTCTCCCCGTCCTCCCCGCTCTTGCCATCGGCGACGAGCTCGATGTGTCGCTCTTCAACCCACAACAGGATTTCCTCCAGGTGCGCCTCGAGGCGGTCGACTTCGTCCAAGCCGAAGACGAGGAGGGCCACATCCGCAGCGCGAATCAGGCTGTACACCCACGGCTCGGTGTACTCCGCCGAGAGGGGCGGAAGATCGACGAGCTGCACATGCACGTCCTTGAACCGCATCATCCCCGGCACGGGAACAAGGGTCGAGAACGGGTAGTCCGCCACGTCCGGCCTGGCGTTCGTCACCGCAGCGACGAGGCTGGACTTCCCACTGTTCGGAGGGCCGACGAGGACAGCCTGACCGGCGCCCTCTTTCGGAACGTGGTCATGTCCAGTGCCGCCCCTCCCCTTCTTCGCCCGGAAGCTCGCCTCCTGGTACTTGGCGATCTGCTTCCGGATGTCGCCCACCATATGGTCCGTCCCCTTGTGCCTAGGGATGGTGGACAGCATTTCCTCGAGCGCGGCGAGTTTTTCCTCGGGCTCTTTCGCCTTGTGGAACCGTTCGCGTGCCTTGATGAACTGGGGGGTCAGATTCGCCGGCATGATGTCTCCTCCGGGAGGGTAAGCGCCGTCCTCCTAGGGGTCAAAGACCTTTCACTCGTTGTGGGGAATGCGGATCGTGCTGCCGCCGATGAACTCGCGCACCACCGCGTCGCCGGGGATGACTCGCGTGTCATTGACCACGTCGAGCGGCAGTCCCTCGACCGAGTCGAGCAAGCGCGACACACGCCGGTGCCGGATCTGCGCATCGAGGAACGACGGATACCCCTTGAGATCCGCAGGGGACGGCCAAATGCCGCCTTCGCCGCTGAAGAACGGCTTGAGGACCGGCAAATCGAACGGCATCCCGCCGTTGATGACGCAGTCGGCGAGTCCCTTGAGCGGGATGATCGAGAAGAGCTCCCCGGCGCGAACGTAGTGCCAGTGAAGGAGCGTAGCGAGCGGCGGGTGGTTCCGGTGCTTCGCGTCGCGCAGGATGCGCCGCAGGAGGCGGACGTCCTCGAACCGCGCCAGCCGCCGGTCGGTGCGGTCGCCGTGATAGAGCGGCATCATCGGGTTGGGCTCGTAGAGCGGGTTCATGGCCTCGATGTAGAGGCGGAAGATGGCCGACGCCTCGATGCCCGCCGTGATCGGCGGGTAGAAGCCATGCAGGCAGTCGAGCAGCAGGATCTGGTCCGGCTCGCGCTCGATCCGCTTCGTCCCGACGCGCCGTCCCTCCTTGAACGAGTAGATCGGCTTGTCGATCGCCTCTCCGGCGAGAAGAGCACGCAGCTGGTCGTTCATGAGCTGGATGTCGAGCGCCTCGGGCGTCTCGAAGTTCCGATCATCGATCCAGTCCGTCGGGTGCTCGATCAAGGACCAGAAGTAGTCATCGAGGTTGAGCATGAGGAAGCGCAGCCCTGCTCTCTCGAGGCGAGCCGTCAACTTCACGGTCGTCGTCGTCTTTCCGGAAGACGACGGCCCGCTCACCCAGATCATCCGCACGTTGTCGCCCTTCTCGATGCGGTCGATCACCCGCTTCGCCGCGTCGTCGAGAGCAGACTCGTAGAGGGACGTCGCCTCCTCGACCAGGCGACCGACGCGCCCGGACCGGACGATCTCGTTCAGACCTTCGACCGTGTCACAATCCCGTTCGCGGTTCCAGGCGATGAAGCGCTCCAGCGTGTCCGGCGGGTACCCGTTGCGGACGAATTGCTCCTCGCTGATCGCGCCTTCGCGGACCCAGTGGTGGCCCCAGCGGAAGCACGTGTAGGTATCCGCCACCTTCGTGAACCCGTTGCTCTGAAGTACGTGGATGACCACGTCCTGGATCTCCTCAACCGTCGGCGGGAAGTTCGACACATGGTGTCTCTCGTCGGCGTTCAGACAGACGACCACCAGGTCCGACAGGAAGTGGGCGATCCCCTCATCCGTCTCGCCCGCCGCGAAGATGCGGTCGTTGATTCCGGGCAGGTAGTCCTGCTCGAATCCGCCGACCGAGGATGCCGCGCGGAGAATGACGCGGACGATTCGATCTTGGTCAAACGCGACCAGCGCATGGTTCCGGCGCCGGATCTTTCCGATCTGATTCAGAACAGCCATGGCCAACTCATTATAGCGGGAAGAGGATGGGAACGATGCTTCCCTTACCCTCTTCTCCTACCCCAAGAGGCCAGCCGAGGCGATGTAGGCGCCGGCCACGAGAGCGAGGATCACCGGACAAAGGCGCATCGCGAGATGCGCGTTCCGGGCCTTGGTCGCGAGATCGATGAGCGCGAGTACGAGGAGGAACGCACCGCCCGCATAGGCGATCTTGTTCTCCAGCGCCCCTCCCAGGATTCCGTAGTACGCGACGAGCCCTTCGACAGCCCCGACGAAGACGAGAGCAAGGCCCTCGGCAATCCAGGTCGACGAGACGATCCGCTCGTTCTCCCGCGACAGACTGCCAAACCCTCGGACGATCGTCCGCACGGGCACGATATGCGCGAGACCCCAGACGATGAGGACCAGGCTCCCGACGACGCGCAGGCCGAGTGCGACCACCTGACCTCCCTTTGCTTGCCAGAGATGTGCGCCAACAAGGCTAGCAGAGTGCTGTCCGAAAACGAAACCGGGCGCAGCTCGAACAGCCCGCCCGGTCCAACCCCGGTGCTGCCTACTCCAACGCGCCGACTTCGGCGGGGGCTTTCAGCGGAACTCCCGCTTGGCGTAGCAGGTCGAAGATCTCTCGCGCCTGCCACTGGCGGCACCCGTCAAGAACGACGGCCCGCTCGTTGCCCAAGAGCCACTCATCGTGCAGCCCCTCGAGGTCCCTGAGGTACCCGAGGGGGATCTCGTTCTCCTCGTTCCGCCCTCGCAAGGTGATCCGGTCGTGGCAGACCTCGGCCGGAGTCCGCAGGTAGACAATCTTGTCCGGCTCAGCACACCAGTTTGCCTGCAACCAGTCCCACAGCTTGCAGTACAGCTGCCACTCGGTCTTCGACATCAGCCCCGACTGGTAGCAGTTCTTCGCAAACACGTACCGGTCGCAGTAGATCGACCGCTCGAGGACCACGTTTGCGTGATCCGTCATCGCGAGGACTTCCGTCCATGTCTTCGCCCGCGTCGTGAACGCGGCCAATTGGAAGGTGAATGCCCAGCGATGCGCGTCGCGATAGAAGAGATCGAGGAGGTTCTCCTCGAAATCCTTCTGCCAAGCACCGACGGGCTCCTCAATGAATCCGAACAACCGCGACTCCGCCAGCCTGCGCCCGACCGTGCTCTTCCCCGCCGCGATATTCCCTTCGAAGAGAATCATGGTTTGCTCGTCCCTCACACGCCCCCCCTTGCGCGTCACCTTTCACACCCGACCACAACAAACAGCTGACCCCTTCTATATTGTAGGCTGGATCCCCCTCGTTTGGACCCACTCCGCGACCATCATACTCACGCCGGATTCCCCACCGAAATCCTGTCAACGGCGAACCTCGGAAGCGAATCGACCGAGCTTCGCTGCTTGCTGCGTCGTCCCCGTCCCGTAACCGGACAGAGGTCCATAGGGAACGGCGTCCCCTCCGTGGATGGACGGAGGGACTGCATGGAGGCTCGGCCATGCGTCTACGCTGCCCGACCTGAGAGAACCGTCTACAATCACCCCATTCCGGAATCGACAGGGGATGGGGACATGCAGAGCGACGATACGAGGGCAGCCTTTGAAGCGTCGCTGTTTGACGTACTGCGCACCGGGCTTCGCATCACGCGAGCGAATCCGCGGTTGACAGCTCGCGCCGTCCGCCTGGTGTGGCGCCAGCGGCAGGCGGCCGTGCGTCGCGAACAGGCCGACGACCGTGGCGTCCACGTCCCACCCTTCGTGATCTACAGCGTCACGGGGCGCTGCAATCTGCAGTGTGCCGGATGCTACGCCAACCTCCTTCACCGCCACGATCGGCCGGAACTCACACCGGAGGAAACGGCACGATGGCTTGACGAGGCACAGGGCCTGGGCGTTTCCGTCATCCTGCTGGCCGGAGGCGAGCCTCTTCTCCGCGCGGACCTGTTCGAGCAAATCGAGCGGCGACCGGGGATCCTCTTTCTTCTTTTCTCCAACGGTGCCCTCCTGCACGACGCGCGCATCCGTCGTCTCCGTCGGCTGCCGCAGGTCGTGCCTGTCCTCAGCCTCGAAGGAGGAGAAGCGGAAACGGACGGGCGTCGCGGCGGCGGCACGTATGAGCACGTCACGACCGCGATGGACCGGCTCGGGAAGATGGGGGTCTTCTTCGGCACGTCGGCCACATTGACGCGACGCAACTTCGACCAAGCCACCGACGAAGCCTATCTGCGCAGCCTGATTCGACGCGGCTGCCGGCTCTTCTACTTCATCAACTACGTTCCTGTGGAGCCCGGCACCGACGATCTCCAGCTCGACGACTCCCAGGTTGCGGAACTTGGGCACCGCCTGACGCGCTTCCGCCGGTCGCTCGGTGCGTTGTTCATCGCCTTTCCGCACGACGAGATGGAGTTCGGCGGCTGCCTCGCAGCTGGCAAGGGGTTCCTGCACGTGAATGCGTATGGGGACGTAGAGCCTTGTCCCTTCTCCCCCTACGCCGATTCCTCACTCAAGACGATGTCGTTCGAACAAGCTCTTGCGTCGCCCCTCTTCCGAACGATCCGTGCCAGCGACGCGCTCGATGAAGCCGACGGACGCTGTGCGCTGTGGAAGAAGCGGGAGTGGGTCAAGGGATTGGTCGGCAAAGACGGTCCGTAGTCCGTGGTCCGATGTCCATGGTCAGGCCAGCGACGACCACCACGTTCGCGGCATGCGGAGTGCAGGGCCAGGTGCTCGCAGCCGCCGAGGTGCTCCACAGGAGTCCGTGCGCTCCGGGTCACGCAGCGGTCCGCCATCCGATGGCAGGCTCTTGACTTCGACCATCGACGACCATCCTCGAGCCTCGGATTCCGACTACGGACCATGGACATCGGACCGCGGACTCCAAAGAGAAGTGCCTGTGCGTGGCCCCATCGAAGAGAGGAAAGAGGCGCTTCGCGAGTAGCCAACTCAGGCCAAGGGATCCTCTAACACCCGCAGAGGTCAGCTTACCGCTGCTCCCTTCCG
>CAIMCX010000032.1 GCA_903839615.1 uncultured bacterium
CTGCCGCCTATCGCAACGTCGGCCACCCGATCTTCGTCGGGGGCACGATGGGAACAGCATCCTACGTCATGCGCGGCACCGATCGGGGAATGGAACGCGCGTTCGGCAGCGGGATCCATGGGGCCGGGCGGGCGTTGTCGCGGAAGAAAGCCGCGAAGAAGTACTGGGGAGAGGAGATCCTCGCCTCTCTGCGTGCTTCCGGCATCCGTATCTGGGCACACGACGTGCGGGGCGTGGCCGAAGAGGCCCCCGGCGCCTACAAAGACGTGGAAGGCGTTGTGGCTGCTGCGGAGGCCGCAGGGCTGAATCGCGCCGTCGCCCGGCTGCGGCCGCTGGCCGTGATCAAAGGCTAGTCCGTGCCCAGACGATGAGAGAACGTGCGCGTGTTTCGCACGATGGCCCGCGCGAGCTTGTCGGGGTCGTGCTTGACCGTCGTCTTCCTGACGAGGGCGGCGACGCCGATGAGATCCTCCCGGACGATGCGGAGCCTGTGCCCCTCCGCGTCTCCCAGGTCGTCCACAACCGGTTCGGCGGCCTCGCTCTTGTACCCCTCGAGAATCGTCTCGGCTGGGCGCGCCGAATTCACGAGCAGGAGATCGAATCGGTCGAGATCGATGTACCGGCCGAGCGCGCAAAGGTGGTCGGAGAGCGTGAGGCCGCTCGTCTCCCCCGGCTGGGTCATCAAGTTCGCGACGAGGACCTTCTCCGCCGAAGCGGTCTCGATCGCTCGCGCGATCGAATCGACGAGGAGATTCGGGACCAGGCTCGTGAACAGGCTGCCGGGCCCGAGAACGACGAGGTCGGCGTCCGCGATCGCTTCGAGCGCGCGCTCGTACGCTGGGACGGGCGACGTCGAGAGGGCGAGGCGCTCGATTCGCCCGCCTTCATGGCCGATGCGACTCTCGCCTTCCACGATTCGCCCGTCCTCATAGTGAGCGACGAGGTGGGTCTTGGTCAGAGTTGCGGGCAGGACTCGACCCCGAACGTTGAGCACGAAGCTCATCGCCTCGATGGCCCGATCGAATCCACCCGTGGCCTGTTCGAGTCCCGCCAGAAGAAGGTTCCCGAGCGAGTGCCCGGCCAATTCGGCCGGCGCCTCGAAGCGGTGCTGGAAGTAGTCGGAGAGGCGTGACTCATCCTCGGCCAACGCGAGAAGGCAGTTCCGCACGTCGCCGGGAGGGAGAACGTCCATTTCTGCGCGCAGGCGCCCCGAACTGCCGCCGTCGTCCATGACCGTGACGACGGCGGTGATGTTGCCTGTAACCTGTTTCAGGCCGCGCAGAAGCGTGGACAGGCCGGTTCCGCCACCGATCGCCACGACACGCGGCGCCCGCTCGAGCACCCGCGTCCGGTACACGACGGACGTCATCTTCTCGTGGGACGCCGGAGCGACGCCGCGCGCCACGGAGCGCACGAGACGCAGGATTGCGTAGAGGAAGACGCCCACGCCGCCCACAAGAGCTGCGCCGGCAAGTCCGTAGCGCGCCGATTGGGTGAGCGGGAAGGAGCGGTAGAGAAACCGCATGAGATCGACGCCGAATGCGTAAAGCAGAGCCAACGTGAGGACGGCCATAGAGAGGAAGGCGAGTCCCAACCATCGCTTCACTCCCATCCCCGGGTAGAGCCATCGAAGGATGCCGCGGGGCCTCCACATTACGAATCGGCCTCACTGGAAAGCATGACGTCGAGAACGCCGGCGAGAGCGGCGATGGACTGCCGCAGAGCGGGAGTGGGGGCAACGGCGTACTCTGCTCCCGCCGAGACGATCACCATGGAGTCCCCCATCGGGTCGGAGAGGCAGAGCCGGACGGGAGCATCACCGGGGCAGCTCTGCAAGAGCTCCAGCACCTGCTGGAGCACTGCGGCATTGAGCTTCCCGCTGTCGAGCACGACCGTCATGGAGAATGCGCTGCGCTTCGCCATCTCCTGCAGGGGAAAGACCTCGATGAGGACGATGTTCGGCTCCCCGTTGCGATTCCCCATCTGCACGCGACCCCCTATCAGGCCGTCCTCGCAGAGGAGCGTGCCCGAGCTCTCCAGGGTGTCCGAGAAGACGGTCGCCTCGATCTGACTCGCGCCGTCCTCTACGGTGACGAATGCCATCTGGTCCCCCCGGCGCGTAGCAATGCGCCGGACGGCCTTCACCCGTCCACCGATGATCGCGGACTCGCTCTCTCGCAGGGCGACCACTTCGCGTAGGGGAAGGCAGCATGTCGCCAGAAGCTCTGCGTGTTCATCGAGCGGATGTGCTGTGATGTAGAGCCCAAGAAGCTCCTTCTCGAAGGCGAGGAGATCGGCCCGCTCGAACTCCGTCTCGCGGACGACGGGGTCGCTCCCTCCACCGTCCAGGTCGGCGAACATCGACCGCTGTCCGGTCAATCTCTCTCGTCGTGTCGTCTGCATCAGCTCGATTCCCTCTGGCAGATAGCGCAAGAGGCCGCGGCGTGAGACGCCGAAGCGGTCGAATGCGCCGACTCGGATGAGGGCCTCGAGCGCTTCGCGGTCGAGGCCCTCGGTCTCGACTCGCCGACACATGTCGAAGAACGACGTGAACGGTCCTGCCGCCCGGGCAACGAGGACAGCGGCAATGGCGTTCTCTCCCACGTACTTGATCGCCCCGAGGCCGAAGCGGATCACGCTGTCGCGCACGGGCGCGAACACGCTCGTGCTCTCGTTGATGTCCGGGGGGAGGACCGCGATGCTGAGCTGCCGACACTCGCCGATGTACTCCGCGACCTTGTCGCCGTCACCCTGCAAGCTGGTCAAGAGGCTGGCCATGAACTCGGTCGGGTAGTGTGCTTTCAGATAGGCAGTCCAGTAGGAGACGACAGCGTACGCCGTCGAGTGGGACTTGTTGAAGCCGTAGCGAGCGAATTTCTCCATGTCGTCGAACGTCGCTGCGGCGAGGTCCTGAGTCAGCCCGTTTGCGATGCAACCCCGGATGAATCTCTCGCGCAGGCTGGCCATAATGTCTTTCTTCTTCTTTCCCATCGCCTTGCGCAGAACGTCGGCCTCGCCAAGCGTGAACCCGGCGAGCTTCTGGGTCATCAGCATGAGCTGTTCCTGATAGATCGGGAGTCCAAACGTGTCTTCGAGAACCCCTCGGACGCTCGGGTGCGCGTACGTGACCGGCCGTCGCCCGTGGCGCCGCTCGACGTACTCGTCGGTTGCGCCACTCTCGAGGGCGCCGGGCCGGTAGAGGGCGAGCAGAGCGATCAGGTCCTCGAAGCGATCCGGTTGGACGCGGCGGACGAGCCCGGTGATTCCTGTCCCTTCGAGTTGGAAGATGCCACTGGTCTTGCCGGCGCGGAGCAGCGCGTACGTTGGCTCGTCGTCGAGCGGGAGCGTTTCGAGATCAAGTGCCACCCCGGTGCGAGCTTCAATCGACTCGAGGGCGTCCTGGATCATCGTCAGGTTGCGGAGGCCAAGGAAGTCGATCTTGAGGAGGCCAATCGCCTCGACGTCCGTCATGTCGTACTGCGTGACGTATTCGCCCTCACCGACACGAAGCAGAGGGAGGTGATTGGCCAGAGCATCGGGAGCGATCACGACGCCCGCGGCATGGGTTGAGATGTTGCGCGTCAGGTCCTCGAGTCGAAGTCCTATGTCGACGATACGCTGCACGTCCGGGTTCTCCGCGCACAGGGTCCGCAACTCGGCGACGCTCTCGACGGCCGCCTTCAACTTCGACCCAAACGGGATGAGCTTGGCGAGTCGGTCGGTGTCCCCATAGGGAAGTCCGAGCACCCGACCCACATCGCGCACAACGCTGCGTGCAGCCATGCGGTCGTACGTCGCGATCTGCGCGATCCGCTCCCACCACCGTTCGCCGCCGTACTTGGATCGGACGTAGTCGATCACGCGGTCTCGGCCGCGGATGCAGAAGTCGATGTCGAAGTCCGGCATGCTGACCCGGTCGGGATTCAGGAATCGCTCGAACACCAGGTTGTAGCGCAAGGGATCCACGCCGGTGATCTCCAGTGCGTAGGAAACGAGACTGCCTGCGGCGGATCCGCGTCCTGGGCCGACGGCGATTCCTTGTTCGTGGGAGTAGCGAACGAAGTCCCAGACAATGAGAAAGTACGTGCTGTACGCCATCTTCTCGATGATGGAGAGCTCGTACTCGAGCCGCTCCTTCACCGGTCCGACGACCTCGCCGTACCGCCTGGCCGCCCCCTTGTAGGCCAGCTCGCGCAAGTAGGCATCGGGGCTCTCCACCCCCGGCGGAAGGGGAAAAGGAGGGATCAAGATCCGATCCAAATCGAGCGTCACGTTGCAGCGGTCGGCGATCGCGCGCGTGTTATCGATAGCGTCGGGCGTTTCGGCAAACAAGGCCTCCATTTCCTCGCTGGTTCGGAAGTGGTAGCCGTCGCCGTCGAACGTCCTGTGCTCCGGGTCGGAGAGCGTTCGGTTGGCGCGAATGTTGATGAGGACTTCGTGCGCGAGTTTGTCGTCGGGGTCGAGGTAGTGCACGTCGCTCGTCGCGACCAGAGGGAGGTGGAGGCGGCGCGCCAGTGCCACGAGACGGCTCCGCAATTGCGCGTCCCGCTCCGTGCCATGATTCTGGATCTCGACGTAGAAGCCGTTCGGCGCGAACAGGGCGGCGAAGTCGCGGGCCACTCGTTCGGCCTCCGCATCGCGCCCGGCCTGCAAGAGGCGCGGAATCTCGCCCGACTCACAGGCGGAGAGCGCAATGAGCCCCCCGGCGTGCTGCGCAAGGAGTTCGCGGTCGGCGCGCGGGCGGTAGTAGAACCCTTCGGTGTGCGAAGCGCTCACGATCTGAAGCAAATTGCGGTAGCCGGTCTCGTTTTCCGCCAGGAGCACGAGGTGGTAGTAGCGGTTGCCCTCTGTGGGAGAGCGGTCGCGGCGGTCCCCTGGGGCCACATAGATCTCACAACCGAGGATAGGCCGAATTCCACGCCCTTGCGCCTCACGGTAGAACTTCACGAGACCGCTCATCACGCCGTGGTCGGTGAGCGCGAGGGAGGTCATGCCGCAACGGGCGGCGCGGTCGACGAGGTCGGGGATGCGGCACGAAGAATCGAGAACACTGTACTCGGAGTGCACGTGGAGATGGACGAACCGGGAGCTCACGGCGAGTCCTCCTCGACGAAGAACACCTTCTCCTCCCCTGGCTTCACGAGGCCGAGGCGCCGGCGGGCCTCCTCCTCAAGCGTCTTCGGATCGGTTGTCGACGCCACCTCAGCGCGCAGCGCCTTCTGTTGAGTGGTCGCGTCGACCTGCTGGGCTTCGAGGCGTGCGACTTGGTGCCGCAGCTCGGCGATGGACACCTGCCGACTCACGAAGATCGCGGCGACGGTTGCGACGACGAGGAAGATCCCGGCGAGGACGAATGCGCGACGGCGACGGTCTCCGATGACTCGGCCAACCAGGCGTTTCGCCCGTGTCCATCCCCTCATCTTCGCCTCCCCCCGGTCCGTCTGGGCCTAGGGCTTGAAGCGGGCCGGCCACGACGCGAGGTCGAACTCATACTCGTCCTCGATTCGCAACAGCCGGTTGTACTTTGCGACGCGCTCGCTGCGCGAAATGGATCCGGACTTGATCTGACCGCAGGCCGTGCCGACGGCGAGATCCGCGATTGACGTGTCTTCGGTCTCCCCCGAGCGATGGGACACGACGCTCGTGTACCCCGCAGCATGCGCGATATCCATCGTTTCGAGCGTTTCCGAGACGGTGCCGATCTGGTTGAGCTTGATCAGGATGGAGTTGGCGATTCCCCGCTCGATGCCTGCCGAAAGGATGCGCGGATTCGTCACGAACACGTCATCGCCGACGATCTGGATGTGGCGGCCGAGCTTCTTCGTCAGCTTCTCCCATCCGCCGCCGTCACCTTCCGCCAGCCCGTCTTCGATCGAGGCGATCGGGAACTGCTCAACCCACTCCTCGTAGATGCCGATGAGGTCGTCAGACGAGAGAGTGGCTGTCTTTCCGCCAATGGTGAAGCGGTAGGCGCCATCCTTGAAAAAGCTGGACGCTGCGGCGTCCAGAGCGATCGCGACATCCACTCCCGGCTTGTAGCCGGCGCGGTCGATCGACTCGACGAGGAGCGACAGAGCTGCCTTGTTGTCTTCCAGATTCGGAGCGAATCCGCCCTCGTCGCC
>CAIMCX010000033.1 GCA_903839615.1 uncultured bacterium
CGCTCCCCATGAAGCCTACTTCTATCTAAGTACAGCGCAGGCTCTTCTTAACGATCTCCCGGCGGCATTCGAGAGCGTGGCGCGATGCCGGACGCGATTCGTTGACGAGAACATGTACGTGCTCTACGCCGAGCTGGCCGGCAACATGGGTAAGTACGCCGAGGCGAAGCAGGCCGTCGATCTCCTCCTCGCTACGCATCCTTCCCAGGATCTGGAGATCCGCGCTCGCTACATCAAGGCCGGTGTCACGCTGCGCGAGGGTGATACGGACAGCGCCACCGCTCAGCTCCAAGAGCTGGTCGCCTACAACTCCGACTTCGAGACGGCGCGCATCCTGCTCGCCAACATCTTCCTCGCCCGCGGGCTTCGCGACGACGCAAAGACGCAATACAACATGGCGTTGGGCGTCGTTCAACGCAAGCTTGCAGATGCCGAACAGAAACTGGCCGGCGCCACGACCATGACCGCCACAACGTACGGCGAGCTCAGCTCGTCGATCACGTCCCTTCGTTCGGAGCGGGACTCGATTCTCGAGCACCTCAAGTCACTCCAGAACCCGTAGCGCTCCTTGCGAGAACGAACCCCCGTTCCTGCTCGCGAAGCGAGCAAGGGCCCGAGTCCTCCTTGCGACACGCCGACGCCGCCTTACTCGCGAAGCGAGCAAGGACCCGAGCCGTCCTTGCGACGCCACGGCGAGGGTCCTTATACTGAACCCTTGCCATGGCACTGGACAGCGTTAGGCACGCGATCGACTTTCTCCTCGGACAGACGAACGCCCAGCAGTTGCGGCGTTATGACCGGGACCTTGCGCGCGTCAATGCGCTGGCCGAAAGCACGGCGGCTCTACGTGACGACGAACTCCAGGCCAAGACGGATGAGTTCCGCGAGAGGCTCTCCCGGGGCGAATCCGGGCATTCCGTGCGGGCTGAGGCCTACGCCGTCGTGCGCGAGGTGGCGCAGCGAACCGTGGGGATGCGCCCATTCGATGTCCAGATTGTCGGTGCACTCGCTCTCGATGAGCACCGGATCGCCGAGATGCAAACGGGAGAGGGAAAGACCCTCGTGGCTACACTCCCTGCCTACTTCAACGCGCTCGTCGGGCACGTCCACGTGGTCACAGTGAATGACTACCTGGCACGGCGAGATCGCGAGTGGATGGGACCGATCTACGAGTTCCTCGGGCTCAAAGTGGGACTCCTACAGGAAGATACTCCTCCGCCAGAGCGCCAGGCGGCCTACGCGGCGGACATCACCTATGGAACGAACAACCAATTCGGGTTTGACTACCTGCGCGACAACATGGTCCTCGCCGGAAGCGACAAGGTTCAGGGTCCGCTTGAGTTCGCGATCGTCGACGAGATCGACAACATCCTCATCGATGAAGCGCGGACGCCGCTGATCATTTCCGGCTCGACGGCCGACGCCTACGACCTCTACAAGAAGTTCGCCTCGCTCGCGCGCCGCTTCCGGCGCGACGAGGACTTCGAGATCGACGAGGAGTCGAGGCGACTGACGCTGACGGACGCCGGTATCCAGAAGGCGGAGCGCGAGCTGCGGGTTGAGAATCTGTTCTCGCCGGAACACGTGGAGACGCAGCACTACATCGAGAACGCGCTCCGCGCGCTCCACATGTACAACCGCGAGGAGCAATACATCGTCAAGGAAGACCGCGTGATGATCGTCGACGAGTTCACCGGCCGCCTGATGCCCGATCGCCGCTACTCGGACGGTCTGCACCAGGCACTCGAAGCCAAGGAAGGCATCACGATCCAACGCGAGTCGCAGACGCTGGCCCAGATCACGCTCCAGCACTACTTCCAGCTCTACAAGGGCCTGTGCGGCATGACGGGAACCGCAAAGACGGAAGAGGAGGAGTTCAAGCAGATCTACGGCCTCCCCGTCTTGGTCGTACCGCCGAACCGCACGCTTCGCCGCGAAGCGAAGCCGGACAAGCTGTTCCGAACCCGCAAAGCGAAGTTCGAAGCAGCCGCCGACGAGGTGGCCCGTCTGCATGAGCAGGGGCGCCCCGTGCTCATCGGCACGAACTCCATCGATGTCTCCGAGCTCGTGTCGCACCTTCTCAAGGCGCGCAAGCTGTCGCACACGGTCCTCAACGCCAAGTACCACGACAAGGAAGCCGAAATCGTTGCCCAGGCCGGGCAACGCGGTGCGATCACGGTCGCGACGAACATGGCCGGGCGCGGCACGGACATCAAGCTCGGCGAGGGCGTCGCCGTGCTGGGCGGCCTGCACGTTCTCGGCTGCCAGCGGCACGAGTCGCGACGCATCGACAACCAGCTCCTCGGGCGCGCCGGCCGACAAGGAGATCCTGGATCGTCGCAGTTCTACCTCTCACTCGAAGATGACCTGTTGCGCGTGTTCGGCGGAGACGCGATCGGCGGCGTCATGGATCGCCTCGGGATGAAAGAGGGCGAAGCGATCGAGCACAGCCTCCTCACCGGAGCGATCCGCCGCGCGCAGAAGCGAGTGGAGGGGCGCAACTTCGAGATTCGAAAGCGGCTCCTCGACTACGACCTCGTCCTGGCCAAGCAGCGCGACGCCATCTACTCGCTCCGCGACCGCTTTCTTCTCCCGTCGCGCGAGTCCGGCGGGCGCCTGCCGGAGGGCGCAGAGGCAGACCTCGATGCCTATCTGCACGATCTTTTTGAGGAGGTCGCCGAGGGCCTGGTGACCGCGCACGCCAGCAAGGATCGCTCCTCCGGAGAATGGAACCTCGAGGCGTTGGCCCATGATCTCTCCGCGTTCCGGCCGATCGACGTCGAGACGCTCGACGCTTCGTCCCGCGCCGACCTCGTCGCGCGGGCCGTTGATCACCTTGACCGGGCGCACGCGGAACAGAAGCAGCGTCTCGGCGAGCCGTTCCCTCTCTTGGCTCGGTACCTGATCTTGTCCTCGCTCGATGAGGCGTGGCGGACCCACCTCTATACCCTCGACGATCTGAAGGGCGGCATCGGCTGGACGGCCTACGGCGGGACAGACCCTCTCGTCGCGTTCAAGCGCGAGTCTTTTGTCCTATTCCAGGAGATGCTGGCCCAGACAGCAGAGAAGATCGTGCGGATTCTGCTGAACCCGCGGCTCACGATCGCGCAAGAGGGCGCGCCCGAGGTGCGGCAGGCACCGGAGCGCACGCTTCGGTTCGTTCGACCCGAGGCAGCTCTCGCGCCGAGCCCCGAGCCGCAAGTGGATGCACCCGGCGCGCGGCGCCCGGTCAAGGTTGCCGCCGCCCCCGGTCGCAATGATCCTTGTCCGTGCGGCAGCGGCAAGAAGTACAAGAAGTGCTGCGGCGCCGGCCGGTGAGCCGCATTCTTCCGATCGCCTTCTTGCCGGGCGGCAAGGAGTACACGAAATGTTGCGGCGCCGGCCGCTAGCCGATCCGGAAACTGGTTTGCCGCATCTGGCCTTTCCCGATCTTCCGCCGCGATGTTCGGTGTGCGGCACGCGTTGACAATGGGCGTCGCCTCCTCTATGATTAGCAGACGAATGGACGGAGTGCTAACAGTCGGAAGGTGACGTACGAATGAGTCTTCCAGAACGGCAGCGCCTGATCTTGAAGGAGGTGGTGGACCGATACATTCGGCTCCGCCAGCCCGTGTCGTCCCGGATGATCCTCGAGGACTACGGGCTCTCCGTGAGTTCCGCGACTGTTCGGAACGACATGAACGATCTCGAGCACCAGGGCTACATCGCCAAGCCGTACTCCTCGTCGGGGCGCGTCCCGACCGAGAAGGGCTATCGCTTCTTCGTCGAGTGGCTGTTGGACTTGTCCGAGTTGGCAAAGAAAGAGCGCTTTGACATAGTCGAGACGTTCGAAGCCGGCGTTCTGGACGTAGGTGAAGCGATGCGCCACGCCGCATTTCTGCTCGGAAGCATGACCCACTGCGCCGCGTTCGTTGTGCCGCCGCGATTGGAGGCGGCCTGCCTCGAGCGCGTCGTTCTGGCGCCGATGTCGGATCGCATGGCCTTTCTGGTCGTCGTCTCCGACACCGGTATCGTGGAGCAGGGACTCATTCCCCTTGAGTCCTCGACATCCGAGGCGGAGATCGAGGGGATGATGCGGACGATCAACCGAACGCTGCGCGGCGCCCGCATCGAGGATGTCCGGAAGATGGCGACGTCCGAGGAATCGTCCGACGGCTGGTACGCCCGCCCGGAACGCCAGGCGATCGAGCTCATCGCGCGCCTCCTGGAGACTCGCGTCGGCCCGCGCGTCGTCATCGACGGACTCCTACACCTTCTCGATGCGTTGAAGGAACTCGTCCCGGAGGAGGCGCTGTCGAGGTTCTCCGACCTCAGCCGGACGATCCAGGATGAGGACGCGTTGCCGCGCGCTCTCGAAGAGGCACGAGCAGGACGGCGCGGCATCCTTGTCCACGTAGGAGATTTTCCCCTCCCCGCGTTCGCGAAGTGGAGCGTCGTCAGCTGCGACTACGGACCGCATGGCGGTGCCCTCGGCGTCATCGCTCCCGTGTGGATGGACTACGGGCGCGCAATGTCCGCCGTAGCGTTCGTCGCCAGCCGACTGGAAGCACTGCTTGTTGGCCACGCAGTCCCTCCGGCAGGAAAGGACACCTATGATGCCTGATGAGACGAAGTCCAACCCGGCATCCGAATGCGCGAGAGTGGAGCCGAAGCCGGCTCCGGATGCCTGCGCCTCTCCGGAGTCCGCCGTGGCGGCCAAGGAAGAGGAGATCCGATCGCTCGTCGACCGATTGAAGCGGCTGCAGGCGGAGTTCGAGAACTACCGCAAGCGGATCCTGCGGGATCTGGCAGCCGTCGAGGAACGAACGTCGGATCGGGAGATCCTGGCGGTCCTTCCGTTGTACGACAACCTGGAGCGGGCGTTCTCCGTCTACGCCGAAGATGCCAACGTCGAGGCGTTCGTGGCCGGTGTAGAGAGGATCTTCGGGCAGTTCGCGCAGATCCTGGACCAGCGAGGCGTGCGGCGTATCCCGACCGTGGGAGAACGATTCGATCCTTCTCTCCACGAGGCGCTTCTGTCGATCCATAGTCCACAAGAGAGAAACCTGATTCTTGAGGAGTTCTCGCCCGGATACGTCCGCGGCGAGCGGACTCTGCAGCCGAGCAAGGTCTCGGTGAGCCAGGGCCCGACGCAGGTCGAGAAGGAGGAAAGATGAAAGAGAAGATCATTGGCATTGACTTGGGGACGACATTCTCCTGCGTCGCTGTCCTGGAAGGAGGATCCCCGACCATCATCACGAACTCCGAGGGCGAACGAATCACCCCATCGGTCGTCGCGTTCACGGACGGGGGCGAGCGGCTCGTCGGGCGCCTTGCCCGACGGCAAGCGATCACGAACCCGACGCGCACGATCGCGTCGATCAAGCGGCAGATGGGAACCGACCACCGCATCAAGATCGACGTCCAAGGGAAGACGACCGAGTACTCGCCGGAGCAGATCTCGGCGATGATTCTGCAGAAGCTGAAGCAGGACGCGGAGGCCCACCTCGGCGGCCGAGTCAACAAGGCCGTGATCACAGTCCCCGCCTACTTCAACGATGCGCAGAGGCAGGCAACAAAGGACGCCGGCACGATCGCCGGGCTTGAGGTCATGCGCATCATCAACGAGCCGACGGCGGCGGCACTCGCCTACGGGCTCGACAAGCAGCACGAGCAAACGATCCTCGTCTACGACCTCGGCGGCGGTACGTTCGACGTATCGATTCTCGAGATCGGCGACGGAGTGTTCGATGTGTTGGCGACGGACGGCGACACGCGCCTTGGCGGAGACGACTTCGACCAGCGCGTTGTGGATTGGCTCCTGGAGGAATTCCGCAAGGACACAGGCATCAGCCTCACAGGCGACCCGAGCGCGATGCAGCGCTTGCGCGACGCCGCGGAATCGGCGAAGAAGGAACTGTCGAGCCGCATGGAGACGACGATCAACCTGCCGTACATCACGGCGGACGCCTCCGGGCCGAAGCATCTCGAGAAGAAGCTGACGCGCGCCAAGTTCGAGGCGATGATCGACGACTACCTCCAGCGAACGATCTCCATCGTCGATGCGACCCTGCGCGAATCGGGAAAGACGGCGGAGACGATTCATCAGGTCGTGCTCGTCGGCGGGTCCACGCGCATTCCGAAGGTGCAGGAACTGGTCGGCAAACGGATTCCCGGCAAGATCAATCGGGAGATCAACCCCGACGAAGTCGTCGCCGCAGGTGCTGCGATCCAGGGTGGAGTCTTGGCCGGCGAGGTGGACGAGATCGTCCTTCTCGACGTGACGCCGCTCACGCTGTCGATCGAGACCCTTGGAGGCGTGGCGACGCCGCTCATCGAGCGGAACACGACCATCCCAACGGAGAAGACGAAGACGTTCACCACGGCCGACGACAACCAGCCGGCGGTGGAGATTCACGTCGTGCAGGGCGAGCGCAAGATGGCGTCGGACAACAAATCGCTCGGCAAGTTCCAACTGACAGGCCTCCCGCCGGCCCCGCGGGGGATCCCGCAGATCGACGTGACGTTCAACATCGACGCGGACGGGATTCTCCACGTCACCGCCAAGGACAAGGCGACGGAGAAGACGGCGTCGATCGCAATCACCGATTCGTCGCGGCTCGACTCGACCGAGATCGAGCGGATGCGCAAGGCGGCCTCCGAGCACGCCGAGGAAGATCGCCGCAAGTCCGAGCACGCCGAGATCCGCAACCGCGCCGACCAGCTGACGTACTCCGTCGAGAAGGCGATGGCCGACCTGGGAGCCAAAGTCGATGGGAAGAAGCGTTCCGAAATCGAGGATCGCGTTCGGGCGCTGCGGGCGAAGCTCGAAGAGAACGCGTCGACCGACGAATTGAAGCACGCCATGGACGAGCTCTCGAAGAGCGCGCAGGACGTCGTCTCCAAGGCCTACGGAGAAGCGCAGGGAGCGGCGCAGCCCGGCGGCCCGGCGGGCGAACGAGAGGCCGGCGGCGGGGATGAGCCGGATGACGGCGGCTACATCGACGCCGAGTACGACAAGAAGTAGCATTTCCGCTGACGCGGGAGGCCGGTGTGGCAAAGCAGGACTACTACGAGATCCTCGGGGTTTCGCGTGATGCGAGCGAAGCGGACATCAAGAAGGCCTATCGCCAGAAGGCGAAGGAGCTTCACCCTGACCGTAACCCCGACGATCGCAAGCGCGCGGAGGAAGACTTCAAGCGAGTTGCCGAAGCCTACGAAGTCCTCTCTGACTCGCAGAAGCGCGCACAGTACGACCGCTATGGTCACGCCGGCCCCGACCAGGGCTTTACGTTCGGCGACACGGATTTCCGGCGCGCCCGCGAGGCGTACCGGGAATTCGGATTCGGCGGGTTCGACAACCTGTTCGACCTCTTCTTCCGCCAAGGCGCGCCGCAGTCCGCGTCCCAAAGGGCGCACGGATTCGCCGGAGAGTCGATCGAGTATCGCCTCCGAATCACGCTCGAGGACGCAGCGCACGGGACGAAGATGACGCTCTCCGTGCCGCGGCTCGTCGCGTGCCCCGCCTGTTCGGGAAGCGGCATGGAGCCTGGCTCGAAGAAGCACGCCTGCTCAGCGTGCAAAGGACACGGACAGATCGAACACCGCCAGCAGAGCTTTCTCGGCAGTTTCGTTAGCGTCCGCACCTGCCCCGAATGCGAAGGTCAGGGCGAAGTCATGGATGACCCCTGTCATCGTTGCCACGGGCACGCACGGGTGAAGGAGAAGAGCAAGATCTCCATCACCGTGCCGGCCGGCGTGGACAGCGGATCCCGCTTACGGCTCCGAGACCAGGGAAACGTGGGGATCGGGGGCGGGCCGAACGGCGATCTGTTCATCGTGATTGAGGTGATCCCTCACCCGCAGTTCCACCGCGATGGGCAGGACATCGTCTCGAAGGTGGCGGCGTCGTACCCGCAGGTCGCTCTAGGGACGAAGCTGAAGATTCAGACGCTCTGGGGAGAGGAATCGCTGTCCGTCCCTGCGGGGACCCAGCCGGGGGCAGAATTCCGGCTCCGCGGTAAGGGGATGCCGGGCATTCGCGGCCTGAACGGGAGAGGGGATCACGTCGTGCAGGTCACGGTCGACGTCCCGAGCAAGCTCTCCGCGAAGCAGCGCCACGCCGTCGAAGAGCTGGCCAAGACGTTCGACGCGGCGCGCTGACCGCAGCGCGTTCTCGTCTCACGCAGCGCGTTGAGCGCAACGCGTTCTCGTCTCACGCGGCGCGCTGACCGCAACGCGTTCTCGTCTGATGCGGCGCTGACCGCAACGCGTGTCCGTTGGGTGCGACCCTAGCTCGAAAGGGCGCCTTCCCGCTCGAGAGTGGCGAGAAGGGTCGTCATCCGTGCGATGGACCGCCTGCGGTGGCTGATCTCGTTCTTCTCCGCAAGAGGAATCTCGGCCAACGTGCGCACCATGCCTTCGGGAATGAAGACCGGGTCGTAGCCGAATCCTCCCTGCCCCGCCGCCTTCTGCGCGATGCGGCCGTGGAGAGCGCCCGACGTGACGAAGAAGTCGCCGGAAGGGAGAACGAGCGCAGTGACAGCGACGAATCGCGCCTGCCGATCCGCGACGCCGCGCAGTCGTTCCAGGAGCAGGGCGTTGTTCCTCGCATAGTCGACCGGTTCGCCGGAGAATCTGGCCGAACGGACTCCCGGGGCGCCGCCGAGCGCCGCCACGTCAAGCCCGGCGTCTTCCGCCAGGACCGCAAGTCCGGTCTCGCCGCAGATCGCGCGCGCCTTCAAGAGCGCGTTCTCGAGGAACGTTTCACCGGTCTCTTCGACGTCGGCGAACGGGCGTTCGGCGATGGTCAGGAACTCGACGCCGCGCACACCTCGCAGGAGTTCGCGGAACTCTACCAGCTTGCCTTGGTTCTTGGTCCCGAGAAGCAGTCGATTCGTCATCCGAAGGGGGAAGTGGGACGGAGTCTTTCCGCACGTCGACAGGAAACAACGCGGCCCGGCTCGATCTCGCGAGGACGCGGGTCGTCTTCCCCGCATTCCGCCTCCGCGTACTCGCATGCGGCACGATACCGGCAACCGGTCGCGCCGGCCAGTGGACCCGCACTCCGCACCTTGGTCTCTTTCCGGGAAGGAAGCGGCCTATCAAGCCACGGAATCGAGGCGACCAGCTTCTCGCTGTGTGGGTGGCGTAAGCGCATGAAGAGGTCCGGCGTGGGAG
>CAIMCX010000034.1 GCA_903839615.1 uncultured bacterium
CTCGACCAAGCGCAAGCCCGTGAAGGATATCGTCGAGTCGACGAAGACCGGCTCGGCGACCACCATCCTGTCTGGGCTCTCGGTCGGTATGGAATCGACCGTGTGGGCCCTCGTGGCGATCGTGATCAGCTTCATCGGGGCGCTCGCGCTGTACGGTGGGGAAGCCAATGCAACGTACGTGATGTACGCCATTGCGATGGTCGGCATCGGCATGCTCAGCCACACGGGCAACAACGTGGCCATGGACTCGTATGGCCCCATCTCCGACAACGCGAACGGCATCGGCGAGATGGCGTGGCACGGCATGGAGGACGCAGAGACGAAGAAGGCGCGCCAGATCATGGCCGACCTCGACGCGGTCGGGAATACGACCAAGGCGATCACCAAGGGCGTTGCGATTGCGTCGGCCGTCATCGCTGCAATCACTCTGTTCGCGACGTTCTTCACCGACGTCGGACGCGTCCAACAGCAGCTTGGCATGGCCCCAATCCAGTCGATCAACATCGCCAGCGTCAGGGTGTTCATCGGCTTCCTGCTCGGCGGGGCGCTGCCTTGGCTGTTCAGTTCGCTGTGCATCAAGGCCGTCAGCCGCGCGGCGAGCCTCATTGTCGAAGAAGTGCGGCGGCAATTCCGCATCCCGGGCCTGATGGAAGGAAAGGTCAAGCCGGACTACGCCCGCGTCGTCGGGATCTCGACGGCTGCCGCCCAGAAGGAGCTCATTCCGTTGGCCGTCATTTCGGTGCTCCTGCCGATCGCCATCGGCCTCATCCTTCAGGTGGAAGCACTCGGCGGATTCCTGGCCGGCATCATCCTGAGTGGCCAACTGCTCGCCGTATACATGGCGAACGCAGGCGGCGCGTGGGACAACGCGAAGAAGATGATCGAGGATGAACCACGCGACCTCGCGGCGAACACGGGAAAGGGTTCCGAGCGACACAAGGCCAGCGTCGTCGGCGACACGGTGGGCGACCCGTTGAAGGATACGGCCGGGCCGGCGCTCAACCCGATGATCAAGGTGGCCAACATGGTCAGCCTTCTCGCCGCCCCCATCCTGGTGAAGTACAGCAAGATGAGCGCTTGGACCGTGCTCATCGTCGTGGGCTTGCTCCTTGGCGTTGGCTGGGCGATCTGGTACAGCAAGAGGCCTGCCCGTCCGTTCGAGGAGAAGGAATTGAAGAAGACGGCCAAAGCGAAGGCCTAGTCTCATTCATAAGGCTTCGAGTTCGGGGGCGCCGGACAGCGGGCTACGGTCCCGCCGCCGGCGCCCTATCTTCTTCGCGGCGAGAGATCTGACCTTCACACTGCGCACGTGGCTTCGTCACGCATCGCCCACGGAGCCACGCTAGGCTCGTATAATGGCGCGCGGACGAACTCGGCGACTTACAGCCAGAACACTCATAGCGACAGCGCTTGTCGTAGCTCTCGCGTTGTTTGCGGGATGCAAAAGAGACAGCGCTTCAGGTATCGCGCAAGTCGAGATCCGCGACTATCAAGGGGAGAAGCTCGGGTCGGTTGACGACTTCCACGACAACTCGATTCATGGGACGCCGGCCATCGATCCGGCGACGTATCGCCTTGCGGTCGACGGTCTTGTCTCTCAGTCCGCCTCATACACCCTGGACGAGCTGGCGTCCCTCCCCCACGCGCAGAAGGTCGTGGAACTCATCTGCGTTGAGGGTTGGCGCGTGAAGGCGTTGTGGGAGGGGATTCCGATTGCGCAGTTCCTCGCTCGCGTGCAGCCCCTCTCGTCGGCGAACACGGTGATCTTCCACGCTGCCGACGGCTACACGACGTCGCTGTCGCTTGCGACCGTCGTCGACCGCGACCTGATCGTGGCCGACAAGATCAACGGGATCACGCTTCCCCCCGACCGCGGGTTTCCGCTACAGCTCGTGGCGGAAGACAAGCTCGGCTACAAGTGGGCGAAGTGGATCGTGCGCATCGAGCTCTCGAGCGACTCGTCGTACCTCGGCACATGGGAAACGCAAGGCTATTCGAACGATGC
>CAIMCX010000035.1 GCA_903839615.1 uncultured bacterium
ACGCGTTACTCACCCGTCCGCCGCTCCGTCACCAATCATCGTCTCCCGAAGGAAACTCAGTTCGGCTCGATCGCACGACTTACATGTGTTAGGCGCACCGCTAGCGTTCATCCTGAGCTGGGATCAAACTCTCTTGGTTTTATTCTTTGATTCGAGTTGATCTCTAGATGATCAGGGTGTTCTCTCGAACACGTTACCACGCTATCCACTTTTCAAGGACCAACGGCAGCGGGAAGTATAGATGCCCCCACGAACGTTGTCAAGGAAGCGCAGTTCTCGCTTCCTATCTCGCCTCTTTGCGGCCCCGGTTCGAGGTGGGTCCCTCCGCTTCGTGGAGTATACTCCGTCGCATGGAATCAATGCTACAGGACCGCCGCACCATCGCTGTCCTCGCGGGCGGAGACTCCCCCGAGCGAGCAGTGTCCCTCTCTTCCGGAGAGAACGTCCACCGGGCACTGGCTGAGCTGGGATACAACACCCAACTCATCACCATCGACAACCTCAACGACCTCGTTCCGAGACTCGCGGGCATCGACCTTGTCTTCTCGTGTCTCCACGGAGGCAGCGGTGAGAACGGCACTGTCCAACTCCTGCTCGACGTCATGGGCATCCCCTATACCGGATCCGGCGCGTTGGCCAGCTATCGCGCCATGGACAAAGGCGAAGCCAAGGCGGTCTTCCTTCAGAAACGCGTGCCGGCGCCCGCCGGGCTTGCTCTCGGGAAGCAGGAACTCGATCGGTTTCTCTCGGACGTCCGCGAGCGACTGTCGTTCCCCCTCGTCGCGAAGCCTCGTGATGCCGGCTCGACGCTCGGCGTTCACATTGTGTACAACGCAGACGAGCTCGCTCATTCATCGCTGGCGATCGTTGAGGAGTTCGGAACCCTGCTCGTCGAGGCGTTCATCGCCGGACGTGAGCTCACGGTCGGCATCCTGCGGATGAACGGACGCCACGTCGCGCTGCCGATCGTCGAAGTTCGGTCACCGGGTGGCTTCTTCGACTACGAAGCGAAGTACACAGACGGCATCGCGGAGTTTCTCACGCCGGCACCGCTTGATGTGCCGACGACGGAGCTTGTCCAGTCAGCGGCCCTTCGCGCGCACGAGGCTCTCGGCTGCTACGGATACTCGCGCGTCGACGTTCGGCTCGGCGACGACGGTGTCCCGTACGTCCTTGAAGTCAACAGCCTTCCGGGCATGACGCCGATGAGCGACTTGCCACGGTCGGCGCGGGCAGCCGGGATCAGCTATGAGAATCTCGTCGTTCTCATGCTTGCGACGGCGGACAAAGACGAAGAGAAGCCGTGAAGATCTCGTGGATTGGGCATTCCTGTTTCCTCATCGATAGCGCCGGCGTTCGACTCCTGACGGATCCGTTCGACGCCAAGGTGCCGTGCGCCTTTCCCACCGTGTCCGCAGACATCGTCACGGTGAGCCACGAGCATGGTGATCACAACGCGGTCTCTCGCGTCTCGGGGAAGCCGACGGTGGTGAGAGGATCTGGCACACATCGCGTCGGCGGCATCGACATCCTCGGCATCGCGTCGTCGCACGGGTCCTCGGGAGATGGAGACCGCGGCTCGAACACGATCTTTGCCTTCACGCTCGAGGGCCTGCGGCTGACTCACCTCGGCGACCTTGGCGTGAAGCTTGCCCCATCGCAGCTTGAAGCCTTGCGCGGGGTGCAGGTCCTCTTCGTCCCCGTGGGTGGGGTCTACAGCATCGATGCGGCCGCGGCGGCCGCGACGGTGCGGACGCTGCCGGACCTTCGGATCGTGTTCCCGATGCACTACCGTGTGCAGTGCATTGCCGATTGGCCCATCGCTCCGGTGGACGAGTTTCTGAGGACCATGGACAATGTCCGGCACATCGAGAGCTCGGACGTGGTCCTCACGAAGGCAACGCTACCCGAGAGCTTGGAGGTGTGGGTTCTTGAGCCAGCTTAGTATTTCCGAACGCGCGAAGTCCCTCAAAGGGTCGCCGATCCGGCGACTCACCCCGCTCGCCAACGCCGCGAAGAAGCGTGGCATCGCGGTCTACCACCTAAACATCGGGCAGCCGGACATTCCAACCCCGGCCTCGTTCATGGAGGGCGTGCGCAATGCGAAGGTCGACGTCCTGTCCTACAGCCCGGCGATGGGCATCGCCGAGACGATCGACGCGATGTGCGCCTACTACGCCGAGCTTGGCATCCACGTCGCTCACGACGAGTTGATCGTCACCATTGGCGGCAGCGAGGCGTTCTGCTTCGCACTCCAAGCGACGTGCAACCCGGGCGATGAGGTGCTGATCCCGGAGCCGTTCTATCCGAACTACGCCGGGCACTCGACGATGAACGGCAACCGGGTCGTTCCGATCACAACCCGGATCGAGGATGGCTTCCACCTGCCGCCGACGGCGGAGATCGAGAGGCTGATCACGCCGCGCACGCGAGCGATCCTCTTCTCGAACCCGGCCAATCCCACCGGCGTCGGGTACACGCGTGACGAGATCGCCGGTTTGGTCGGACTCGCCCTCAAGCACGACCTGTTCATCATCTCCGACGAGCCGTACCGCGAGCTCATGTACGACGGGGAGGCCACGAGCATCATGTCGTTCCCCGAGGCGGGGCAGAACGCGATCCTCGTGGACTCCATCTCGAAGCGCCTGTCCGCCTGCGGCGCGCGCATTGGATGCTTCGTAACCCGCAACAAGGAAGTGTACGCGGCAGTCAACAAGCTCTGCCAAATCCGGCTCTCGCCGCCGACATTCGAACAGCTCGGACTCGTCGCCTTCCTCAAGGACAAGAACCACAAGCGGGACATCGCGGACATCGCGAGGAAGTTCCACGCACGGCGCGACACTCTATTCAGCGCACTGCAGACCATCCCCGGAGTCGTCTGTCACAAGCCGGAGGGCGCATTCTACATCTTCGTCCAGTTCCCACAGATCGACGACTCCGAGGCGTTCGCGAAGTTCCTGCTCAACGACTTCCAGCTCGACGGAGAGACCGTGATGGTCGCACCGGGGGCCGACTTCTACGCCACGCCCGGCAAGGGAATGAACGAAGTCCGCGTCGCCTACGTGCTCGAGGAACCGAAGCTCGTCCGTGCCGCCGAAGTGCTCAAGGCGGGGCTTGCCGCGTACGTTGAGGAGAAGGCGAGCGTACCCGCGGCGCGTTGAAAAGGCTCATGGATACGCTCTTATCGCGGCGCGACGGAAAGACCAGTGGCTACGGCCTTGTCGCGGCACGATGAAGGAACGGCTCGACAAGGTCATCAAGGAGCGCCGGCTCATCCGTAGCCGTTCGCGCGCTCAGCGCATGATCGAGGCGGGCCGAGTCACAGTAAACGGTCAGGTCATCGACCGACCGGGCCATCCGATCGACTCGGAAGCCGACATCGAGATCCTTGGCTACGAGGCGTACGTGAGTCGCGGCGGCGAGAAGCTTGAGGCGGCGCTCGAGCAGTTCCACGTCGAACCCAAGGGGCGAGTTTGCCTCGACGTGGGTGCGTCGACAGGAGGCTTCACGGACTGCCTCCTCCAGCACGGCGCAGTCAAGGTCTTCGCCATCGATGTCGGCCACGACCAATTGAATCCTACGCTGCGGAGCGACCCGCGCGTCGTTGTCCGCGAAGGGCTGAACGCGCGCTACCTCGAGCCGCGCGACATCGGCGAGCCGGTTGCCCTCGTCGTCGCCGACGTTTCATTCATCTCACTCAAGCTTGTCCTCCCCCCGCTCGTCGACGTCGTCGCCCGCGGAGGCGAGCTCATCCTCCTTGTGAAGCCGCAGTTCGAGGTCGGGAAGGAGGCGCTCCCAGCCTCCGGGATCGTTCGAGACGCAACTCTTCAAGCTCGTGCTCTGAACGATGTCGCGCGGTTCATCGACGACGAGACACCATGGCACGTCATCGAAGACATGGTCTCCCCGATCGAGGGGGAGAAAGGCAACGTCGAGTTCTTCATCCACGCGAGATAGCGCCAGCTACTTGATGAGCGTGGTCGGCGTCAGAGCGAGGATCTGCGTCGGCATACCGGGGACGACAACGAGGGAACTCTCGTCAGACCTGACTCCGACAACGTCTTTGGGAAGCCGAGCGAAGAACTGATCCACGGTCGGCGCACCGCCAAACGGAGACGAAGCCTTGACCGTGTAGTGCCCGATGATCGTCGTTCGAGCGCCGATCTCCGTGAGGAACGGGAGGAGTTGGCTCGGCGGTATGACGTAGCCATCGATGTTGACGATCACGACGTCCGCATCCGTGATGGCAGCAAGGGTGGCAGGATCCGTCACGGGTCCGGAGTCGCCGAGATGAACGATCTTCACGCCGGCCACTTCAAACACGAAGATCACATGCGGGATCGCCGACGGACCATACGGTGACCCCTCGCGACCTGCATACCCTGTCACATTGACGCCCTTGACCTGGTAGGTCCCCGCCACGCGCAGGATCTGCGCGCCCGGGGCGCAGACGACATTGTTGTGGTCGGGATGGTCGTGGCTGACGGTGACCGCGTCGGGCGCGAGGTCGGTGGGCATCGACTTCAGCCCGGCCGGGTGATCGTTGTACGGGTCCATGAGAATCCGCGCCCCGCTCTGAGTCGTGAGGAGGAAACACGAGTGCCCGATGTACTGCAGGACAACGCCTAAGCTCTCGCCTCCGACAGGCGCAGCCTGTGCCGCAGCAAGCAGACTGAATGACCCAACGCCGAGGATCGAGACGAGCACGCTCCCAACGAGCAACAACCTCTTCACGCCAACCGCCTCCTCCGTGTCCCGAGCCCCGCCCTCCGGCCGCCGATTCTACCGGTCGCGTCCAGGAGACGCCACCGTCTTCTCCTGCGACTCAACCCAAGAGCCCAGCCTCGAAGGCAAAGACCTCGGAGAAGGGCGATGTCTGTTCGTGCCACACGCGGAGCCCGGCGAGTTCACAGGCCGCGATCGCCTCGTCGGCGATCCAGTAGTGCTCCTCGGGATCCACGAGGCGGTTCCACTCCCGCCTCGCCGCAAGCAGCTCTTTCGCCGCTGCGAAACAAATGTCGCCCACGACGATCCGCCCACTCAACGCGCAGGGGTCCCGCAGAAAGCGCGTGAGGAGACGCACCTTCTCGCCTAAGGCGAAGTGATGGAACACGTAGGCGGAGATGATGCGATCGAACCGGTCAGGAAGTTCGGGAGGCCACGCAGCGGCGATGTTGGCTCGCACGAGGCGGACCATGGGAACCTTGGCCCGCGCGCCGTCCAGCATCCTGGCTGAGATGTCGAGGCCCCACACCTCAGATCCGAGATCGAGGAAGCGGCGCGCGAGGTTCCCCGTTCCGATTCCAAGTTTGAGCGCACGCAGGCTCGGCTTCGCGCAAGCAAGAGCTGCGACACGGTCAAGCGTCGCCTCGTACCCCGCGAACGGGAAACCCCGATCGGATTGGACGGCCTCGTCGTAGCTGTCCGCCCAGTTGTCGAAGAGCTTCTCTCGCTCGCACCGACCCGGAAGCATCACCAAAGAATACTCAGCAGCGTCGCGATCGCCTCAGGCTAGGTGTCTCCCGTCTTCCGATTGCGCGGATGCCGAGCCGCCAGCCGCTCGTTGCCGCGCCTGTAGTTCCCGGTGTAGCGGGCCATTGTCTCCTGCGCATCTCCTTCCGCGGCGCCGTCCACCTCGGCAAGGAAGTCGCGCGCCGCGCCGTGGCGCAGGTGCGTCACAGTGCGACCTTCTCTCTGGATGAGGACATCGCCATTCCGAGTAGCCTGGTACGAGAACCCGTAGCCGCCTGACGCCTCTTTCTCCGAGCCCCGTCTCGCTTCGCCCACGCGACGCACGCGATACCCGTACTGGTATGCCTCGCGAAACTCGAGCTTGTCGTAGAGCGCACGCGCGGCTGCATTCTCGATCATCACCTGGAGGTAGGCGTTCTCCGCTCCTCGTCCGCATCCCCATGCCATGAGTCCACGCATCAGACGCTCACCGTACCCCTGCCGGCGCACTCCCTCGTCGACGATGACATCAAACACGCCGAGCCATCCGCCCTGCAGCACCCCAAGAGCGCAACCGACGATTCTCCCGTCGTGGTCAACAGACGCGTACGCGACCGGGGACGAGATCCGCGACAGAATCCGGTCGTGGACGACGCGTCTCTCGGGCGCGATATCGCCCATGCCGTGGAATGCATCGCGCCAGTCCTGGCTTGCATCCCACGAAGCGCGGATCTCTACGGCGCAGCCCGTCGCTTGCGCGAGCTGTGCGATCTGGATACTTGCCCCTGACTTCGCCTCGTAGTCTCGGTCGGCGAGCGCTGCCTCAAGCCCCTCCGGCGCACTCTCGCTCGTCATCTTGAACATCGTCACCAGCCCGTGCACTTCGTACAGGCTTTCGGCTTCCGCGATCTTGCTCGCGAGATCGCGCACCCCAGACTGAAGGGGGAGAACGGAGTTGGCGCGGCGCGTATACCCTTCGGAGAACCGCAGGACCCAGCCGTCGCTCTCGACGGTCTCGAGCGCCGGCCACGCGGCCATCGCCAGCTCTTCGAGGGACCGAATCATGGTGACCTACCCAAGAACCTTCCGCGCGCGGCGCTTGCTGCCCTCGGCATTGCCAACGACCCGGAACCCAGCTTTCTCAAACAGCGGTATCGTCCCCGTCCAGGAGAAGGCGGCGATGTAGGTGCCGTCCTTGTTCGGCGCCGACGGGTACCCCTCGACGGTCGTGACGCCTCGCTCTGCGATCGCGCGCAGTGTGTGGTCGAGCAGGGCCGTGGCCACGCCGCGGCCCCGGGAATCTCGGCGAACGTAGAAACAGGGCACCGACCACACGTCGGCCGAGTCGTCGCAGCGGAGACTGCGTGCCCGGTTGAGTCGCGGAAAGGAGTCCCGGGGACCGAATGTGCACCAGCCGACGGGCATCTCGCCGTCGAAGGCAAGGACTCCATGGACCTCGCCGCTGAGCACTCCGCGGCGCAGTCTCTCCTTTGCCCTAGGCCCCTTCACGTCGGCCCAGCGCTCGCCCTTCTCGATCCGCCATGCCTGGCACCAGCAGCCGCCGCAGGCGCCGGTCGCCGCGAATAGTGTCTCAACGGCCGGCCACAGCTCAGGGCAAAGCTCAGACGTCGTCACCGCCAGCGGAGGCTTGTTCATGCGCCGCCTCTCCTTCCCAGAATCCCCTCTTCCGAAGCGCTTTCCCGACATAGACAAGGCTCAGCATGATCGGCACCTCCCAGAAGAGGCCCATCGTCGTGCCGAGTGCCGCGTACGACCCGACGCCATACATGCCAACCGCCGCAGCAATGGCGATCTCGAAGTGGCTCGAGGAACCGATGATCGTCGTGATGATCGCCTCGCGGTAGTGGAGCTTCAGCGCCCGCGTAACTACGAGGTTGAACCCGACCACAATCGCGAACCCGACCAAGAGCGGCGCCGAGACGAGCAGGAGCTTATCGAAGTGGTGCAGGAGGACTTCCCCGTTCAGCGCAAAGAGGACGACCAACGTGACGAGCAGCGCGGCGATCGCGACCTTGCCCACGACGGGCCGATAGGACTCCTCGAACCACTGCTGCCCTTTCGCACGCACGAGCAGCCGCTTGCTCACGATGCCGACGAGGAGAGGCGCGCCGATGAAGACGCCGGCCGAGATCGCAAGGAGCGCGCGGTCGAGCGGGATGTCTTGGATCCCGGTCAAGAGGGACACCATCGGCACGTAGAGGACCATGATCGTGATCGTGTTGAGACTCGTGTTGACCACGTTCTGCTCCTGGTTCCCGTCGGCCAGCTTCCCCCACACGAGGACCATTGCCGTGCACGGGCTCGCGCCAAGCAGGAGCACAGCAACGATCAGTTGCGGGTTGCCCCGGAGAAACAGAACGGCAAGACCCAGCGCTACGAGCGGAGCGAGGATCCAATTCGAGAAGAGCGTAATCAGGATCGGCTTCGGATTGGAGCGCAGCTTCCGCAGCTCCGCGACCTGCAGATTCAGCATCGCCGGGTACATCATCAGAAAGAGGCAGATGCCGATCGGAATCGACACCCCGTGAACCTGGAGCGCGTTGATCGCCTCGCTGATGCTCGGCACGGTCTGCGATAGAAGGAGTCCGCATCCCATGCAGAGCGCTACCCACAGCGCAAGGTACTTCTCGAACCGTCCCACGCTTCACCTCGTCTGACTCAGCCAGGATCCGAATCGTACACGTCAGAAGCGGAGGAAGCATGCCTGGGGCCGCTTCGTCTTGCCTCCTGGCCTGCGGAAGCTTTCCAACTCACGTGGACCAACTAGACTCTTGCAGGCGAGGAGGTCCTCCATGTCGATTCGATTTCAGCACGTTGACGCGTTCACCGACCGGCCCTTCGCGGGAAACCCAGCCGGTGTGTGTCTTCTG
>CAIMCX010000036.1 GCA_903839615.1 uncultured bacterium
CCGGCGTCCGAACGCAGCTCGGGATTCGGTCTCCCTCATCCCAAGGCAGGTGCCGAACCTCGCACCTTTGCAAGCTCCCAGGTTCCCCTTCCTTCGCGGTGCAGAGCGAGCAGCATGAGGTCTGCGTGGGCCCGCAATCTGACGAATGCGACACAGTGCCGGGCATTGCTGTAGACTGCGCCTGTGCCCGTGGAGATGCTGTCCATGGGGAGGGAGGATTCGATGAGGAACCGGGCTATGTTGCTCTTACCCGTAGGTCTCTCTCTGCTGGCGCTCGCCTCCTGCATCTACGTCATGAACTTGGACCCCGTGGCGAGCCTCACTGCGCTTCCGGTGCTCGGGGCGACGCCGCTCCACGTCACGCTCGATGCCACGGCGTCGCATGACCCAGATGGAACGATCGCGTCGTACTTGTGGACCTTTGGCGACGGCCAGACTTCGTCGGAGAGCGCTTTCCCCTTCGCGCACGACTTCACCGTCCAAAGCGAGTCAGAGACGTTCACGATCGTGCTCGTCGTCACAGACAACCAAGGTGCGACGGATACAGCAGTTAGGAACGTCACAGTCAACCCGGCACCTTAGGACACGCCACTGGGCAGGACGGGGCAGTGCCTACCGACGGCCGTGAGGCCCTCGGTCGACCGGGTACGCACGCTTGTCTTCTGCACCGCCGAGAGACGGCCCACGGACTCGGCGGACGGTGTTGGCAGGGCAGAGAGGGTGGAGGTAATGGGGGCAATAGCCATGGCCGTCTTCGAGGACAACACGCAGTCAATCGGCAACACGCCCCTCGTCCGCATCCGTGGAATTGCACGGGGCTGCCCGGCGACCGTCGTCGCCAAGATCGAGGGGCGGAATCCCGCCGGCTCTGTCAAGTGCCGCATCGGTGCGGCCATGATTTGGGCCGCCGAGCGCGAGGGGATCCTCATTCCCGGGTCTCGCAAGGTCACCGTACTAGAGGCAACGAGCGGCAACACCGGGATCGCCCTTGCGTTTGTCTGCGCTTCCCGCGGCTACCCCCTGGTGCTCACGATGCCGGAAACGATGTCGGTGGAACGCCGCAAGATGCTGCAGGCATACGGAGCGACTCTCGTCTTGACCGAGGGGGCACTCGGAACGAAGGGCGCCGTGACCAAGGCGGATGAGATGAATGCCGCCGCTCCTGGGAAGTACTACATGCCCCAGCAGTTCAAGAATCCGGCCAATCCCGAGATCCACGTTCGCACGACGGGCCCGGAGATCTGGCGAGACACAGCAGGGGCGATCGACATTCTGGTTTCGGGCGTCGGCACGGGCGGAACGATCACGGGAGTGAGCCGCTTCATCAAGCGCGTGGCTGGCAAACCGATCCGATCCGTGGCGGTGGAGCCGAGCCGCTCGCCTGTCCTTACCGCGTTGCGCGCCGGCCGAGTGCCCGAGCCCGCTCCACACAAGATCCAGGGCATTGGCGCCGGATTCAAGCCTGAGGTTCTCGACCTCGACCTCGTCGACGACATTGCGACAGCCACGGATGAAGAGGCGATCGAGTTCGCGCGGCGCCTGCACCGCGAGGAAGGGATTACGTGCGGAATCTCGGGCGGAGCTGCAATGTCCGTCGCTGCACGCCTGGCAGACGATCCGAACAACGCGGGGAAGCTGATCGTCGTCATCCTGCCGGACGGCGGCGAGCGGTATCTCAGCACAATGCTGTTCGAAGGATGGGTCTGATGGTCGAGCCAGAACGTTCGACGCCCCTGCGCCCCGAAGAGCTCGCATCGATCGCTGCCCTGCTATGCCAGCCGACGGTGCTGCAATCGGGGGCGCAGCAGGTGTTCCCGTCGTCTTGTTCACGACGAATGCCCTCATGCGTCAGCCTGCGGGACGTCGTCGATGCCCTCCGTTCTGCGGTCTTCCCAGGATACTTCTGTGTTCCGGGAATCCCTGAGGGCGATCTGTGCGGGCGGACGATGGTCGCCCTGGAATACGCCGAGGAGCACCTGCCTGATCAGATCGAGCGAGGCTTCACGCTCGCTGCCGCAACAACGAGTGGAGCAGGCGCGCGGGCAAGAGCGATCACACGGGAGTTCCTCGAGCGCTTGCCCCACGTGCAATCCGTTCTCGCGACCGACGCGGAGGCAGCGTTCGAAGGCGACCCAGCCGCCACATCCCGCGAGGAGACCATTGCCTGCTACCCCGGCGTCCTGGCCGTCACCTACTACCGCCTGGCGCACGAGCTCTATCGGTTGGGTGTCCCGCTCGTCCCGCGCATGATCACGGAGCTGGGGCATAGCCAGACAGGAATCGACATCCATCCTGGAGCCCAGATCGGGGCGCAGTTCTTCATCGATCACGGAACCGGAGTCGTCATTGGCGAGACGGCCATCGTCGGCCGACGGGTGCGCATGTACCAGGGAGTCACGCTTGGCGCTCTTTCGTTTCCTGCCGATGAACGTGGGAATCCCCTGAAGGGCCAGCCGCGCCACCCCATTGTCGAGGACGACGTCATTCTCTACGCGGGAGCGACGATTCTCGGCCGCGTCACGATCGGCCACGGCTCTGTCATCGGAGGCGGCGTGTGGCTTACGCGCAGCGTTCCGCCGGGGACCCAGCTGTCCATGGCGAGAGCGGACGGGGGGCTCTCGTCCAATGGCTCGGCCTA
>CAIMCX010000037.1 GCA_903839615.1 uncultured bacterium
CGACGCTACAGGAGTCTCGCACACAGATGGTGGTGCGCTCTCTCGGCAAGACCGAGCGCATCTGCGTTCTCTCGCTAGAACCGAACGCGTGCGACGCATAGACATCGCGCTCAACCGTGCACCTGAACGTCGCACACAAGGCGCGACGCTACAGTGACCCTGCCGTCGTTCGCGTTCTCAGCGTCCTCTGCGGTGAGCTTTGGCTTCACCAATGCCGATCCGGCTTCACGACGTTCTTGCCCGCATCCGCAGCAGCGAGCACCTTCTCCCGTGTCAGAGGCAGCGAGAAGATTCGCACCCCGAGAGCATCCGCGATCGCGTTCGCCACGGCGGGAGCCGCCGGCGTGAGCGATGGCTCGCCGATCCCCTTCGCCCCGAACGGCCCGACACCCGTGCCCGATTCGAGCAGGATGGCCTCGGTCGAAGGGAAGTCCACGGCGGTCGGGATCAGATACTCCGACAGGCTCGGCGTTTGCGTCATCCCGTCCTTGACGACGTACTCCTCCATCAGCGCGTACCCGAGACCCTGGTGGCTCCCGCCGGCTATCTGGCCGCGCGCGGCCGCGGGATTGATCGCGCGCCCCACGTCGTGGCAGGCCGCGCTCTTCAGGATCTCGACCTCGCCCGTCTCCGTATCGACGGCGACTTCGACAGCCTGCGCGCCGAACGTGAAGTCCGGCCAGATGTCGCCCCGCCCCGTCTCCGGATCAAGTCCTTCCGTGAAGGGAGCGTTGAATTGGGCGAGATGGGCAAGAGGAAGTCCCGATGAAGCACAACGCGCTGCGACGTCCGCCAGAGGCATCCCGCCTCCCAGGCCACTCGGCGACGAAGACGCTCGAGCAGCCCCAGACCCCGGACTACGGACCACGGACGCTTCTCCATCCGCCAGATCAACGTCTTCCGGCGACACCCCCAGCATCTCGGCCGCCTTCTTGACGAGGCTGGCGCGTACGACGCCGGCGGCCTGCAGTACCGCGTTACCGGACATGTAGAGCTGGCGCGTCGCCGTCGAGGTTCCAGCAAGCGGAGTGAGCGCCGAGTCGGTTGAGTAGATCGAGACCCGCTCGAGCGGGACGCCAAGGACTTCGGCCGCGATCTGACACAGGCTGTTCGATTGGCCGGCGCCGATGTCAGGGACGCCGCAGCGCACGATGACCGTGCCATCGAGCTCCATGCCGACCCAGGCCCGCGACGTGTCGTGGAACCACATGATCCGGCCGTAGCTCTGGAAGTACGAGGCGAACCCACGGCCCACCTTGCGATCCGGCGTGTCGGGCGTCTTCTCGCCGAGCGCGGCCAGCGCCCGCGTCGCACACTCTTCTGACCAGGCCGCCGAGCGGATGGCCTGCCCCGTCACCGTCGTGTCGCCCGTCTTCAGGTAGTTAACTCGCCGCAGTTCGAGCGGATCCATCAAGAGCGCCTTCGCGACCTCGTCCATCTGCGACTCGTAGGCGAACGCTGCCTGCGGGCCGCCGAAGCCACGGAATGCGCTCGTGAACGGCTGGTTCGTCGCAGCGGCCACCGAGTCGATCTTCACGTTGTCGATCTTGTACGGCCCCGCCGCCATGCCGGTCGCGTAGAGGAGGACGTACGGCGTGAGGTAGGGGTAGGCGCCCGAGTCGGCGAGCATCGTGATCTCGGCCGCCGTGATTCGCCCGGTGCGCTTCACGCCTGTCTTGTGCGTGATCTTGAACGGATGGCGCTTCGACGTCGCGAGGAACGACTCCTCACGCGTGTAGACAAGCTTCACCGGCCGGCGGGTCGCACGGGCGAGGAGGGCGAGGAAGATCTCGACCGTTACGTCCTCCTTGCCGCCGAAGCCGCCGCCGACCATCGTCCCCATCACGCGGACCTTGTTCTGCGGCACGCCGAGCGCTTTGGCGACCGTGCGGAAGTGCTCGATGACCTGCGTGCAGACGCGGATCGTAATCGTGCCCTGTTCGTCGACCCACGCCACGCCGGCCTCCGGCTCGAGGTACGCATGCTCGACAAACGGGACGAAGAACGTGTTCTCAATGACGAGATCGGCCTGCGCCATTCCTTTCTCGACGTCGCCCTTGCGGATCTTGTAGGAGGCAACAGCATTATCCGTGCCAAACACGTTTGGAGCGCCGGGCATCAACCCCTGCTCCGGGCAGAAGACGCCGGGCGTAGGCTCGAGCTGAAGGTCGATGAGCTGCAACGCAGCCTCGGCGATCTCCAGCGTCTCAGCAGCAACGAGAGCGATCGGCTCGCCGTGGAAGCGAACAACGTCGGTCGCAAGAACGGGAGCGTCCGAGCCCGTGCGCGCCGCACGGCCGGACTGGCCCGGCATGTCGGTTCCGAGCTTCGCGTCCGGAAGATCGGCGCCCGTGAGGACGCAGGCGACGCCCGAAAGCGCGCGGGCCCTTGCGACGTCGAGGCGAACGATCTTGCCGCTCGCGATCGGCGAGCGAAGAACCTTGGCGTGAAGCATGCCCGGCATCGTGAAGTCGGCCGCGTACTGCGTCGCGCCGACCGCCTTCCCGAGCGCGTCGACCCGCCGCAATGGCTTTCCTATCTGCTTCAACGGAGGCAGATGGTGGGGAGGCAACGTCTTCGGAGTCACGGGATCCGTCATTGCACCTCCCCGGTGACCCGAGAACCGCTAGGAGAATGCGAACCATCGGTCGCGGATTGTCCCCTATGCGAAGCCTCTCCGGACCCCTTGAGGCTTCGCACAGCGGCAAGCCTCACTGCCTCCACAATCTGCGAGTACCCCGTGCACCGACACAGGTTGCCGGAGATCGCTTCGCGGATCTCCGCCTCCGTCGGGTTCGGATTCGCATCGAGAAGTGCCTTCGCCGAAAGGACGAGCCCCGGCGTGCAGAATCCGCACTGCACAGCGCCCGCGTCCGCGAATGCGGTCTGGATCGGGTGAGGGTCGTCGGCTGTGCCGAGGCCCGAGTTCGTCACGATCGTCGCCCCATCGGCCTGCCAAGCGAGGACGAGGCAGCTGTTGACCGCCCTGCCGTTGAGGAGAACTGTACAGGCGCCGCAATCGCCCTTCTCGCAACCGTTCTTCACGTCGGTGTGGCCGAGGTCGCGCAGCGCCTCGAGCAGCGTTCGGTGGCCTGGAAGTGAGACTTCGTGCGTCCGCCCGTTGACGCGCAGGGTGATCTTTCGCTCGCTCACGTCAGCACCTCCCATGCGGCCTCCATCAGCGCGCGCCGCACGAGGACCTCGACGACGCGCCGGCGATAGTCGACGCTCGCACGGACGTCGTTGATTGGGACGCTGCTGGCCGCCGCTGCTGCGGCGGCTTGGGCGATCGCTTCCCGGCTGATCGGCTTGCCGACAAGCGCGTTCTCCGACTTCGCTAAGCGCAATGGAGTCGGCGCCACGGCACCTACTGCGACTCGCGCGCCCTCGCACTTCCCGTCCGCCGTCAGGCTCAGCCGCACGGCCGCACTTGCGACCGAGATCGCGTCCGCCTTCCGGAGGCCGAGCTTCTTCCAGGACGAAAGCCAGGGGGTCTGGGAGAGAGGGATGCGGATCGAGACGACCATCTCGTCTGACTTGCGCGTCGTCTTGCGCGGCCCCTTCCAGAAGTCGACCGCGCGCACGAGGCGCTTGCCGCGGACGCTCCGAAGTTCTATCGATGCGTCGAGGACGAGGAGCGCCGGCGCCATGTCGCCGGCCGGCGAGCCTTGCGCGACGTTTCCCCCGATCGTGGCTCGGTTCCGCACAAGCGGTGAAGCGAAGGTCGAGCACGCGTCTCTCAGGATGGACGCACGCTCGGTTACGTGCGGGTTCTTGAGCAATTCGGCGATCGTCGTCGTCGCGCCGATCACAAGCTCGTTCGCCGCCGGAGCCACGCCGTGCAGATCACCAAGCCTCCCCAAGTCGACCAGAACACCGGGCTCCGCCTTCCGCCCGCGCATCTCGACGAGAAGTGCCGTGCCTCCTGCGATGGGCTGCGCGTTCTGCGTCGTCGAGAGGATTTCCAGTGCTTCACCCAACGTGGAAGGCTGCAACAGATCGAACTTCGGAAGCGTCACGCCTTCACGCCCAGTCCTGCCAGGAGAAGGAGAGTCATCCTACGGACTCCTTCTCCCTAGCCCCTTGTCGAAGGCCACATGTACGGCCTTCGACCCTAGGCGCGTCCGCGACGCGCCCCACGGCCCGAAGAACAGCACGCGTGATGCTCGCATATCCCGTGCATCGGCAGTGGTTGCCCTTCAAGTACTCGCGGATCTCGGCCTCGGTCGGCTGCGGGATCTCGTCGAGCAGCTTCTTCGACATCATGAGCATGCCTGGCGTGCAGTAGCCGCACTGGAAGGCGTTCTCGTCAATGAACGCTTGCTGCAGCGGATCGAGCGTCCCGTCCGGCGCCGCGAGTCCTTCGATTGTGCGCACGTCGGCGCCGTCGGCCGAAAGGGCGAGAACGAGGCAGCCGAGCGCCGGCTGGCCGTCGAGCCAAATCGTGCACGCGCCGCACTCGCCGACGCCGCAGCCGTACTTCGCGCCCGTGAGCTCGAGCCGCTCTCGCAGGACGTTGAGCAGGAGCTCGTTCGGCGCGACGTCGATCTCCATCGCCTCGCCGTTCACCGTGAGGGAGATGTCCACCGATTCATCCGCATCAACCTGCAGGGATGGGAGTTCGCGCTTGACGATCTGCGGAGAAGCCCCGCGCTGGGCGCTCACCTCGGATGTTCCCGTGCACCTCGCCCATGCGAGTTCGACACAGTCATGGACGAGAGCAATTGCCGCGCGCTTGCGGTAGTCGGCCGTTGACCGCACGTCGTCGATCGGCTGAATGTCGTTAGCCGCTGCTTCGGCAGCGGCCAGCGGCCTGCCAGCAGTCATCTCCTCCTTCGTCAGCAAGAGCTCGCTCTTCCGTGCTCGAACCACGGTCGGACCGACCGAGCCAAGCTCGATCCGCGCCGTAGCGCAGCGTCCGGCCTCGTCGCGCGTAAGGCGCACGGCGACGTTGACCTTCGCGAGGTCGGCGCGCACACGCGAGATCTTGAGGAACGCCGACCCGGCCTTGCCGACACTCTTCGGCAGACGCACACCCACAAGCATCTCGCCGTCGCGCAGGCGTACCTTGCCCGGGCTAACGAGAAGGTCACCGACCGGGACGACGCGCTCGCCTTGCGTGCTGGCAAGAATGGCTTCAGCGCCGAAGGCGAGGAGCGCGGGCACCGTGTCCGACGCCGGCGAGCCGTTGCAGATGTTGCCGCCGATCGTGCCGCGCATCGCCACTTGCGTCGATCCGAACGCGGCTGCCGCTTCCGCGAGCGCCGTATATTCGCGCCACAGGACCGCCGATACGGCCAGCGTGCGGATCGGAGTCGCCGCGCCGATCCGGATGCCGGCGGGATCTTCGACGATGCCAACGAGCTCGCGGACGTGTGTGATGTCCACTAGCGACTCCGCAGGAGTAGCCCCTTGGCCCGGCTGCGCCTCTTCCATCTTCATGTCGACGAGCACGTTCGTTCCGCCCGCCAGAATCCGAGCGTCCGGATGCTCTCTAAGCATCGCAAGCGCTTCCTTGAGCGATGTCGGACGCAGGTAGGCGAAAGAGTGGGCGAGAAGGTGGGTGTTGGTGGGGTTCGTAGAGTTCGTTGAGTTCGTTGGGTTCCGAGAGGCGTCCGGAGCCCGGACTCCGCGGTCGGGCGAGGGGCGGTTCGTGGAGTTCGTTGGGTTCGTTGAGTGACGAGAGGCGTCCGGAGTCCGTCGTCCATGGTCCATGGTCAGCGCGAACCTCCTTTGCCTGTCTTCTCGAGTGCGGCAAGCACATCCTCAGGAAGGATGGGGAGCTTCGTGAACCGGACGCCGACGGCGTTCGTGATGGCGTTGGCGTAGGCCGCGGCCACGGGGTTCATCGCGGCCTCGCCGATGCCCTTCGCGCCGAACGGGCCGGTCGGCTCGTACGTCTCAGCGAAGTACGTCTGGAGGTTCTCGACGAGCGGCATCTCGCCGATCGCCGGGGTCTTGCCATCGATCGGGAAGCCGCGCGAGGTGAGCTGCCCGTCCTTGTCCCAGAAGCAGCCTTCGACGAGCGCGTAGCCGGCGCCCTTCGACAGGCCGCCTTCGAGCTGGCCGCGCGCCATCGCCGGGTTGACCACGGTGCCGCAGTCCGAGCCGAGCGCCGCGTTCAGCGTGCGCACTGCGCCTGTCCACGTATCGACCTCGACCTCGAGGAACACGGCGACGTAGGCCGGCGGGCAACTCGTCGGGCGGTAGCTCTCGACCGCGGCGATCGTCTTCCACGACTCCGACCAACAGCGCGTCGCGATCTCTTTCAGAGTGAGCGCGCGATCTGCGATCGCGGGAGAGAACACGACTCCTTGTTGTGTTCTCTC
>CAIMCX010000038.1 GCA_903839615.1 uncultured bacterium
CGGCCGCGTCGAAGGCCGACCGCGCTACGCCGTCGTCGTCCTTGCCGAAGGCCGCAAGCATGAGGTCAAGCGCCTGTTTGCGCACTTCGGCTACACCGTCGACCGCCTTCTTCGGGTTGCCGTGGGACCCGTGCAGCTCGGCGATCTCGCGCCGGGCACGTTCGAACGCCTACCTAGCGCCGAGGAGAGTTCGCTGATCGAGGGCGCCCGGCGGCTTCTCGCCGAGACTGGCGCAACGCCAGACAGGGACCTACTTGCCGACGACCTCTCGACTTGACGGCAAGCAGCGCAGCGCCCCGGCACGAAGCTGCCTGCCGACATCCGCCACACCCGCCGGCAAGCAGGGTGCGGCGCTCTCGCGAGTCGCCGAGTCTGGAGCCGAAACAGGACAAGACCTACTTGACGACATCCACCCGGCCGGTCGGCAAGCAGGGTGGCGGCGCTCTCGCAAGTCGCCAAGTCCGGAGCCGAAACATGACAAGACCTACTTGACGACATCCACCCGGCGGGTCGGCAAGCAGGGTGGCGGCGCTCTCGCGAGTCGCCGTGTCTGGAGCGGACAGCGCCGCCACCCTATACTTCCCCTTATGCGAGTCGGCATCGGGCAGATGGACGCGCACGTCGGCGCGATCGCGAAGAACCGCGATGTGATCCTCTCCATGATCGGAGAAGCCGAAGCGGCCGGGTGCGACGTCGTCGTCTTTCCCGAACTCGCGATTCCCGGCTACACGCCGCTCGATCTCCTCTGGCGCCCAGGCTTCGTCCCGGCGTGCGAAGAGGCGGTGGCGACCCTCGCCAAGCGGGTCGGAGCCATGACGGTCATCGTCGGATCCGTTGCCGCCGCCGAGGCGTCGATCGCAACGACGAACCGCACGGACCCGTCCTCGACGTGCGACGGCGCCGGCACGGAGCTACGGAACGTCGCGCACATCCTCTCCCAAGGGCGAGAGGTCGGCCGCGTCGCCAAGATCCACCTTCCAACGTTCGACGTGTACAACGAGAAGCGCTACTTCACTCCGGGAGAGGGAGTGGAGACGCACGTGATCGCGAAGACCCGAGTGGGCATCAACCTCTGCGAGGACCTGTGGATCGATGACGGGCCAACGGATCTTCTGGCGAGCGTGGGCGCCGGCACGATCTTCAACCTCTCCGCATCCCCGTTCTACGTAGGCAAGCCGGAGATTCGCCGGCGGCTCGTTCACCGCCGTGCGCGGGAGAATGGCGTCACCATCGTCTACGTCAACCTCGTCGGAGGGCAGGACGACATCGTCTTTGACGGCGGCAGCTTCGTGACGAATGCGGAGGGCGAGGTTGTCTTCGCTGCGCCGCGCTTCGCCGAGGGGCTCTTCGTCGCCGACCTCCCGTGCGGGCCGATTCGCATCCGCCCGGAAGACCCGGCGCAGGAACTCCGATCCGCGTTGGTTCTAGGGATTCGCGACTACGTGCACAAGAACGGATTCAAGAACTGCCTCGTCGGACTCTCGGGCGGCGTGGATTCCGCCGTCGTCGCCTGCCTTGCAGCGGAAGCGATCGGGCCGGAACGCGTTCATGCCGTCTACATGCCAAGCGAGTTCTCCGCAGCGATGAGCGGGGAGGATGCCAACGAGATCGCCCATGGGCTTGGGATCCACTTTCTCGAGATCTCGATCGCCGACCTGCACGCGCGTCTCCGAAGCCTTCTTCCCCAGGTCGCGTCGGGCCTGGTCGACGAGAATCTTCAGCCCCGCATCCGCGGCCTGCTGCTCATGGCTCTCTCCAACCAAGAGGGGGCTCTTGTGCTCTCGCCTGGGAACAAGTCCGAGATCGCCATGGGGTATAACACGCTCTACGGCGACACGGTCGGGGCCCTTGCGCCCATCTCCGACCTTTACAAGGACGATGTCTACCGCGTTGCCGCGACCTTCCGGGACATCATCCCGCAGCGGGTCATCCAGCGCGCCCCCACGGCCGAGCTTCGCGCGAACCAGAGGGACGAAGACGACCTCCCGCCCTACGCCGAGCTCGATCCCGCTCTGCGTGCCCTGATCGAGGGGAATGCGTCGCGCGAGGGACTTCTCGCCGCCGGCTTCCCTGCCGCGCTCGTGGACGAGATTCTCCGTCGCTACTACCAGCACGAACACAAGCGCCGCCAGCTTCCGCCCGGGATCAAGGTGACGCCGAAGGCGTTCGGCAGCGGGCGCCGTGTCCCGATCACGAATGCCTACCGGCAATAGAAACGGGCCTGGGGTGCGCCAGGCCCGCGGTGCGATCTCGCCCTTGGTCTCGATCTACTCGACCTTGACCTCGACCGCCTTGTCTCGCTCTTTGATCGACTCGCGCAGGGGCGCGGACACGCGAAGGATGCCATCCTCAAAGCGCGCTGCCACCTTCTCCTTGTCGACGAGGTCAGCCGGCAGCGGGAACGACCTCTGGAACCGCCCGTAGCGCCGACCGATGCGGAAGTACTGCTCTCGGTCGACCTCTTCCCGCCGCTTCACCTCGCCGGAAATGACGAGTTGGCCATCCTCGACGCGCACTTGCACATCCTCACGCCGAGTGCCAGGCAGCTCCGTCTCAAACACAAGCTGCTTGTCCTTCTCGTACACGTCGGTTCGCCCGAAGCTCGTCGTGACGTCGAATCCCACTCGGTCGAAGTCGCTGAAGAGCTCGTCCATCAGCCCCGACAGGTTCGACTCCAGCAGGGATGGGCCTCGCTGCACTTCAGGCAGATGTCTCATGTCGCATCCCTCCTCGTTTCTGCAATTCCTCAGGAACACTCTCATTTCTGTCTCCTTAGCAGTTCCGTATAGCGCGTGCTAATTGGCAGTCTAGCATGCCGCCTGCCAGTTGTCAAGTCGGACGGATTGGCCTAGTATCCGAGCGTGTTCCGAAAGCTCTTGGTCGCCCCGATTCACGTTTATCGCCGCATCGTCTCGCCGTTTCTTCCGCACGTCTGTCGTTTCTACCCGTCGTGTTCGCAGTACGCGATCGAAGCGGTCGAGAGGCATGGCATCTTCCGCGGCGGATGGCTCGCCCTTCGCCGATTCCTGAAGTGCCAGCCGCTTCACCCGGGAGGCTACGATCCCGTGCCAGAGCGAAAGGCAAAAGGACACGTCCATGTCTAGCGTTGCGCACCCCAAGGAAGGCGAAGCCGTGGATATCCTCGTCATCGGCGGCGGCCCCGCGGGAGCCACTGCGGCTCTCTACGCCGCGCGAGCGGGGAGGACGTGCCGAGTCGTAGACAAGGGCGTCGCGTCCGGCGCGCTCGGGATGAGTCATGAAATCGCGAACTTCCCCGGGCTCACCGAGCCCGTCCCGGGCGTACGCGTGGTGGAGTTGCTTCGCTCTCAAGCCGCGGGGTACGGGGCGGATTTCGTGACGGATCGCGTGACGACGGCTCGGTTCGAAGGGTCCAGGAAAGCAGCGTACGGCGTCAAAGGGACGTACGAAGGCCGCTCCCTGATCGTCGCAACCGGGGCGATGGGACGCTCAGCACGATTGGTCGGGGAAGAGCAGCTCGTCGGGCGTGGCGTCTCATACTGCGCCACCTGCGACGGCTTCTTCTTCCGCGACCGGGTCGTCGCCGTGGTCGGAGCGACGGACGAGGCTGCGGAGGAAGCACTTGTCGTCGCGCGGCTCGCGCGCCGCGTTCACTTCCTTCTGCCTGTCGAGTCGCTACGAGCCCCTGCTGAACTTGCAGCGCAGGTCGAAGCGAACCCGGCGATTGAGATTCATCGCTCGACCGTCATCGAGGAGATCATTGGCACCGAGCGCGTGGAAGGCCTTCGGATTCGGAGCCGAGGCGGTGCGCCGATCGTCCTGCCGGTGGACGGCGTCTTCCTCTACCTCCAGGGCGCGCGGCCGATCGTCGATTTCCTCGGCGGCCAAGCAGATCTCTCTCCGGAGGGCTGCCTTCTCGTCGACGAGTACCTCCAGACGACGATCCCCGGCGTCTTCGCGGCCGGCGACGTCCTGTGCAAGCACCTCAAGCAAGCCGTCATTGCCGCCGCGGAAGGCGCCAAGGCTGCCGTCGCCGCGGACAGGTACCTCTCCGGGCACGCAAAGCTCCGCCCGGACTGGTCCTAGCTGCGAGACGTGCCGCCGAAGGCCGCCCAGGCCTCCCGCACGAGTTCGGGCGACGTGAAGAGGTCGATCGCCGTCATCGCCATCGTCTTCGCGGCCACCAGCATGGCCGCGGCGCCGCGCTCGGATCGGGACGCTTCGGCGAACGCTCTTGAGTGCCCGGCGATGTCCTCGGCGCAGATCGCTAGGTACGGGTGGATCGACGGCACGACCTCGCTTACGTCCGCCATGTCCGTCGATCCGAGTGGGAACGTCCCGCCTCTTGGCACGTCAAGCTTCCATCCGAGGGATTCGAGGTTTCGTGCGAAGGCAAGATCAAGAGGCCGATTCAAACGCATGGCCTTGTACGGCACGTCAAAGGTGGAGTACGCGAGCTCGGCGCCGGTGGCGCGGGCCGCCCCCTCGGCGCAGCGGCGCAGCTTTTCGAACAACTCGTCGCAGTACGCGGTATCGGCAGCGCGGACGTAGAACTCCGCGGCCGCGTAGTCGGGGACGATGTTCGGCTTGGCGCCGCCGTGGGTGATGATTCCGTGGACGCGCGACCCGTCGCGCAGATGCTGGCGCAGCGCGTTGATTCCGTTGAACGTCTGGATCACGGCGTCCAAGGCGTTGACGCCCTTCTCCGGCCACGCAGAGGCGTGTGAAGCGACGCCCCGGAACTCGATGCGAACCTCGATAATCGCCAGGCTGCCGTGACCGACGGCCGTGAAGGGTGAGGGGTGGAACATCATCGCGGCGTCGACGTCTCGGAAGACACCGGCCTCGATCATCCGAACCTTCCCGCCACCTCCCTCCTCCGCCGGAGTCCCGAGGAAAACGAGCCGTCCGGGCAGCTCTCTCTTGATCCGCCCGAGAGCGAGCGCGGCTCCGAGCCCGGCACCGGCGATCAAATTGTGGCCGCACGCGTGCCCGAGTTCGGGCAGCGCGTCGTACTCCCCAATCACAGCCACCGTCGGGCCGGGGCTCGCGGCCGGGTGCACAGCGCGCAATGCCGTCGGGATTGCGGCGACCCCGAGCTCGACCTTGAACCCCTCTCGCTCGAGTTCCTCGGTCAGTCGTGCGGACGCCAGCTTCTCCTCAAACTTCAGCTCGGGGTGCGCGAAGATGTAGTCGCTCACGCCGCGCAGCCGCGGCTCGAGCGCATCGACTTCCTCTTCCGCCTTGCGCTTCCAATCCACACGGATCACCTTTCCTCACGCCTCGCCTCGCGCACGGTGGCCTCGACCAAGCAGTCGAGCGCGTCGATCCCGGGAAGCGAGGATCCCGCATCGTGGAGGAGTGAGACCTCCGTGCAGCCGATGACGACCGCACGCGCCCCCTCCCGCGCGAGGCGCGAGACAACGAGTTGCAGACGAGGTCGCAACGCCTCGAGCCTGTCCCCTGCCTTGACCGCGGCGATGAGCCGGGTCACTTCCTCCTGGTCTTCCGCCCCCGGGGAGAGAATACGAATTCCGCGCTCGTGGAACGCCTTCTCGTAGAGCCCGGAGCGAACGGCTGCCTCGGTGGCAAGCAGGCCAACGGGACCGACCACCGCGCGCGCCGCAGCCTCAGAAACCATGTCGAGCACAGGGATGTCGACCGCAGCGCGAATCGCGTCGAGGTAGGCGTGCGCCGTGTTGCATGGCATCGCCAGGAGCTGAGCGCCCGCGCGTTCGAGGCCCCGCGCAATCATACAGAGGCGCGGCGCCGGGCTGGGTCCTCCTTCGAGGATCGCCGCGGTGCGGCTCGGGATCGCGGGGTCGCAGTCGACGAGAACGTGGAGATGGTCCTCATCGCGTGCGGCAGGTGTGGCGCGAACGAGGCGCGAGAGGAACTCGACCGTAGCCGCCGGCCCCATTCCCCCGATAACCCCAACCGTCTTCGCCGTCATGCGATCTCCTCACGCACCCGGGAGAGCGTACGGAGCAAGAGCCGAAGCTGCAACGGATTAGACCGCGCGCTCGTACGCAGCGAGAGCCGACGCCACGACGCACGGAGGATCCGCGCCGAGGATTGCGGCGTAGTCGGAGAGCTCGAACGAGAGGAGACGGGGCGGGGCGCCCGCGCCGAGGTACGAGGAGAGAGCCGCCAGCATCTCCCGTTGATCGTTCCCGAGCCTCTCATGTGACAGCCTGTATGCCTCTTCCCAGTTGCGCTCCACGAAGGCCGTCGCGAGGACTCGTTCCACATCCGGTCGAAGGACCTCCTCCAGCTCCCCGTACGAGAGAGGGTTCCCGGCCGCCCATGCCCCACCGTATGCGGTCCCGTAGTGGACGAGGTCACCTGTCGCGACCACGGCGGTCGAGCCATCGGCTGTCCCGCGGATCCAGTCGGCAACCGCCTCGGCTGCTTCGAACGACCTCGACACCGGATCGCGTGTCATGCCGACGTAGACCGAGAGGACGGGAAGCGGCCGGCGCCCGAACGCGTCCGCCGCGACGCGCAGGACGCCCCGGAACGTATCGAGCGAGAACTCCGCAGCAAGCAGGCCGGCTGAGTCAGTCCGAACCTCGCTCGTCTCCGGTGCGTTCCAGGTCGGAACTCGCCCGAAGGGAGTCTCGGCGACATTCTCACATGAAACGAAGGCACCGCGGACGATCCCGAACGCTTCCCTTCGTCGCGCTGGCGGTGCCGCGGCGTCGAGCGCCGTACGGTAGATTTCGAGTCCTCCGCCGTGGAGAACGCCGAGCGCGAGGACGCGTTCGACACTTCGATCTTCGTAGAGCGCGCGAACGACGCGCGCTTGGAGGGGTCCCGCGAAGGAGAGAGCCGTGTGGGGAAACGAGAGCACG
>CAIMCX010000039.1 GCA_903839615.1 uncultured bacterium
CTTCTCTACGTGTTGGGCAATCATGACCGTCCGATGCATCGCGCCGACGGGCGGACGACAGAGGGCCCCGAGGGCGGACGGTCAATCGAGGGTCGCGTCGTGCCGATCCGCAGTGAAGACGGAAGGACGGTCTGGATCGCCGGATTCGGCGGCAGCGCGGCATACTGCGATGGGCCGCACGAGTACACTCAACGCGAGATGCGCCAGAGAGTCTGCCGTGCCACGGCGAGGCTCGCCTGGAATGCGCTGCGGACAGGACGAGGAGCCGATGTCGTGGTCACCCACGCAGCGCCGCGTGGAATCCATGACGGCAGCGATCCTTGCCATCAGGGATTCGGAGCCTTCGTGGGGCTGATGCGGTGGTTCCGCCCGCGACTGCTGGTCCACGGGCATATTCACCCGTCGTACGGCGTCGACATGCGCCCGCAGCGGTTCGAAGCGACGGAGGTCCGTAGTGTCTACGGGCACGAGATCCTGGAGATCGGGTCATGACGGACGCGGAGTTCGAGCGAGCGTGGCATCGCGCGGCGTGGGACCGCATCGTGGCGTTTGTGACGGGGAAGCCTTCCCTTCTGCTCCCGTTTTCCCTCGTCCGCGACGCTCTGGGAGTGGAATCGGGCGCATACGACGGCGTCCATGAGATCCCGATCGACCACATCATTGGGAGCGTGAATCGCTATCAAGATTTCGATCGGCACTTCCTGCCGAGACGGTGGGCGCTCGGCGAGCGGTGGTCGCACGTGCGGCGATCCTTCGACGAGGAGTCGGGTTTCGCGCCGATTCGCGTCTACCAGATCGGCGATGCCTATTTCGTTCTCGACGGCAACCACCGCGTGTCCGTGGCGCGCCGGCTCGGAATGACGTCGATCGAGGCGGAAGTCATCGCGTTTCACACCAACGTGCCTCTCGACGAGCACACCGACGCCAAATCCTTGCTTGGCAAAGCGGAGTACGGGGAGTTCCTGCGCCGGACTGGACTCGACGAGCGTCGACCGGGGGCACGAGTGGAGCTCTCGGAACCGGGCGGATACGCGAAACTGCTTGAGCACATCGATGTGCATCGCTACTACATGGGCCTGAATGAACGGCGGCCCGTTTCCTGCGAGGAGGCCGTGGACTCGTGGTACGACCACCTCTACGCGCCGCTCTGCGAGATCTTCCGGGAGGAGAAGCTCTTGGATTCCTTCCCCGGGCGAACCGAGGCCGACCTCTACGTTTGGGTGGCGGAGCACCTCTACTTCTTGCGCGAGGAGTTCGGTGAAGATATACGACTCGGGACGGCGGTGCGGGACTTCATGGAGATGAGAAGGGCCCCAGCGTGGGCGAAGTGGAGGAGCGACCTGGAGGGACGCATGCGGGGGACAGATCCGGTCGCGGCGCGGCGAGAGCCTCGGCGCGAGACGGCCGCACTGAAGCGCATGGCGGATCGCCTTGCGAAGATGAAACGAGCGGGCATGAAGGCGCCGTATCGCGTTCCCCAGCTGTGGGTTGACCCGTACGGACGGGGAAGGGGGGTCGTCGACACAGATGCGGTCGACTTCTGGCGCGAGGCCGTCGATCGAATTCTGCGCTCTCCGCGCGAAGATCGACTGGAGGGAGAAGGCGGCGACTGGACGCGTCGTGCTGTAGTCTACAACGCCTTCGTCCGCACGGGATCGGCGTTCGACCATGACGCGGACGGGACTCTCGAGCACCGGCCGGGACGTCCGCGTGAGACAGGGACGTTCCTGAAGCTGATTGCCCTATTGCCGTACATGCGAAGCCTTGGCTGCAACGTCCTTCACCTCCTACCGATCGCATCGATCGGGCGGGACGGAAGGAAGGGACCGCTCGGGTCGCCGTACGCGATTCGTGATCCCTACAGCCTGGACGACACACTGGCTGAGCCTCTTCTCGGTCTGGGTGCGGAAGCCGAACTGCGCGCGCTGGTCGAAGCGGCCCACCGGCTTGGCATGCGCGTCGTCGTCGAGTTCGTCTTCCGCACGGCGGCCAAGGACGCGGACTGGGTGCCCGAGCACCCGGACTGGTTCTACTGGATTCGCGCAGACATCGCGGACCGCACCCCCGGCAGCGTCGATGAGTCTCTCTATGGGAGTCCGATCTTCACGCCGGACGAGTTGGGGTGCATCAAGGCGCAGGTCGCGCAAGGGGATTTCCGGACCCTGACTCCACCCCATGCGGAGTACCGATCTCTCTTCGTGTCGGCCCCTGCGGCGGACACCGTCCGGCGGGAAGGCGATCGGTTCCTCGGACTTGCTCCAGGCGGCGGTGCCGCGAGAGTGCCTGGAGCGTTTGCCGATTGGCCGCCGGACGATACCCAACCGCCGTGGTCGGACGTGACGTACCTCCGGCTCTACGCCCATCCCGAGTTCGACTACATCGCCTACAACACCGTCCGGATGTACGATGCTCGCCTTGCCTTGCCTGAGCTCGCCGTGCCGGCGCTGTGGGACCGAGTTGCCGGAATCCTGCCGCACTACATCCGGGAGTATGCGATCGACGGCGCCATGATCGACATGGGGCATGCTCTGCCTCGGGAGCTCAAACGTAGGATCATCGACGAGGCGCGAAGGGAGCGGAACGACTTCGCGTTCTGGGATGAGGACTTCGCGCTGCGGCCCGAATCGCGAGCCGAGGGCTACAACGCAGCCATCGGCAGCCTCTGGTGGACCGTTCATCGACCGAACGAGTTGCGCGACGCGCTCTGGAGTCTCGCCCGGACTTCCGTGCCGTTGCCGTTCCTTGCCACTCCGGAGACGCACAACACGCCTCGCTGTGCGGCTCGGCCGGGCGGAACGGCTCGATCGCAGTTCGCCTGGGTACTGGGTTGTTTCCTGCCCGCCGTGCCATTCGTGCACGGAGGGTTCGAGCTTGGGGAGACGCAGCCTGTCAACACGGGGCTCGACTTCTCTGCCGACGAGCTCAGCCGCTATCCGACGGAGACGCTTCCGCTCACGGCGCCGTGGGCCTACGACTGGGGACGGGAGATGCGGGCGCTCGATGTCGTTCGCCGCAGCCTTGACGTGCGCGGCGAGTACGCAGACCTCGTCCTCCGCGAAGAGCCCGGATCCCTCGTGGTCCTCGAAACGGACGACCCAGGTGTGCTTGCCTACGCGCGCCGGGAGGGCGATCGTGCTGTGGTGGTCATCGGCAACTCAGGCAGCGAGTCGGTGGCAGCGCGTGTCGTCGGAGTGCCCCTTCCGGACGGATGGCACAGCGATCGGCTGACGGGGCGATCGTGCGAGGTGCGAGGCGGCGAGTTCCGGGGCGAACTCGCTCCGTGGGAGAGCCTGTTGCTCACGAGGCACCGAGACGGCGCCTTTGGCTAAGGGATCGCGGCGTAGCCGGCGTCGAGGGCCTTCTCGTTGATCTCGACCAGTTTCTCTTTCCCACCGTCACGCATGGCGGCGGCCATCGCACGCTTCACCGCATCAAGGGGGACGACGCCGGTCGCCTTGACGTAGGCGCCCAGGGCGACCATGTTGACGGTTCTGAGATTCCCCACCTGAGCAGCGATGTCGTTGATCGGGATCGCGTGCGACACGATGTCCTTTCGCTTCACATCGCGTGCGATGAGCGACCGATTGACCAGGAGGATGCCCTTCTTGGCTACGGTCGGTTCGAACTTGTCGAGGGACGGAAGATTGAGCGCGATGACTGCGCTTGGCTCGTCGACGATCGGCGAGCCGATGGGCTGATCGGAGAGGATCACGGTGCAGTTCGCGGTGCCGCCGCGCATCTCGGGCCCGTACGAGGGAAGCCACGTGACTTCGAGCCCGTGACTCATTCCGGCCTGAGCGAGGATCTTCCCCGCGAGGATCACTCCCTGTCCGCCGAATCCGGCAATGACCACCGAACGCTCCATCACGCCCCCTTGTTCACGAGATCGCCAAGTGGGAAGACCTTCGTCACGGTAGTGGCAACGTGCTCGTTGGCCTGGAGCGGCGACATGTGCCAGTTCGTCGGACACGTTGACAGGATCTCGACGAGCGAGTACCCCTTCCCATCCACCTGGTTCTGGAACGCCTTCTTGATCGCCTTGGTGCAATCCATGATCCGTCGCGTGTCGTACAGGGCCTGCCGCGTGATGTAGACGGGCGCGTCGAGTTGTGCGAGGAGTTCCGAGAACCGGATCGGGTACCCGGTCGTCGCGGGATCTCTACCCTCGGGGGTGGTCGTCGTGCGCTGCGACACGAGCGTAGTCGGCGCCATCTCGCCGCCCGTCATTCCATAGATCTGGTTGTTGACGAAGATCACAGTGATGTTCTCGCCGCGGTTCGCGGCGTGGATCGACTCAGCAGTCCCGATGCTCGCGAAGTCCCCGTCGCCCTGGTACGAGAACACGATGCGGTCCGGGCGCGCACGCTTCAAGCCCGTCGCGACGGCGCTCGCGCGCCCGTGCGCGACCTGCAGCGCATCGCAGCGGTACCAGAGGTAGGCGAACACAGCGCAGCCGACGGGCGCGATGCCGATCGTCCGCTCGGCAATGCCGAGCTCATCGATCGTCTGTCCGATGATCCGCGTGATGAGCCCGTGGTGGCATCCTGGACAGTACGTGAAGTGCGCCTCGGTCAGACTCTGCGGCCGGCTGAAGACCTTGGTCATGCGTGCGGTGTCAACGGGCATACTTCTTCACCTCGCTCAGGATCCCATTGGGTGTTGGGACGACTCCGCCCATCTCCCCATAGAACGGCGACGCGGCCCGCTCGGCAACCGCGAGGCGCACGTCCTCCCACATCTGACCGGCGCTCATCTCGACCGTCAGAATGGTGTGGACGCGGTCGGCCAGGTCGCGCAGCGGCTCGTACGGGTACGGCCACAGCGTGATCGGGCGGAACAAGCCGAGCCGTATGCCTTCGGCGCGCGCCATGCGGATCACGGTCTTCGCGATCCGCGCGATCGACCCATAGGCGACGACGACGATGTCGGCGTCGGCCGTGTCCATCTCTTCCCAACGGACCTCGTTCTTCCGAATCTCGGCGTACTTCGCCTGCAGCTCGAGGTTCATCCGTTTCAGGTTTTCGGGAGAGAGGTCGAAGCTCAGGATGATGTTCGGGTCCCGACCCTTCGCTCCCGTGGCCGCCCAGGGCTTCTGCGGGAGCTTGGAGAGTTCGAGCGATTCGGGCAGCTCGACGGGCTCCATCATCTGCCCGAGCAGTCCGTCGGCGAGGATCATCACGGGGGTCCGGTACCGGTCGGCCAATTCGAATGCAAGCATGGTCAGCTCGCCCGCTTCCGGCACGGTTGAGGGGCCGAGGACGATCATGTGGTAGTCGCCGTGACCTCCGCCCTTCACGGCCTGGAAGTAGTCGCACTGCGACGGCGCGATATTGCCCAGCCCGGGTCCACCGCGAACCACGTTGACGATCACCGCAGGCAGATTCGACCCGGCGATGTACGAGATGCCTTCCTGCTTGAGCGAGATCCCGGGGGACGAGGAGGACGTCATCGTTCGCACACCGGCCGCGGCAGCGCCGTAGACCATGCTGATCGCTGCGACCTCGCTCTCCGCCTGGATGAACGTTCTCCCGAGACGGGGCATATGACGAGCCATGTGCTCCACGAGCTCGCCCTGAGGAGTGATCGGGTAAGCGAAGTAGCACTGGCAGCCGGCGCGGATCGCCGCCTCGGCGATCACTTCGTTGCCGCGCAAGAGGTAGCGTTCTCCCATACGGACTCCTTACGTCCTCGTCTTCTCCCGATAGACGGACAGAGCAATGTCTGGGCATGTCAGCGCGCAGAACGCGCACCCGACGCACGCATCCGGCATCTCCACGTGAACCACGTCGTAGCCGCTCTTGTTCAGCGCGCCGGAGAAGGCGAGGACCTTCTGCGGGCAGGCGGCGATGCACAAGCCGCACCCCTTGCAGCGCTCACCGTCGACGACGACAACTCCGTGCGGCATGAGACCTCCTCTACGACTCGTCGTTCTCGTTCAGGCGTCGCGCGCGATGCTTGCGAAGCTGCGAGAGAGCTGTGTCGACGCGATTCACCCATCCGCGGATCTGCTCCTCTTGAATGGAGCGCGTAACGGGATTTGGGGTGCGCGATCTCGCTCCCTGGTGGCGGCCGGACAACGCACTGTGGAGCCGATCGAACTCCAGGTCGAACGCCGTGGCATGACCTTCACTGCCTGCCAAGCGCACCGGCGCGACGATGGTCCGTCCTTCGGGAGAACTGCCTTCCACGGAGAACTCACCGCGGTATCCAACGTGAAGGGGTTGACTGGACGCGTCATGCAGGATGGCGAGTTCATCCGTGTCCAGGCGAACCTGAGGATCCTCGCCGTCGACAGCCACGACCTCGCCGAACAACGTAACCTTGTCGTTCAACGGTCTCCCTTCGCCGCGATCGCTGGGACTACGCCGCCTTGACGACGCGACCCGACTTGATGCACCGGGTGCACGCTCGAATCCAGCCGCGACGCCCGTCGACGATCGCGTGGATGCGCTGAAGGTTTGGGGCGCGCACGCGGCGCGTGTGCCTCAGCGAGTGGCTGACCATGTTCCCCGCCAGGGGACGCTTGCCACAGACCTCACAGACTCTCGACATCTCGACTCACCTCTCGTCTCTGCACGCCTAAGCCAAGATCGGCTCGACGTACATCGGCTCCACTTCGTACAACCGGTCCGCACGTAACGCGGCGCCCACCCGGGCCACCGCGAGTGCCGAGGGGCACAACGCATTCTCCGGCCCGAGGACCGCTCGCGATGCGCTCCCCGCCAGGGCGACGACCCGTTGCGCGGCACTGCCGACGACGCACAACGGTCGCGTCTCCGCTTGCAGGCGTTCCGCCACCTCCGACACCCGCATCATAACCGTCTCCGTTCGCGGCTTGGCGCCGGAGAACCAACGGGCATAGACAAGATCCCGCCGGCTGGCAATCACCACGCAGACTCGCTCCGCGGCCCCGGCGCGCTCACGGTAGGCGGCCATCCCGTCGACGCCGACAAGCTCGATCCCGCGCGCCTGGCTCATGCCCTTGGCGGTTGCGAGGCCGATGCGCAGCCCCGTGAACGATCCCGGTCCGAGGTTCACGCAGATCCTCGCGATGTCGTCACGAGTCCGCCCGCACTCCTGCAGCAGGATCTCGACCGTCGGGAGAAGGCACTCCGCGTGCCGAAACGGCTCAGGCAGAGAGCGTTCCACTGCGAGGCCCGCGTCGTCCATAAGCGCGACGCTGCCGGGGGACTCCGACGTATCCAGGCCAAGGACCAGCATGCTGCCGAATGGTAGGCGAGCGGCGAGAGCGTTTCAACCGCCGAACGGATCCGGGTCCATCGCCTCGGGAAAGAGGACCGTGGCGGCGCGTGCCTGCTGGAGGTCTTCTTCCATTTGGGTGCGCAGCTCGGCCAGCGTGGGGAACGCGCAGTCCGGCCGCAAGAGAGAGTATAGGTGCACCTCCAACGTGGTTCCCTGCAGGTCACGGGCGGGTGTCTCGAGAAGATGGACCTCACAGCGGGGCGACGCGCCTCGCAACGAGGGACGGCGTCCGCAGTAGGTCAGAGCGAGGGACCGGAGGCCGTCGTAGTACGCGCGCGATAGGTAGATTCCGTCGCGCGGACGGAGGATGCGCGGGTCGAGGCGAAGGTTCGCCGTGGGAAAGCCGAGCGTACGCCCGATCGCATCGCCCGGCACCGCATCCCCGCGGAGCAGCGGAGGGCGGCCGAGAAGCTCGCGTGCTTCCGCCACGTTGCCTGCCTCGAGAAGCGCCCGAATGCGCGTGCTGCTGACCGGCTCGCCCCCGACCCGGAGCGGTGGCAACAGGACAAGCTCGAGGCCCACGTCTCGGGAGAGGCGACCCAGCGTTGAGACGTCACCGGAGCGGTCCTTGCCAAACCGGAAGGACGTGCCGACGACGACCGCCCCTGCATCGAGGTCATGGGCGAGGACTCGGGTCACAAACTCGTCCGGAGCCAGATCGCGCAGCTCGCGAAACGGCGCTTCCGCGACGTGATCAACCCACACCCCAAGCAGTCGACGCTTTGTCGCCGGCGGGAGAAGCAGCCGGGCGCTTGCGTCGCCTGCGAAGGCGCGGGGAGGAACATCGAACGTGTAGGCCACGCAGCGCCCACCTGTCCGGTCTGCGCACTCGCGGGCTGCGGCAAGCAGGCTTTGATGTCCGCGATGCACACCATCGAACGTTCCCATCGCGATGACGTCTCGTCCCATGGAGCACCTCACACTCCGTCTCGATCGTACTTCCTCTCGCCGGGGAGCGCAGCGTGAAGTGGTGGGCGGACCTCGGCGTACGTAGAATGGAGACGCGATGAGGACGGAGCATCTGGCGGGAGCAAGACTCGAGGAGGACGAAGCGTGCGCCTCGTTGCGGCCCCGCTCTCTCGGTGAGTTCGTCGGGCAAGGTGACGTGAAGGAGAAGCTCCGCATCTACATCGAAGCGGCGCGCCGACGTGACGAACGCCTTGACCACGTCCTTCTCTCCGGGCCCCCGGGGCTCGGGAAGACGACATTGGCGCAGATCATCGCGGCGGAAATGGGCGTCGGGTTCCGGGTCAGCTCGGGACCTGCGATCGAGAAGGCCGGCGACCTCGCCGCGATTCTCACGAATCTCCATCCTCGGGACGTCTTCTTCATCGATGAGATCCATCGGCTGCGGCGCAACGTCGAGGAAATCCTCTACCCAGCGATGGAGGACGGGAAGATCGACATCGTGCTGGGCGAAGGTCCGAACGCGCAGTCGCTGCGAATCGATCTGCCACCGTTCACGCTCGTTGGGGCGACGACGCGTTCCGGACTCATCTCCGCGCCGATGCGGGACAGGTTCGAAGTGTCGTTCCGGCTGGGGTTCTACACGCACGGCGAGCTGACGGAGATCGTGCTTCGATCGGGCCGGCTGCTCGGCATTTCCGTCACGCCGGACGGAGCGGACGAGCTCGCGAAGAGGGCGCGAGGAACGCCGCGAATCGCGAACCGTCTCCTGCGCCGGACGCGCGACTACGCCGAAGTCCGAGGCGAGGGGCGAATCGATATCGACACTGCGCGGCAGGCTCTCCAGATGCTGGCGATTGACGAGGCCGGACTCGACGATCTCGACCGCCTCGTGCTCCAGACGCTGGTCGAGAAGTTCGGCGGCGGGCCGGTCGGACTGGACACTCTGGCTGCGTCCTTGTCAGAGGAGAAGGACACGATCACCGACGTGGTCGAACCGTTTCTGTTGCAGGAAGGTTTCCTCCAGAGGACGCCGCAGGGGCGAGTGGCGACGGAACGTGCCTACGCGCACCTCAGGAAGCCTCAGCCGGGGCGGCTCCTCTAGGCCCGACGCCCGAGCTTGCGAGCGTTTGCAATGAACTCCCGCACGACGCCCTTGAAGCGCGTCCAGTCGAGAAGCACTGCCGCGGCGATCCAGAGTCCGTAAAGGAGTGCGGCCCGTGGAGCGGCGCTCGTTGCGACGGCCAAAGGCAGCGCGACGACGGGGAACGCGAACGACATCGTTACGGACTTCGAGCGGAAGTAGGCGATGAACGCGGCGGCTACCATTACGTAGGGGAGCGCGAGGGCGAGAGGCACGTAGTTGGCCATGGTGAGGTAGCAGAGAGCGGAGAACACCATCATCATGTCGAAGGTGAATTCCTGCTCGCCGACCCACGTCGCCGGCTTGTTGTACTTGCGTGCGAGACGGCCGTCGAAGATGTCGGTGGTCCAGCCGATCAGGGTCAGGACGATGACGGCCTCGAGAGCTTCCTTCCCGACGAACCCGAGAGAAAAAATGGCCAACGCAATCACGCCACGCGAAAGCGTCAACAGATCTGGGACCCTTTTCATCTCGCTCACCCACCTCCATTGTAGGTCGAGGGCGAGGACGAGACAACATGCGGACAGGGAACTTGGCCCGACCGCGTCGCGCCTCTAGAATGGCGCGGCGGCTTCGGAGGTGCGGGCATGAAGAATGCGGCGATCTTGGTTGCGATGTGGGTCGGCATCATCCTCTTCGCGTATGCAGTCGCGTACTTGCACGGCGGGGGTCTGACCCGCGTGACGCTGGCGGGCGACACGGAGATCGCCGACGATGTCGCCGGGTTCTCGCTTCCGTTGCCCGTGGGGTGGGCGACTCAGCCTGTTGATGGAGCCACAGCCATCAACGCGCCGGTGTTCGGGATCGAAGCGTGGGCGCTCAGCGTTCCCGCGACGACCGTTGAGGCCGCCCTTGCCGCCGCAGGGGACATCCTCGATCCGTGCTCGTCGTGCCAAAGGCCCGCAATTCTCGAGGCCACCCCGCTCACCGACGGGCGGAATGGCGCGTCTGTGACGCTTCGCGCAGATGCGGAGGGCAGGACCGGAAGAGCCGTCGTTCTCCTTGATGCGGAGACGGCCCGCGTGCTGCTCGTTCGCCTGGCGCCTGAGGCAGCTTTGCCCCAGCGCGTGAGCAATGACCTCGCCCGGATCGAGGCGGGGTTCCATCTCCTCGAGATTGTCGAACCCGCCGCGAGCGCCGTGCCCCCTGTCCCTTCGACGGTCAGGTCGATGTGATCGAGATTCCGTCCACGCGGACGTGGGCGAGACGAAACCCATAGATCTGCTGCGTTTCGCGTGAGACATCGAGAATCGCTTCGAGTGCGGCAAACACGTTCCCGGCGATGAGTGTTCCCGTGACGGGACCCGCCCGCCGACCCGAGCGGAGGAGCTGAGCCGCCTTCGCAACGCCGGAGAAGTCGCCGGATACGGGATCGACGTTGCCCGAAAACCGGCCCACGAGGATCCCGCACTTCGTGTCGGCGATGAGCTCATCGAGCGTCGCGTCGCCCGGCGTGATGGCGAGATTTGTCGGCCCGATCATCGGCAGCGAGGCTGCGGATCCCGCTGCATGCCTTGTGTTGGGGATGCCGAAGGCGGAGCTTGAGTACGCGTTGTGCAGGAACGACTGAAGTCGTCCGTGCGCGACGAGTGACAGCGAGGCGTGAGGCACGCCCTCCCGATCGAACGACGAGCTCGCAACCCCGCTCGCGATCGTTCCATCGTCCGTGATCGAGAGGCCGCGGGAAGCGATCGGGGTCCCAAGTCGATCGCTCCAACGTGAAAGGCCCCGGAGGACGTTGCGAGCGTTCACTTGGAAAAGAAGCGGAGCGACCAAGACGTCGAGCACGGCGCTCGGCGACAAGATGACGATCCCCTGGAACGACTCCCCTGCCGAGCAACCGAGCGAATCAAGCGCATTCCGGCAGGCGAGATCCACGGCGGGCACGATGTCGATGTCACGCGCCCAGTGGGTCGCTCCTGCCTGGAAGTCCATGCTCGAGACGCGGTCTCCTTCCCTGGCCGTGACGAGGATGTGGTGTGCAAAGAACGTCGACGCTTCGGATGCGGCCACGCCGAGCGTGTTGGCGACAGCTCGGGTCATGCGAACAGCGGAGAATGCTCCGTCGCCGACAACGATCCTCCGATCTATGGCCCCGGCGACGCGGAGCATTTCCAGAGCGCGGTCCACCACATGGCGAGGCGTGAACGCGTGGGCTTCTTCGTCGAACAGGCCTTCTACTGCTACGTGTGCTGCCGGTTCGGGAAAGCGGTTGTGCGGGTCGCCCGGCGCGGCCTTGGCGAGTGCAAGCGCGTCGCGACACACGTCCCCGAGATCTCGCACGTCGTTGGTGCTGGCGAAGCCGAGTCGATCGCCGACGAGAGTGCGGACCCCATAGGATAGCTCGCGGCTCGAACGGGCGAGCTGCAGGTCGTGCTTCTCGATCGAAGCGGAGGTCTCTTCGGAATCCTGAGCGAAGACCTCCGCTGCGGTGGCGCCCATCTGGGTCGCCATCGCACAGCCGTCGCGGCACGTCTCGAGGAGCCGATCGTTCACAGTTGCCGCCCGCCGAGCGTAAGCCGGCAACGAATGTGAGGGCCGCCGGCGTCCACCTTCGCTGGCTGCCCCTTGCCGCAGATGCCGGCTCCGTTTTCCCAAGAGAAGTCGTCGCCGACCGCGTCGACCGACAGAAGGACGTCGAAGGCGTTGCCGGAGATCGTGACTCCGCGGACCATGCTGCCTACCCTGCCCCGCTTGATGCGGAACGCCTCACGAACTCCGAACATGAATTCCGCGTTCGAGTCCGCCTGGCCGCTCATTGCGAAGCCGCGGAGATAGTAGCCATCGTCAATCCCTTCGAAGAGGTCTGCGACGGGCGTTTCGCCCGGCTCGATGTAGGTGTTCGTCATGCGGATGATAGGCTCGTCGGAGTACTGGTAGGCGCGGGCATTCCCCGTCGGGGTCACTCCGTAGTGCGCTGCGCTCTCACGGTTGTGGAGGTACGAGCGAAGGATGCCTCGCTCGACGAGCACGGTCCGCCCCGCCTCGACTCCCTCGTCATCGACTGGCAGCAGACCCACAGCGTGTCCTCCGCGCAACGGCAGCCCCGAGTCGCAGAGCGTGACGAGTTCGGACGCAACGCGATGACCGATCTTGTCCGCCGTGACCGCGCCGCCGAGCACGATGTCCGCCTCGACGGTGTGGCCGATCGCTTCGTGGCACAGCGTGCCGACCAAGTCAGGGTCGAGGACCACGGTGGCGAGGCCGCCGGCCGTATGGGGAGCCGCGAGTTGAGCTATTGCGATGCGCACGGCCTCCACAACGAGCTCGTCCGGGTGCCGCCGGGCGTGGAGTTCGGCCCATCCGCCCGTCACGCCAACCGTTTGGAGACCCACGAACTGCTCCCCGGCCGACCCGGCGACAGCGAGGACGCGGAGGCTTGGCTTGGAATCGAGCACTCGCACGACGGTTCCCTCACTTGTTGCGACAATCCGTTCGTCGATGGTCTCGGCGTAGATCACAGAAGATGACACGATCTTGGGCGAGGCACGGCGGACTTGCTCGTCGAGGCGCGAGACGAGGGCGATCTTCTCCTCGAGTGGATGGGCGTCGAGACGGTCGACCGTATCGACGGGGAACGTCCCTCGAACGGGCCTCGCCGGCGCCAGCTTGACGGGGTGGCTCTTTCCCTCCCGTGTTGCAGCGGCAAGCATCTGAGCTGACGCCAAGGCCTGCCGCAGCCCCTTCTCCGAGAGATCGGTTGTGCTGGAGAACCCCAGAGCGCCGCCCGAGAGTGCGCGGACTCCAATGCCTCTCGTGCGGCCGCTCGAGCACTGCTCGAAATGCCCGTTGCGCGAGGAAAGGAGGAGCGACCGCCGTTCCTGATATCGCGCCTCGATCCAGCCTCCTGCGACGCGCACGACGTCCTCGAGCAGCTTCTCCACGACCCTCCCTTGTGCCTGCGCCAAGCTGAGCGTGCGGGAGACGGCCGACGCTCGCGGGAAGAATAGCCTCTCACGGCGGAGCGCGAAAGGCTATCCTCTGTCTGTCTCCTCTCCGGGAGACGGAGGAGCCGCGATGCCAAGGAACGATGTTCACGAACTGATGATGCGACGCGCATCCGTGCGCGAGTTCGCCGACAAGATCCCGTCGAACGATGTGGTCGAGTCCGTCGTGCGTGTGGCGCGGCAAGCCCCGTTTGCGGCACAAATGGGAAGCCTTGTCCTGCGACGAGATCGGGAGAGGAATCCATTCCGTGCGCCGCTTCTCTTCACCGTATGCGCCGACGTGCACCGACTCGAACTCGTGCTTGCCCGGCGTGGCTGGAAGCGCGTCACGAGCGATGCAGCGATTCTCCTGTTCGCGATCCAGGACGCGGCGTACATGGCGGAGAATCTTGTAGTGGCTGGAGACGCGGTCGGGCTCGGAAGCTGCTACCTTGGTGGAGCCGCGTTTGCCGCAGACGAGATCGCCAAGGAGTACGCCCTGCCGGAGCACGTGTTCCCATTTGTCCAGCTTGCGATGGGCTACCCTGTCGCTGCTCCAACTCCGCGCCCACGCTATCCGATGTCCTTCACTCTGCACGAGGACCACTATCGGGAGCCGAGCGAAGAGGACGTGGCCGCCGCGATGGCCGCGATGGACGAAGGGTACCTCGCGGAGGACTACTATCGCGACTACGTCATCCCGCTCGAACGCGGCCGGGCCGAGACGTTCACACGGCGGTCCTATTCGTGGACGGAGCACATGGGGCGAAAATGGGGGCAGTGGCTGGCGAATCCAGAGGATCTTCTCCGTCCGCTGCGCGCCTGCGGGTTCGACCTGAACGGTGGACCCGCGGCGGGCGGAGAGGCCGAATCAAGGCCTGCTTGACAGAAGTCGAGATGCGTACGTATATTCCGTGAGCGAGGCGGGTCCATAGCTCAGAGGCAGAGCAGCCGGCTCATAACCGGTAGGTCCCAGGTTCGAAACCTGGTGGACCCACAAGATGGATAAGCTCTTCGTGTACGTTGACGGCGGAGCGCGCTCGGAGCCCGGAGAAGCGGGAATCGGTGTGGCGGTCACAGACGCGAACGGCGTCGTCGTCGACGAAATCTCGGAATTGATCGGGCGCTCGACGACGGAAGTCGCGGAGTATCGAGCACTGATTGAAGGAGCGCGCCGAGCTCTCGCCTACAAGCCCCAATCCGTTGTGTTCTTTACCGACAACCAGCGCCTCGCGAATCACATCAATGGGGTATTCGAAACGCGCGAGCCGCACATCAAGCACCTCGTCGAGCGCGCGATCGCTCTTCTCAATCAGTTCCCGCAGTGGCGCGTGAACTACGTTGACCAGCGCGCGCACCATCGCGCTCCGCAGCTGGTCGAGCAAGCGTTTCACCGCAACATCCATGCCCAGATGACGCGGGAGCGGCTCGAGCTCGTGCTGCTGTCGCGCGCGGCTCTGCTGAGCGAAGACGGGATGCAGAAGCTGCTCGACTACGCAGAGCGTCTCCAGGAGGCGGAGTAGCGGCGTGCGCATCGTCCTGCAGCGCGTCGAGCGCGCCGGCGTGCGCGTCGGCGACCAAGTTGTCGGATCCATCGGAGCGGGGCTGCTCCTCTTGGTCGGGATCGGCTTCGGAGACGGACTCCTTGACATGGCGGGCGCGGCCCGCAAGGTGCTCGATCTGCGCGTGTTCGAGGACGTGGCAGGGAAGATGAACCTGTCGCTGCGGGAGCTTGGCCTCGACGTGCTTGCGGTGCCACAGTTCACGCTCTACGGAGACGCCCGCAAGGGCCACCGCCCGAGCTACGCCGAGGCTGCCCCTCCGGGCGTCGCGGAGCCCTTGTTCGACGCGTTCGTCGCGGCGCTGCGCGGCGAAGGAGCCCCCGTGGCCGTGGGACGCTTCGGCGCGCACATGTCGGTTGATTTGGTCAACGACGGCCCGGTCACGCTGGTGCTCGATCTTGCGCCGCCCGATCGCGACGGATAGACTTCGACTTCCATAGCCCCCGTATCTCCATTCAGGAGGAGAGATGGCAGTACCGAAATACCGAACCTCACGATCCAAGGTGCGCATGCGGCGGAATCACTGGCGGAAGATGGACCCGGTGCCGTCGACGGAATGCGCCCATTGCCATGAGCCGAAGCTCCCGCACCGAGCCTGCCCACACTGCGGGTTCTACAACGGAATGGAGATCGTGGCACAGAAGACGGCAGCCGAATAGCAGGCGGGTGCCGTCGAGCGGGGGCGTCGCTCCCGCTTCTTCTTTGGTCTCGTTCTTGATGCCGTTGCGTTGACTTGACCTCGGTCCGCGTACAGAATGGCGTTATGGGATGAGCGCCATGGCTGGGGCACGATCCGATGGGGCGAGCGAGGGCTCTCTGAGAGAGCATTGGCGCGCGATTCGCGATGGGATCGAGGATCGCGTGCTACGTGCTTGCCTTCCCCTGGACGTCCGCGCCGTGTCGGATGACGGCGCGCGGTTCTATATCTCCGTGGACAGCGACTTCAAGAGGGAGTACTGCCAGCGGAAGGCGGACAAGTTGCGAGAGGCCGTGGTGCGGGTCGTCGGAACGCGGGAGGTCATTATCGGGGAACCTCCGCTGATCGAGCAGGCCAAGGGGGGCGACACGGTGGATCGAGGCGCAAACGCCCGCATCGTGGTCCTCGGCGTGGGAGACGGGGGCGTGAATGCCGTCGCTCGCATGCGCGAGGAGCACCTGGCCGGCGTGCGCCTCGTGGCGGTGGACACCGATCGGCAGGTGCTGCAGGCAACGGCCATGCTTGAGCAATTGCAGCTTGGCGTGGACATCACGGCCGGGCGTGGAACGGGAGGCAACCTCGAAAAGGCAAAGCGAGCGGCGCTCGAGTCGCGTTGGGAGATCGCCAACCTCTTGCGCGACGCGGATCTTGTCTTCGTGACGGCCGGCCTGGGGGGCGGGACAGGCACGGAAGCCGCGCCCATCATCGCCGGCGTGGCGCGAGAGCAAGGCGCTTTGACGATCGGCGTTGTGACGCGCCCCTTCTCGTTCGAAGGGGCGACGAGGATGGCGAACGCCGAGAGAGGGCTTGCCGAACTGCGTGCTGCTGCCGACGTCCTGATCGTGGTCTCGAACGACCGTCTGCTGCAGACGGCGGCGAAAGGGATGCCGATGACCAAGGCGTTCGAGCTCGCGGATGGGATCCTCCATCAGGGCGTGCGCGGCATCTCGGATCTCATCACCGTGCGAGGACTTATCAACCTTGACTTCGCCGACATCCGGAACCTGCTTGCGAACGCGGGGGAGGCCATGATGGGGATGGGGCGCGCCGCGGGGCCGGCGCGCGCCATCAATGCCGCCAAAGCCGCGAGCACGAATCCTCTGCTCGAGGGCGATTCCATCCGCGGGGCGCGAAAGCTCATCATGAATGTCACGGGGGGAGAGGACCTGACGTTGGGCGAGGTGACGCAGGCTGCAGATCACGTGAGGCGGGCGGCGGGGACGGAATGCGATCTCATCTTCGGTGCTGTCGTTCGTCCCGACACGGATCGAGACGTCGAGATCACGATCATCGCCGCCAGTTTCCAGGCGGAAGACTCCGTCGTGAGGGAAGAGAAGCGGCACGTGCGGCGCGAACGGGTGCGTCGCGATGCGGACCTCGATGTGCCGACTTTCCTGCGGCGCGAGCGTGAGGACGAAGACACGGGCTAGGGGGAGACGGATTGGAGCGGGCTCAGATCGTCTTGTGTCACTCGCGACCGCAGGATGCGTTACTCGTGGGGCTGAGCGAGGATGGGCATCACATCGTGGCGCTGATGTGCGACGAAGACGCGCGCGAGCGAATGGCGACGCTGCGACCCGACCTTGTCCTGCTCGAGCTTGCGATTCGCGGACCGCACCGCGGAGGATGGGCTCTGCTCGAGTGGCTCGGCGAGCACGCGGGCTCGCCGGGAATCGTCGTGCTGACCCCCCTCGGCCGCGTTGGCGATCGAGTCCGTGCGCTTGACCTCGGCGCCGACGATGTGATCCAGGAGCCATTTGAGCCGGACGAAGTGCGGGCGCGGGTCCGATCCGTATTGCGGCGATTGCGTCCGGAAACCCAGCGTCCCCGCCTTGTGATCGACGACGAGCGCAAGGAGGTCTGGATTGGCGAGCGCCGCGTCACCTTGTCGCCGAAGGAATACTCCCTCCTCTCGCTCCTTGCCTCGGCGCCGGGGCGGGTGTTCTCTACCCAGGAGATTCTCGATTCCCTTTGGACGGAACCGTCGCGCGTCGCAGGGCACCTCTCCTATGCGACGGGGCAGGATGCGCAGAAGTACGTCTACCTCCTGAGGAAGAAGATCGAGACAGATGCGGCCAAGCCGGACATCATTCTGACTGTCCGCGGTTTCGGCTACCGTCTCGCGATCTAGATGTCGCGGATGTCGAGATAGAGAGGGCGCGTCGGAACCTCAAGAGAACGCAGCGGAAACACCACCGTGCGGTAGTGGAGCACCGTCTCCGGCCAGAAGTGCGGCAGGCGCGCCAGAGGATCGTCCCGATACATAAACAGAGTCAGGATGTCGATTTCCGTCGCATAGGCGATGTGCCGAATGCGGCCGACGAGCGCCCGGAGCAGTCGGTGTCCGTCGGGGCCCGCGCAGACGGGGTCGAAGAGCTGGAGGTACACGAGCTCTTGCCCGACCGTAGGCACGCGGGGCACGGGAAACAGATGCGCGAGTGGATTCAGGAACCAGCCGAGCGAACGGAGCGACAGCGGCATGTGCAGGACGCGGCCGCGGTAGATCGCCGAGAGATCCCATGCGCTGAGTTGTGCGAAGGAGTTCCGAGCCTCGAGGCGATAGATGCCTTTCAGGTACCCGAGCTCCGCGCCACGCTCGTAGGCGGCGGCGAAATGGCACGGCTTGAGAGAGCGCGTGCCGACGGCACGGTCGATCCGTGCGACTTCGGCTCCGAGGTCATCGAGATGCGGGTCGAGGGGAGCTGTGCGGCCCCGCAGCGCCGGCAGCGTGAGGATGTCGAACGATGCGGCCTCACGCGCCCCCATCCGTGTCACGACACTGAGCGAATCGTAATTGTCGCACTTCACGTGCCCGTAGAGGAACGCGGCGCCCGCCGCCTTGACCTCCTCATGGACCGCCTGCCACAGGCGGAGGAGTCCTCGCTTCATGCTGCGGCGATACTCGGGATCGCCGCGCAGATCGTAGAAGTACGCTACTCGATCGGGTGAGCCGCCGAGGAGAACGTCCTTCAGTGCGAACGCCATGATGCCGACGATACGCCCGTTCTCCGTGGCGAGGAGGACCCTCGCCTGGTCGTGCATGCGAGAGCGGTAGAAGTAGTCGGCTCGATCGATCAGGATCGAAATGCCTGTTCCCTGAGGGCTTGTGGCCTCGAGGCGGAGAAGAGCTTCGTTGTCGCCCGGCGTAGCCTCGCGAATCGAGAACACCGCTCTCCTTTCTTCGCGCCCGAAGGGTCCGAGTTGCAGCCCGGTTGTCGGCGTTCCGACCCCAACCGATGGCCGCCCTACGCCGCGTTCCTGCCGCTACGGCGCTCGCTGGGCGCCGCCGCCTCGTGTTGCTCATAAGCCTCGATGATTCGGGCGACGAGCGGGTGGCGGACGACGTCCGACTTGTCGAGGTAGACAAACGAGATTCCGTCGATGTTGCAGAGGACATCCTGCACGGAGATGAGCCCAGACACGCGCTCCTCGAGATCCACCTGCGTGATGTCGCCGGTAATGATCGCCTTGGAGTTGAACCCGAGCCGGGTGAGGAACATCTTCATCTGGGTGGAGGTCGTGTTCTGCGCTTCATCGAGGAGGACGAAGCTGTTGTTCAGCGTGCGGCCGCGCATGAAGGCGAGCGGTGCCATCTCGATCTTGCCGTACTCGAACAGTTTCTCGAACTCGCTCGACGGGATCATATCGAACATCGCGTCGTAGAGAGGCCGGAGATACGGGCTTACCTTCGCCTGGATGTCACCGGGCAGGAAGCCGAGCTCCTCACCGGCCTCGACGGCCGGCCGCGTCAAGATGATGCGCTTCACCTTCTCGCGCTTGAGGTAGTCGATCGCCTGCGCCACAGCCAGGTATGTCTTTCCCGTCCCCGCGGGGCCAATGGCGAAAACGACGTCGCTGTCTCGCACGGCTTGGACGTAGCGGTGTTGGCCCACAGTCTTGGCGCGGATCTCCTCGCCCCAATGGGTGACTCGAACTACGTCGGATAGGACAGACTGCACGCCGACTCCGGCCTTGACCTGTTCAATGAGGTAGTGCACATCAGACGCCGACGGGCAGTGGTTGTTCTGGATGAGCGAGAGGAGTTTCTCGAACAGGACGCGCAGGCGCTCGACCTCGTCGGGCGCTCCCTGGATCCGCACGCTCTCCCCACGCGCGACGATCTTCGCGTCGAACGCATGCTCAATTTCCTTGAGATTGCGGTTGTACTGCCCGAACAGCGCCGCAGCTTCCGCGTCATCGCGAAGTGTGATTTCAGTCTGCACGGTGTGGTCCGTCATGGACTCCTTCGAGGCCTCTCTCCGAAGCTCCGGTGATGCGAACGCGGCACAAGGTTCCCACGCAAACCGGATCGTCGGACGCGAATACCGCTTCGAGGTAGGTTCCGGTGTGCCCGCTCCACCGACCCCCGCGCCGCCCCTCGACGAGAACATCTTCGATGCCACCCAGGCGGGCGTCAAGCGCGCGACGCCGCACCGCGTTCCCAAGAAGAGAGAGCCGCTCGGCGCGGTCTCGCTTGACGGACTCGGGGACGATCGGCGCAAGGCGGGCGGCCTCCGTTCCCGGCCGAGCGGAGTACCGGAAGACGTGGAGATTCGCGAACCCAATGTCGTCAACAGCGCGACACGTCGCATCGAACGCAGCGTCGGTCTCCCCCGGAAACCCGACGATGATGTCGGTGCCGAAGGTCGCGTAGGGCAGACGGTTGCTGATCCGGGCGACCGCGCTTCGAAAGCTGGAGATCGTGTAAGGGCGGCGCATCGAGTGGAGAACGCGATCGTCCCCGCTCTGTAGTGGGAGATGGAAGTGAGGCGCAAAGCGGGAATCGTTCACGAAGACGTCGAGGAGATCATCCGTGATCCCCGTCACATTGGCTGACGCGACGCGCAGCCGAACGAGCCCCGTCAGCTTGAGAAGAGATCGGGCGAGGGCCGGGAGCCCTCCGTCCGGCGCGGCGTACTCCGCAAGGCTCACTCCCGTGAGGACGATCTCGGGGAATCCGTGGTCGAGGAGCTGCTGCGCTTCGAGAACCGCCGCGCGCAGGCTCTTGGACCGCGGGGCGCCGCGCAGCTGCACGGCGCGGCAGTACGAACACGCCCCCGAGCACCCGTCCTGGACTTTGAGAAAGGCACGGATGCGATCGCGGGGGCCTGCGGAGGCTTCGTCGTCGAGCGAGGGAAGATCCACGACGTCAAGACGCCCGCGGCGGCCGGCAAGTGCCTGCGCGACCGCATCCGGGATGCGCGATCTCCAGCCGACTCCGGCCACTGCATCGGCTCCCTCGATCCGGGTCATGCCGCGGCTCATCGCCTCTCCGAGGCACCCTGTGATCAGAATGAGCGCTTCAGGCGAGGACGCGCGCAAGCGGTGCAAGGCCTGCCGCGCCTTCTTCTCTGCAAGACTCGTCACGCTGCATCCGTTCACGATGTAGACGTCGACCTCTCCCTCTTCGACCAGCTCGCATGAAGACTCGAGCAGAAAGCGCATAGCATCCGTGTCGTACTGGTTGACGCGGCAACCGAAGGTGATCAAGGCGACCCGAGGTCTCCTCATCCTCGCGGCCGCCTCCGCAGGGTACGTGGCGCGGTGCTTGGTGCTCGCTGCGCAAGGGCAAGAGTACAGTTCCAATCCACGATGGGAAGGATATCGGCGGCCGCAGCGCTGTCAACGATCGCTGCGAAGCGGCTTCGGAATGTCACTCTGGTTGACAGGAGTTCATTCTTGTGATAGGGTCAGTGTCGGGGGAATCGCATGAGGGGAAGTCCGGTCCGCAAGACCATTTTCTACGGCGCGGCCGGTGCTATTCTCTGCGCCGTGGCGTTGCTCGTCTGGGTGTTTGCAGCAACGCCGGAGCACACTCGTTGGTCTGCCGACGGTTTCGGCACGCTGCTCTGGGTCATCGAAGGGAAGACCCCGGACGGTGTCGGGGCGACGTCGATGGGAATCGTCAGTCTGTCTTCGACCGGCAACGCCGTCGTCTTCGTTCCAAGCGATGTCTCAGTCAAGGACCGCGATGGACGTCTCGTCCAGCTCGGCGACCTGGGGGCGGGCGACGGCTGGCCAGCTTGCTGCGCTTCCCTAGGCGTCCTCCTCGGCATTCCCGTGGACGGCTTCGTCATCGCGACATCCAATGACGTGGTCTCGCTGTGCGCCGACGTGGGTCCCGTCGAGATCGATGTTCCCGCTGTCGTGACGTGCCGTGGATCCTCTGCGGGTGACGGGCCCACGGTCATCGATCGGGGAAAGCAGTCCTTGTCGGGAGACGAGGTTCTCGCCTACGTCGGAGGGACTTCGGGGAAGGAAACGTTGATCCAACGCGAGGAGCGAGCGTTGCGCGGGATCCTCGCCGCGGCCCAGCGTGCGGCCGCGGCGGGGCAGCTGCCGAGGCAGATCCACCTGCGGTCGAGCGCCGGCGACAGTCAACTCGCTGCGGTGTGGAACGCCCTGGCCCGTAAGGACGCACCGCTCACGGTGAAGGAACTCCCGACCACAGTCGTGGTTCGCGATGGAGTCGCGCGCCGCGCAGCGATGGTCGTCGAGGCCGACAAGCTCGTTGCGTCCACGGTGCGCGCCAAGGACCTCCTGACATCCGATGACATCTCTGTCGCCGTCTTCAACGGAAGCGGCGCGCGGCTTGCCGCGACGCGCGCCGCCCAGTACCTGCAGGCTCGCGGCTTCCGCGTGCCCCGTGTTGGGAACGCTGACAGCTTCACCTACACTACGACCGTGATCATCCGCTTGACCGACGAAGCGAAGGCGTGGATCCTTCGCGATGCACTGCCCGGTGCGGCGAAGGTCGTGACCCCAGCGGAGTTTGGAGCGGGCTATGAATCCCTGCGGCCCATGGTGCCGCTCGGGACGGACCTTGTCCTGGTTGTGGGAGATGGAATGGAGTTTGGTTCATGAGCGAGCAATCCTTGTTGCGGCGTGCTGCGAAGATCATCGAGGAGAAGAAGGGCGAGAAGATCGTTGCGATCGACCTGTCCGACGTCTCGATCCCCACGAGCTACTTCCTCATTGCCGAGGCGGACAACCCCGTGCATGCAAAGGCCCTTGTCTCTGCGCTTCGTGAGTCGCTCCCGGAAAGACCCTACCACGCGGAAGGTCTCTCCGAGCGGAGGTGGGTCGTGCTTGACTACGGAGACGTGGTGATCCATATCTTCAACCGCGAGGCCCGTGTGTTCTACGACATCGAGTCTCTCTGGGCCGACCACCTGATGCCGCTCGACGGCCCGTCTCCCTCCGAGAGCGCGGCCTAGTCGGAGCGGCGGCTCGGGCAAAGCCCGGCGTAGGCGCAGTAGCGACACGCTTGGTACGTCGGCTCTCCCGGGAACGCCTTGGCGCGGACTCCGCGGGCGACTGTGTCGATCTCCGTCCGAGCTCGGTCGACGGCGCGCTCAGTGGGGGCGGCTCCTCCCACGACGACGAAAGGAGTCAGGAACCGCAACTCAACCGAGGCTGGGAGATCGCCGAACATGCGTTCGTAGGCGAGAGAGTAAATCCCAAGCTGTCGGCTCTCTCTGGCCCGCGCCCGCGCCTCATCCGGCGTGAGCGGCGAGCTCGTCTTGTAGTCAATCAATCGCCCGCCGGTCCCTAGGATGTCGATGCGGTCGAAGGCGCCGACGAGACGGACCTCTCCGTCGACGAGGGAGAACCGACGCTCCACGTACGCCGGGACGATGCCCTCCGCCTCCTCGAATGCGTGGAACGAACGCAGCGCCTCAAGCCCTTCCTGCAATCGAAGCTCTTCATGCTGGCGGGTGAGGAACCCCTCCGACGTCCAATGACTGCGAAAGACCTCCTGTAAGCTCGCAAGCGGGGTGGAGTGTCCCGTGGTGCGGTTCATGTTGTAGAGCCGAATCGCTTGATGGACTGCGTTCCCGTAGACGAGCGCATGGTGCGGCCGGACGGGAATGCCAAGCACGTGGGCATAGCGGTACTTGAGAGGGCACGTGAGGTAGTCGTCGACCTGGCGGAAGCTGAGAGTCAGCTCGCCCTCAGGCGGCCGTGCCTGCGATGTCTTCGATTCTGCTGATGGGGGTTCGGCCGCCCGACGCTGCCGGACCACGGGCGCAAGCGGTTCGCTCTGCGCAAGCCGCAGCTCGCTCGCATCAAGGTCGAGCGCCTCCGACACGAAGAGGCTCGGCTTACGGGTCCGCTTGCCCCCCACATCCTGGGAACTTGTGAGGTACACGTCCTCCTTCGCGCGGGTCATTCCAACGTAGAACAACCGGCGCTCCTCCTGTAGGTGGAAGTCCCCACCTGTGACGAGATCCCTCACGAGCGCGTCGGGGAGTTGGAGCACATCGTGGCGGTCGGGCGAAGGGAAGCGTCCGGATACAAGGTCCACGAGGAAGACGACTGGGAACTCAAGGCCCTTCGCCTGATGGATCGTCAACACCGACACGGCGTCGGCGTCGGGAGAAGCGTCGCCGACCGGAGGATTGTCCCCCGCTTCGATCAGGGCATCGAGGTAGTCGACGAACCAGGCGACTCGATCGTAGCGCGCGAGGGCGCTGAATCGCTCCACAATGGTGAACAGCTTCGCGAGGTTCTGAGCGCGCTGGACGTCGGCGGAGGCCTGGGAATTCGCGAGTCTTTCGATCGTCCCGGTCTGCGCAGAGAGGTACTGGTAGAGTACTTCCCCGGTTCGCTCTCGCGTCGAGAGCGAGATCATCGCCGTGAGGTCGCCGCAGAGGCGGGCGATCGTTTCGTCGTCCCCAACGGTCGCATCGAAGGGCGAAGGCTGCCCGCGCGTGGCGCGGAGAAGGTCGAGGAGCCCGATGTGCTGCCGTCGCGCGAGCGCAGTTGCGCGGGCGAGGACCTCGGGGTCAAGGTTGTAGAGGAATGAACTCGCGAGATAATGGAGTGAGACGTCATCGCGGGGGTCGGCGAGGACTCGGAGGAACGCGACCGTCGCCCGGACCTCCTCCTGGTCGTAGAGGCCGCGGCTGCCAGAGAAGCGCCACGGAATGCGAAGCATGTTCAGGGCGCGCAGGAATCCCGCCGCAGCTGCGTTGGAGCGAACGAGAACGGCGAAGTCAGAGTAGCGTCGTCCCTCGTGGAGGGCGCGATCGTGGATCACGCAAGCGACGTGATCGGCTTCCTCGCCCTGCGTAGCAAAGTGAGACTGATGCGGACTCCGCCCGGCGCCCGTGACACCGCGTAGCTTCTTTGGAATGGACCGGCGGACTTCGAGTCGGTCAGGGTTGTTGTTCTGAATGAGGCGGTAGGCGGCATCGAGAATGGCTTGAGTGGACCGGTAGTTCTCCTCAAGGACGACGAGGTCCGCGTCGGGGTACGTGTCCTGGAATCCGAGGATGTTCGAAATCGCGGCGCCCCGGAACTTGTAGATCGACTGGTCGTCATCGCCGCACGCCGTGATGTTTCGGTGCGCAGCGAGGAGCTTGAGGAGCTCGAACTGGGCGTAGTTCGTGTCCTGAAACTCATCGACCAGAATGGCGCGGAAGCGGCGCTGCGTTCGCGCCAAGACGGTCGGGTGGTCACGGAAGAGACGAAGCGCGAGCGCGATCAGATCGCCGAAATCGACCAGCCCGTGGCGCAGGAGGAGCGACTGGTATCCGCCATACGTCGCTGCCAGTTCCCGCTGCCGTGCGAGTTCATCCGCGAATCCTGCGTCTTCATCGACGGGCGATCCTGCGGCCGCGTGTCGCTCGACGTACTCCGAGTACTGCTCAGGTGTGACATCCTCATCCTTTGCTCGCGAGAAGAGGGTAAGGATCGAGCGGAGGTGGTGGAGCGGGTTCCCGAGGGGACGAAGGCGATGGAGGGGCAGTTCGAACAGGTGCTCCTTCAGGAAGATTGCTTCCTCTGCCTCGGTGAGGATTCGGTACTCAGGCGATAGGCCCAGGAGGATTGCGTTCTCTCGAACGATCCGATCGCAGAAGGAGTGAAATGTTCCGATCTGGGCCTCGACATAGCCATAGGGGACGAGGCGGTCGACGCGCTCCTCCATCTCCGCTGCTGCTTTCTCGGTGAACGTGAGTGCGAGAATCTCCGCAGCGCGGACTCGCTTCTCGGCGATGAGCCAGGCAATGCGCCGCGTGATGACCGTCGTCTTCCCCGTGCCGACGCCCGCAACCACCAGTAGGGGCCCGTCGCGATGCGTGACCGCTTCGCGTTGCCTCGGATTCAGGTCGCTGACGAGATCCGGGCTCATCGAACCTCTCGGTCGCCGGCGAGCGGGACCGCCCTTCGTCGTCGGGGAGTGAGATTACCGAGGAAGTCCAGACTCATCGATCCTCCCAATTGCTGGTGCCGTCAGCGACAGCGAGGAAAGGCCTTTCGTGGGCACCAGCGCCGTGCGCTGATGCTCATGGAGGGCGAAGACAAAGCCCACGGATACCTCCTTACCTGGGCAGGGGACGAAACGAGTCCCCATTCTGGGTCCTCGAACGACCCACGGTCCGCGGCGGCCAGAATACGAAGCAAGAGCAGCAAGGCGAAAAAGAAGGGGAAGCCGAAGCTTCCCCTTTCCTCACTTTTTCTGTAGGCTGCCCAAAGGCAGCGAGCCCTACTTGGCCCTACCTCTTCGTCGCGGCGGCCTTCTTGGCGACGATGTCCTTCAGGTTCTTCCCGGCCTTGAAGGCGGGGACGACCTTGGCCGGGGTCTTGATGCGCTGCCCGGTCTGCGGGTTCATCCGTGTCGTCGCCTTGCGCTTCCGGGTCTCGAACTTCCCGAACCCGGTGATGATCACTGGCTCGTTCTTTGCCAGTGCCTGCGTGATCACATCGACCACGCCATCGAGTGCCGCCCGTGCGTCCTTCTTGGTGAGCCCGGTGCCCTTCGCCAGCTTCTCGACGAGTTCTGCCTTGTTCACGTCGTACCCCCTAGGTATGAGGATCTGCCGCCAGTATGGCAACGCACGATGCCTTTGTCAAGTCTACAGCGCAGTGTGTGCGGGGCTTTCTGCCCCGTCATGCACGAGAACGCTGTTCCGTACGTCAATACAGAGCGGTCCGCAGGAAAGCGCCGACCCACTGCCGCGTGCCATCGAGCGCTCCCCAGCGCCCAGGAGCTAGGGCTAGGGCTTGGCAAGGACGTCGGTGAAAGCATCCTCGAGAATGTCCATTCCCTCGTCAATCTGTTCGTCGGTGATGACGAACGAGACGAGAACGCGGAGGACGTTCCCCTGGAGTCCGGCGGTCGGGAAGATGGCTCCGTTTGCCATGGCTGTCTGCGCGATCTTCCCCGTGATCTCTTTGGCTGGTTCCTTCGACACTCGATCCTTCACGAGCTCGATGGCAACCATGGCTCCGAGTCCCCGGACGTCGCCGACGATGTCGAATCGTTTCGCGAGGCGCTCGAAGCGAGCTTTGATCCGATCGCCGACGTGGGACGCCCTGTCGAGCAGCTTTTCCTTGTCGAGGGTCCGGATGACTTCGATGGCGGCGCGGCAGGCGAGTGGGTTTCCGGCGTACGTGCCGCCGATCGCGCTAGGGATCGGCGCGTCCATGACCTTCGCGCGGCCGACGACGCCGGACAGCGGCAGGCCGGATGCGAGGGATTTCGCAACGCAGACGAGATCGGGCTCCGCTCCGAAGTGCTCGAACGCGAAGAACTTGCCTGTGCGTCCGATGCCTGACTGCACTTCGTCGAACGCGAGGACAAAACCGTACCTGTCGGCGAGCGTTCGCAGGAAGGGCAAGAACCATGCCGGCGGCACGAGGAAGCCTCCCTCTCCGATCACCGGCTCGACCACCATGACGGCGACCTCCGTCGGATCGACGAGCGACAGAAGCGTCGACTCGATCTCCTCCGGCGTGACGCGCTTGCGATACTCGTACGGGTACGGGAGGCGGTACACATCGGACGCGAACGGTCCGAATCCCGTCTTGTAGGGCTTCGCCTTGTGCGTCATCGTCATCGTCAGGAGCGTGCGCCCGTGAAACGCATTCTCAAACACGAGGACGGACTTCCGCTTCGTGTAGGCCCGCGCGATCTTCACGGCGTTCTCGACTGCTTCGGCTCCGCTGTTGAAGAAGGCGGCCTTCTTCTCACCCGAGATCGCCGTGTGCGCGCAGAGGGCCTCGGCCAGCTCGACGAGCGGCGCGTACGGCACCGCGGTGAAGTCGGTATGGAGGAAATGGTCGATCTGATCATGCAGCGCGGCGACGATCCGCTCGTGGCGCTGGCCGACGGCGAGGCAACCCCAGCCGCCCGAGAAGTCGATGAACCTATTGCCATCAAGATCCTCGATGATGGCACCTTCGCTCGATCGGATGATGAACGGTGCGTACGCCTCGAGTGGCGCCGCAACGTACTTCGCCTTCTTGGCGAGCACGACGGCGGACTTCGGTCCGGGAAGCGCGGTCAGGATCCGGGTCGACTTACGTTCTACCATGGGGCCCTCCTCCACTCTGGTGCGGTGGGATCGTAACGAAAACGCGGTGGGCACTCCACAGCGATCACTCCGCCACGAAGACTCGTCCCGGTGGGACCAGGGTGACGCGGCAGTCGAGGCCGCTGAAGTGGCCGCCGGCGGCCTCGATTTCCTTCACCTTGGCCTTGTAGCGGCTCGAGATGTGGAAGCAGATGAGTTCCTTCTTCACCCGCGCATCGCGTGCCACCTGAAGAGCTTCGGCGAGCGTCGCATGCTTGTACTCCTTGCGATCCTCTTCGTCGAGAAACGTCGTATCGTGGCAGAGGACCTCGGTGTCCGCGACGTAGGCCGCTTTCAGCGGGACGGAGTCTCCTCCGTACGAGAAGAGCTTCTGCTCGTAGTGTTCGGTGACTGCCTCCTTCCCCTCGGCCCGCACGATCGCCACGATCTCCTCTTGGCTCTTCCCGGCGAGTCTTGGCTTCAGGCGGTGGCGAAGTTCCACGATGTTGAACCCGAGCGATTTCTCGTTGTGGACGTGGACCGTTGGGAATGCCTCCACGTAGCGGGGCGTCGCGCCTCCCTCCAGGGGAACGCGATCTCCCGGTGCCATGGGCACCCACTCGAGGTCGTAGGTCAGTCGGCGATTCGTGCGCGCGAGAAACGCCATCATCTCCGTCACGAGGTAGTTGTCCTTCGGGTAGTAGATGGACAGTTCCTTCTCTTTGTCTCCCATGGCGTGGTTGCGGATGTTGACGAGGCCGACGAGGCCGGCCACGTGGTCGGCGTGTCCGTGGGAGACGAACACCCTCCGGATAGCGAAGGCCTTGTTTCCGAGGATGGAGCTTGCGCCCTCTCCGGCGTCGAAGAGAATCCGGTCCGGGCTGTAGTAGAGCCAGCTCGAGTAGAGAGCCTTCGAGTACATCAAGATGCGCATGCTGCGAGCCTCCCGGGCCTGACCACACGCCGCAGGACAACCCGCGGCGCATCGAGCGACTGCTTGCCGCAAGACTCCCTGCGGGGCGTCATTATACCCAGCCGCGGCAGAGCGCGAAACCAGGCAGGAAGGCCCATCGCGGGCCAAGGTTTGCCGGACGCCGAGGCGTCTCCTAGAATCGAAGGGCGAAACGGAGGCCGGGACGATGCTCGACATACGTGAGTTACGGGAACACCCACGGGAAATGGAGGCGCGCCTCAAGACGCGCGATCCGTCCATCAGCCTTGCGCCCCTCTTCGAGCTTGACGACGCGCGGCGGAAGCTGATCAGCGAGGTCGAAGAGCTGAAGGCGGAGAAGAACCGTGGGTCGCTGGAAGTCGCGGCCCGCAAGAAGGCCGGGAGGTCGGCCGACGATCTCCTCGGCCGGCTGGGTGAGATCTCGACCCGGGCCTCGAAGCTGGACGAGGACCTGCGGAACACCGAGCGGCGGATGGATGACCTCGTCAGTCGCCTGCCGAACCTCCCGCACTCGTCCGTTCCTGTGGGCACGAAGGACGAGAAGGTGATTCTCCGCACGTTCGGAGAGCGGCGCGACCCCGGGTTCACCGTCCGCCATCACCTCGAGATCGGCGAGGAGAAGGGCCTCCTCGATTTCCGTCGGGCTGCGGCGATTGCCGGCGCGAAGTTCCCGATGTACGTTGGACGCGGGGCGTTGCTCGAGTTCGCGCTCATCCAGTTCATGATCGCGCACCACGCGCGGCGCGGGTACACGCCGGTCTTTCCGCCGTTCGTTGCAAATGCCGAGAGCTTCTACGTTTCGTCGCAGTTCCCGAAGTTCGCTGACGAGGTGTACGCGATCGAGAAAGACGGTCTCTTCCTGAACCCGACGGCCGAGAGCCTGCTTGTGAACTTGCATCGCGGCGAGACGCTTGCTCTCGAAGAGCTCCCGAAGAAGTATGTGGCGTACACTCCGTGCTTCCGACGCGAGGCGGGTGGCTACGGCGAAGGAGAGCGCGGACTCATCCGCATTCACCAGTTCAACAAGGTCGAGTTGTTCAAGTTCACGACGCCGGAGACGTCGTACGCGGAGCAAGACAGTCTGATCGAGGACGCCGAGTCGGTCCTTCAGGCGCTGGGAATGCACTACCGCGTCGCGCTCCTGACCACGGAGGACATGGCGCAGCAGGCGACAAAGACCGTCGATCTCGAGGTCTACCTGCCCGGGCAGGGTCGGTACTACGAGGTGTCGTCGTGCTCGAACTGCGAGACCTTCCAAGCGCGGCGGGGCAACATCCGCTATCGCCCGACGCCGAAGGATAAACCCGTCTTCGTGCACACGTTGAACGGGTCCGGAGTCGCGACGTCGCGACTCATGGCGGCTATCCTCGAGAACAACCAACGCAAAGACGGGACGATCGAGGTCCCGGAGCCGCTGCGATCGTTCGTCGGGTGCGACACGCTATGACCGACGTCTTGGTCCAGGTGCGGGATTTGACGAAGGAGTTTCGGACGCGCCGCGGCGTCCTGCGGGCCGTCGACGACGTGTCGTTCGACTGCCGCGCGGGAGAAGTGTTCGGCCTGCTCGGTCCGAATGGCGCGGGCAAGACAACGACCCTGCGAATGCTTGCCACGATCCTCACGCCGACATCGGGCAGCGTGACGATTGCGGGATTCGACACCCGCAAGGATCCCGATCGCGTGCGAGAACGGATCGGCTTTCTCGCGACGGAGACTGGGCTGTACGACCGTTTCACCGCGCGCGAAACGCTCCGGTTCTTCGGGCGGATCAGCGGGCTTTCCGATGCGGCGATCGCCAAGCGGGCGGGCGAGGTGTTCGAGATGCTCCAGATGACGGCGCTCGCCGACCGACGGGTCAGCACGTTCTCCACGGGCGAGAAGCAGAAGCTGTCCTTGGCGCGGAGCATCATCCACGACCCCGCGGTGCTGATCCTCGACGAGCCCACGTTCGGACTCGACATCATGGCCGCGCGCAGTGTGGAAGAAACGGTTGCCCTGTTTCGCGAGCAGGGGCGGACCATTCTGCTTTCGACGCACGTGATGCGCTTGGCGGAGAAGCTCTGCGATCGCGTCGCCATTCTCTATCGGGGCCGGATCCACGCGTTTGGAACCCAAAAAGAACTCGCGGCAGTCTACGGGAAGGAAGATCTGGAGGACGTTTTCTTCGAAGCGGTGGGACGCGAGGCGATGGCCTAGGGGTTCCCTTGGGGCCCGCCTCGTGGTATCCTGACCCGCTCGGCAAGCTCAAGGAGGCAATCATGGGCAGGAAGGTCGTATGGGCGATGGCGCTCGTCGTGGTCGCCGTCGTATCGGCCGGCCTGGTGGGGGGGCAGGTCGGTGGGTTCCTATGGTGGGGGACTCACGAGCCAATCTACATCTACGGTGACGGCGATTTCACGTACTCAAACGGTGTGATGTCGGGAAGCGGCACGTCGTCCGATCCCTACATCATCGAGGGGTGGAGCATCACACCGGCGAACGCCGACTACGGGATCTACGTCGATCACACGGCGAGCTACTTCGTGATTCGCGACTGCGTCATCGAAGGCGCGCGGGTCGCCGGCGTCTACTTCAACTCCGTCGAGAACGGCCGCGTGGAGAAGGTTCAGATCACGAGATCGGACACCGCCATCTATCTGCTCAACTCGGTGGACAACCACATCGGAGAGAGCGTCATCAGCGACTGCCGTTACGGCGTCGTCATGGCCGCCCAGTCGCAGGAGAACGTCATCGCGGGGAACAGCTTCCTCGACAACGGACTCGCCGGGTACGACCCGCAGGGCTGGAACACGTGGTACGATGGGAAGAGCGGCAACTACTGGAGCGACTACACGGGCGCCGACCAGAACAAGGACGGGATCGGCGATGAGCCGTACTACCCGCTCGGCGATCTGCATCCGCTGATCAAGTCGCCCGTCGATCTGACTGACGTATCGCCCGCGGGGCCGAGCTACGCCGGAAATCTCGTGGCTCCCGACGGATCGCTCGTCGTGACGTCACAGACGCCGGTCACTCTGTCTGCAGCCGATCCGGGCAGCGGACTCGCCGAGATCAAGTACTCGATCGACGGAGTGACGTGGACTACGTACATCTCCCCGATCCTGCTCAAGGGTGACGACGGGCCGCGCAAGATCACGTACTATGGAATCGACAGGTTGGGGAACGCAGAGCCGAAGAAGACGGTCTGCTTCTTGCTCGACAATCACGCCCCGCTGACGGTCATGGACATCGGCGATCCCAAGTACACCGACTCTCGTGGCACGTGGATCACCTCGTCGACGAAGATCACCCTGCGGCGTACGCAGGAGTCAACCTACGGCCGAACCGAGACCTACTACCGGATCAACGACGGTGCATGGCTCAGGTACATGTTGCCGTTCCGAATGACCGGCGAGGACGGTGCGCGGTCGATCTCGTTCTACAGCCGGAACGCGTCCGGCGTCGTTGAGGCGGCACAGACTAAGGTCCTGCTGAAAGACGACGCGCCGCCGACGAGCCGCGGCGCGAAGGCCGGAGCGCCGACCGGAGTCACCACGGGGGCCGCGGCGCCGAGCACGACGACGGCATCGGCGGCGCCGAGCACGACGACCGCGTCGGTGGGAACGACCGCATCGACCACGAAACCCGTGACGGCGGTTCCTCCGACGGCGACGGCCACGACGACCCCCGCGGCGTCAACGCCTCCTTCCACGACGGCATCCACCGGCTCGAGTTCGACGCCGGCCAGCACGCCTTCGACAGCATCCGGAGGCACGGACGGAACGACGCAACTCTCTGGAGCGGCGCTCGGCCAGACCGGTGCGGCCGCCAGTCCTGTGTCGCAGACCGAATCGACGGTCGTGCCTCCCGCTGTGACTCCGTCCGGCGTGCAGACGCCGTCTGGGACGACGTCAAAGTAGCGGCGCGGCGATGATGAAGAACGTTCGCCTCCTGTTCGCCAAGGAGCTCCTTGGCGCGATCCGGGACCGGCGAACGTTCTTCTTGACGGTCATCTTTCCCCTCATCTTCTACCCGTTGGTCGTCTCGGTCATGTCGCGCTTCGGAGAGTCGGAACGCGTGCGCGTTGAGACGATCGTGCCGGTGGTGCTCGTCGTCGACAGCTCGAACGACACGACGTTTGCCCGCGAGCTGTCCCAGGCGACCGGGCTTCGCGTGATTCCGTATCCCGATGTCGACCGCGCGGTCGACGCACTTCGGCACGACGCCGGACATCTCGTGATGGCCGTTGGCAAAGGGGCCGGAGGTGAGGGGCTCGGGCTCGCGGTAACGCTCTACTACGACCAGACGAACCAGCTTTCGGCGATCTCCGCTGCGGCGGTCCGCCGATTCCTCGAGAGCTACTTGAAGGACGTGGTGACCGCGAAGCTCGAAGCGCTTGGGTACAGCTACTCGGACCTCTCTCCTCCGCTTGTCGTGAAGACGCAGGACGTGGCCACCGGAGAGTCGTTCGGCCGGCTCTTCCTGAGCCGGCTCTTGCCCTACTTCATGGTCCTCGCCGTGCTCACCGGCGCGATGGGCCTCGGAGCGGAGATCACGGCGGGAGAGAAGGAGCGGAGCACGATCGCTACGCTCCTGGTCAGCCACCTCTCCCGAACGGAGATCGTGCTCGGGAAGTTCCTCACGGTCCTCACGGTCTCGCTTGCATCGTGCGTTCTCTCAGCGCTCGGCCTTCTCATCGGAGTGCGCGCATTCGGCGGCGGCCTCACTCCGTCGTCTCTGCCCACCTCGGCTGTGTTCCGGTTGGATGCGGCGGCGTTCGGGTGGATGCTGGCCGTGCTCGTCCCGCTCGCCGTGATCCTCGCAGCATTGGTCATCATTGTCGGGACCTACGCGCGCAGTCAGAAGGAGGCGTCCACGTACCTCCTGCCGATCTACATGGTGATCGTCCTCGTAGGGATGGTGTCAATGACCGGCACGGCGACGTTCCGCGGCGCCCAGTTCCTCATTCCGGTGGCCAACGCGCTGTACGTGCTCCAATCAGTGATCGTGGGTGACATCGTGTTCCGCGACATCGTGCTCACGCTCGCAGCCAACGTGTTCTGCGGTGCAGTTCTCATTGCGCTTGCGATCCAGCTGTTCAAGCGCGAGGCTGTCCTCTTCCGTTCGTAGGTGGACAGCTTGGGAGAAGCTCATTGGGGGGCTGCTTCTCCTCGCGGTGCTGTTCCGCTCCTGAGCGACGGTCCGTAGTCCGTAGTCCGTAGTCCGTGGTCCGGAGTCAGAGGACTCGTCTGCCGACCGGTCGCACTGCGGCGGCTTCGGAGACAGCCGGCGCAGGGTTGCGAAGTGCATTCCGGGACGCCAAGTCCGGCATGCTGGGTGAAAGAAGCTTCCGACCACGGACTACGGACACCGGACCGTGGACTCTGGCGTGAGCTAGGTGCGTTCGCCGCGGGAGAAGCGTTTCATCGCGTCTTGCACCTTTCGCTTCTCGTCTGCTTCACGGAGTGTGCGGCGCTTGTCGAAGAGCTTCTTCCCTTTGGCGAGGCCGAGCTCAAGCTTGGCATGGCCGCGAAGGAAGTAGAGCTTGAGGGGAACGAGTGTGTAGCCGCGCTCTCTGAGTTTGGTCGAGAGACGACGCAATTCCTGGTGATGAAGAAGGAGCTTGCGGTCGCGCACGGGGTCGACGTTCGAAGACGAGCCTTCCTGGTACGGCGCGATGTGGACTCCCCTTAGGATCGCCTCCCCGTCGCGAACGATCGCGTAACCCTCCTGCAGAGAGCAGTGGCCGGCACGAAGGCTCTTCACCTCCGTTCCGGTGAGCACGATGCCGGCCTCGATCGTGTCCTCGATCGAATACTCGTGCCGGGCTTTGCGGTTCGTTGCGATGGGTTCGGCCATGGCACAAGGCTACCGAGCCGTTTTCGGACGTGCAAGTGAGAGTTGCCGCTGCTGCGGCCCAGCCGGGACAAGCGTCCCATTCGAAGGCGACAGAGACGCAGAGAGGCACGGACGCGACGCTCGCTTTGTTCCTCATCCCATCTCTATACTGGCCCCGGAGCGTTTAGCGGAATGATGATGTTCCTTCCTAGAGATCTGCACAGGAGGACGAGAATGAGTACGACGTGCCGGCGCGTCCTCGCGCTTGTTGGGCTCGTGGTCGGATTCGCGTCGCTCGCAGCGGCGGCGTTGCCGGGGTTCTCAGACCGCAATATCGCGGCGGGCAACCTCGACCCGACCGACACGATCGAGGTTCAGGAGATCCACATCACTCGCGGGAGCGAGACCGTGACATTGAACGCGGTCACCGTTCAGAACATGGGCACCGCGGGTGACGGGGTGATCGATCGAATCGCTGTCGTGGACGGAGGCGTGGTCCTTGGAGAAACGACGGCGATTTCCGGCCTCGCGACGGGGATCACGATCGACCTCTCCGGCTACAACATGACGAACACCACCGAGGACCTCAAGATCTATGTCACGGTGGGGACGGCGGTTGTAGGCGGCGAGACGGTCAACCTGCGGACTCGCGTGCACTACGTCTCAAACGGCTCGAGTTACACCTCTGCGTGGATCAGCGATCTGACAGGAGAGACGATCCGGAACGGCGGCTTCGACGTCATTGACGACAACTCACCCGACGCGGGGTTCTTCAATCCGAGCGACACAGGCATCGTCCAGGTGTCGACGTTCTCAGACAACGATGCGAACGGCAGTTCGGTATTCTGGACCCAGACGGGGTCACAGACGATCGTGAAGGTTGAGAACCTCGGTACGGCAGGGCAGAGCGACATCGACACGGTCACGGTGGCGATTCGATCTGGGAGTACCACGTGGACGGTGGCAGGGACCCCATGGCCAGCCACCGGCGGCGTGTCGCTTGCCTGGAACGCGTTCGGCATGTCATCTGACGGGCAGGCCGTGCCAGACAACGGGAGTCTGACGGTGACGGTCACGATGACGTTCAAAGCGCAGAACTTCGTCACCGACGGTCGCACGATCCACACCAAAGTGACGCTCTACGTTAAGGAAACAGGCCAGTCCGGCGCCGGCGTGGTCGGACAGGCCGTGAGCTACGAGCAGAGCGCCACGGCGGACAATACGCAGACCCTACGCAAGCAGGGATTCGAGAAGATCGTGGAAGAGAGCACGTCCCTCTCGTCGGGCACTGCGGCGACGGGCGATGTGGTGGTGCAAACGGTTCACTGTTATGACAGCGACGCGAACTCCTACGGAGTGGCTGCGTGGAAGGTGTACATCCGCAACACCGGCACGGCGGAAGGGACGGAGATCAACCGGATCGTCGTCAAGGCGGGGGCGACCACGCTTCTCACGATTGACAACAGCGGAACGCTGCATTCCAACTTGACGAACTTCAAGACGGGGCAGTGGTACACGTTCGACTCCCCGGGACCTTACCCCGTTGCAGACGACCACGATCAGGTGTTCAAGATCTACTACACGATCGGGACTCCAGTGGACGGTCATACATTGAAACCATCCGTCCGATTCGAGGGACGCGAACCGTACGGGACGCCGCCCGGAACGCTGCCGACATCGTGGGCGACGCCGTGGACCGATACCCCAGCTGACTATCAGAGCGACGAAGTGACCTACCCGGACACGCTGGTTCTCCACCTGCCGGGACTCGAGCTCGTGGAGAACATGACCCCGCCTTCGGGAGGAGTCGCGTACTCGGGCCAGCGGTTGTTTGCGCAGCAGATCCACGTGAAGGACCTCGACGAGCAGATCAATAACGTCGTTCTGAACCCGATCGTCGTGAAGAACATCGGCACGGCGACGAGCACGGATGTCGTGAAGGTCGAGATCTGGCGGCAGAACACGCTCACGGGGACGGAGATCAAGCTGGGAGAGACGACGGACCTGTCAGGTTTCCGCACCGGCGGAGCGCGGATCGAGCTGACGCACGATAACGTCCTCACCGACACGGCAAGCGGAGTCGAGGCGTACCTCAATGTGTACCTCACGCTCGCCGAGCCGGAAAACATGGTGGCAGGGCGGACGATCCAGTTGGAGACCCGCGTTCTGCACACCGAGAACCTTCAAAGCTTCGACAGGATGGCGTCGAGCAATCAGTGGAGCCTGGAGACGAACCATCGCCCGGTGCCCAGCTTCACCGTGGCGGTGGCGACGGGAACCGCGTCGGTGCAAGCCAAGGCCGATTTCACCTATGCCCAGACACTCCAGTTCACCGGTTCAGCAACGGATGCGGACAAGGACGCGATCTCGAGTTGGCACTGGGACTTCGGCGACGGATCGACAGCCGATGTGCAGAATCCGACGCATCGCTATCCGAATGGCGGAACGTTCACCATCACGCTGACGGTGACGGACGCCCGCGGCGTGACCGGATCAGTGTCGAAGGCGCTGACCATCCAGGGGCCGCCGAACGTGCCGCCGACGGCGAGCTTCACCTGGACGCCTCAGGCTCCGGCGCAGGCGCAGACCGTGACGTTCACTTCGACGGTCACGGATCCTGACCAGCCGTCCGGAACGGCGTTCACGTACGCCTGGGACTTCGGGGACACCGCGACGAGCGCGGTCGCCAACCCGACGCACGCGTTTGCCAACAAGCAGACGTACACCGTGAAAGTCGTCGTAACGGACGCGCAGAGCGCTTCAGTGACAGTGGAACACACGATCTCGGTGGGTAACACACCGCCGGTCGTGGGTTCTCTCACGGCGAATAAGACGGCTCCGAGCACGGGCGAGGATGTGACCTTCACGGCCTCCAACGTGACCGACGCCGACGCAGGCGACACGATTGACCACTATCGCTGGGACTTCGGCGACGGGGCGACGAACAACGCCGGTGTCGCGACGGCGACCCACACGTTCAACGCCCCGAATACGTACACCGTGAGCGTGATTGCGGTCGACTCGCGCGGCGGAGAGAGCGCAGCCAAGACGATCTCGATCATCGTAAGCGGTCCGACGCGGGTCATTGTCTACGCGTATCCGAATCCTGCCTCCGTGAATGCGACGTTCAACCTGCTCTTGCCGGACGGAACGACGAGTCCGATCTTGCGGATCTACCGTCTCGACGGCCGGCTGGTGTTGGAGCATGCGCTGGCTACGGGGGCGACAACGTACGTATGGGACCTCACTGACGACGCAGGCGACCCCGTGGGGAATGGGCTCTACTTCTGCGTTGTGACCGGAACCGCCGTGGGCGGCGGGACCGTGCGCTCTGACGTGTTCCGAGTGCTCATCACACGATAGGGAGGGGACGACATGAAACGGACACACGTGGTTCTCGGAGTGGCCCTCCTCATCGCGGGGCTGGGCCTCGGGGCCGCGAGCGAAATGGCGTCGACGGTGCTCGACATTGCGCCCGGCGTGGGCCAGATGGGCGCCGGAGGCGCGGGCATCGCGGTGGTGCGGGGCGCCGAGACGGTCTACTACAACCCGGCTGGGCTGGCCGAGCTCCCGGGGATCAGCTTCAGCTCGTTCTACGCCTCGCACATGGGGGTGGCGAACTACACGGCCTTCTCCCTCGCGTTGCGGGGATTCGCCATTGCGGCAGAGCTCTACGACTCGGGGAGCATTCCGGGGTACGACTCGGCAGGGAATCCGACGACCAACCTGTCGTACTCGAGCTCGGCGTACATGTTCGGCTTCGGCGTCGACCCGTCGATGTTCTCATTCCTGCCGAAGATGCCGATTGCGTTCTCTCTCGGCGGACTGCTGAAGGGGGTCTCATCGACGATCGCAGACGTGTCGGGGAGCGGGTTCGCATTCGATCTGTCGTTTCGGATGGACATCCCCCCGATGTCGCTGGGGCCGCTCGCTATCACCGATGCAGCGTTCGGAGTGACGCTCCAGAATCTGTTCGGGGGCGTCTCGTACGGCAGCACGCAAGAGACCCTGCCGATGGACATCGGCCTCGGAGCCACAGCACGCCTGTTTGGCACCGTGATGGTCGCGGCCGACCTTCACCTCGCAGGGTCAGTTGCGTTCGGGATCACGTACGAGCCGGTGCCGACGTTGGCTCTTCGCTTGGGGGTCCTGAGCAAGGGTCAGACCTCCCTTACCGCCGGCGTGGGCCTGAACGTGCAGGGGTTCCTGATCGACTACGCGTTCGTGTCCGGCGCGGTCGGACCGACGCACCGCATCGGCCTGACGCTCGACTTCTCGGCGCTCGATCTCGGCGCGCTCGGAAGCACGCTGCGGAGGATCCTGCCGTAGGAACGAACTGGGCGTGATGGGAAGGTGGGGCGCCGCTCCGGCGGCGCCTCGTCGTTTGTTCGCTCCCGTTTTGCCTACGGTAGAGGGAAGCCCCACTCCGCAGCGAGCGCCTCGAAACGATCGTTGGCAATCGCGGTGCGGATGTCGTCCAAGAGCCGCACCAGGAATCGCAAGTTGTGGATGGTCGCTAAGCGGTAGTACGCGAGTTCGCCCGATCGGCACAGGTGCTGCAGGTAGGCGCGGGAGTGGGCGCTGCACGTCGGGCAATCACAGGCGGGATCGATCGGGCGCTCGTCGGTGCGGAACGCCGCGTTGCGAAGATGGATCCGGTGCCGCGGCGCGTCGCGCAGGAACACGCTTCCATTCCTCGCCATGCGCGTGGGCGCGGCGCAATCGAATGTATCGACGCCCCGCGCCACGGCGGCGAACATGTCCTCGAGCTCGCCGATTCCGAGAAGGTGACGCGGCTTCTCTGGCGGCAATGCGGGGACCGTCCAGTCGAGGACCCGCCACATGTCGTCCTTGGAGCGGCCGAGTGAGCCCCCGATGGCGAAGCCGTCGAATCCCATGTCGGCGATGACGCGCGCGCTCTCCCGACGGAGATCCTCGTACGCCCCGCCCTGAACGATGCCGAAGAGCTCCTGGTCTGGGTTCGGAAAGGCCGGATCATTGGCGAGAAGATGGAATGCGCCGCGAGCACGGCGAGCCCAACGATGAGTGCGCGCCATTGCGGCGCGTGTGTAGGCGTGATCGTGAATGGGTGAGGTGCACTCGTCGAGCGGGAGGATGATGTCGGCTCCGAGCTTGCGCTCGGTGAGGATGACTGACTCCGGTGTGAACGTGTGCTCGGACCCGTCAACGACTGACCGGAACCACGCGCCATCCTCCGACAGGCGCACGAGCGAGGCGCCTCCAACGGGTCGAGGCGCAGGCTCCTCGCCCGGGAAGATGGATGCCACCTTCCCGACGCCGTGGACCTTCCCCGCTCCGAGACTGAAGACCTGGAACCCGCCCGAGTCAGTCATGGTTGGGCCGTGCCAGCCCGAGAAGCCGTGCAAGCCTCCGAGGGCGGCAATGACATCCTCGCCGGGACGGAGGTGGAGGTGGTACGAGTTCGCGATGAGCAGCTCGAGTCCGAGGGACGCGAGGACCCCTGGCTCCACGCCCTTCACCGACGCGCGCGTGGCGACGGCGACGAAGGCCGGCGTGCGGACCGCGCCGTGGGCCGTGACCAGCTCGCCCGTGCGCGCAGGTAGATGACTGGATCGAGAGAATCCTTGGAACATGGCTGTACCGGGCTTCCGGTTACGCCGAAGACTCTACTCGATGCCACGGGGGCGAGCTAGTACGTGTAGGAGACCCCGAGGACCCGATACAGCGCGCGATAGTCGTTCGACGGCTCCCAGAAAAGGTACCCGTCCGCGCCACACTCCTTGGCCGCCTGGATCTCCGCTGCAATGTACGCGTCGAGCGTCATCCCCGCCGGGATGTCCAGGTCGAAGACCTGGAGGAACGGACGGATCGCCGTGTGGGTCCGCTTCTTGCCCGTGGTCAGAGCATCCTTCACGACGAGGTATGGGCCGTCTTTGTACTTCTGCTCCGTGTAGTGTGACGGGTAGAGCATCGGAGATACACAGTCGAGGTGGGCGGACATGTCCTCGAGCGACTGCCCGATCGGGTCGGTCCGCTTGGCGTTCCAGTCCCACATGACGCGTCCGAACAGGTCGGCCGAGAGGGTGATGTGCTGCCCAATGGCTGCTTCGACCTGTGTCAGGAAGGAATCGACTGCAGCGTAGCGCGATGCGTAGCCGCTGGCAAGGCCGCCGCCGTCGGCGAAGCGGATGTAGTCGAACTGCAACTCGTCGAATCCCAGCGTCGCGACTTCCTGCGCGATGGCCAGGTTATAGGCGACGGCCGTCGCGTCGGTTGCCGGGACCCAACCATTCGCATACCCGAGATGCGCTGCCAAGAGCGGATCGTTGAACACGACCTGCCTCGCGATCACATAGAAGCCTTGGGCGTGCAAGATCGGGATCAGTTTCTTGAAGTCAAGAAGGGACGTGGCGGCTCCGATTGCCTTGGCCAGCGGGACGGCGGTCGCGTAGGAGATCGTGCCGTGGTTGTCCTTGATGTTGATGACGACGGCATCGATCTTGCCCGCCTTTCGTGCTTCGAGCACGCCGCGCAGGATGTCCTCGCTGAGGACGCCGTAGGCCGTGAGGTAGACGCCGACGCGGCCGTGCGCAGTCCGGGTAAGAGCAGGCGACGATAGGGTCTTGACGGCCTGTGCGGACGGAGCCGCGGGAGCCGTGCCGCGCTCCGCTGCAACGAGGGACACGACGAGAATGGCGGCGGCCGACAAGACGAGGCAGAGGATTCTCTTTGGGCGTTGCATGACAGGACTCTAGCAGCGGCCGGCTGGAGCGAAGATCCACCCGGTCCGGCGGCGAAGGGACGTTCGGCACGTCGGACGCAGGGGCTCGCTTCACACGCTCTTCACGCGGTTGCCACACGGGCGATAGGGGAGATGCGGATGATGGGAGAGGCTGAGCAGGGTCCAACGATTGCCGTTGCGACGTCGTGTCCGCTAGTATGCTGTTGCTGTCTCGCGCGTGAGATCCGGGTGGCTTTCCGCGCGGGTCGAAAAGGAGTCTGACGCATGAAACGGTTTCTCTCATTGCTCTTGCTTGCAGGGGCCTCAGTCGTTCTCCTCTCGGGAAGTGCGCTCGGTCGAGGGCCGATCAGCATCCTGAGTGACGCGGACTTCACCGCGGAGAACGGCGTTGCCGGCGGGACCGGCACGGCCGACGACCCGTACTTGATTGCCGGTGCCGACGTGGTTGCAGGGACGAGCGACGTGTACGGGGTGCGGATCGAGAACACCCACGCGTCGTTCGTCTTGCGCGGTGTGATTGTGGAGAACGCTGCGGACGCCAACGGCGCCGCGATTCGTCTCGCGTTCGTGTCGAACGGGAGGCTGGAAGGGTGCACCGTCTCGGGTTCGGTGAACGGGATCGAGATTGTCTCGTCCCCGGGGATCGTGATGCGCACCTGCGTCCTGTCAACGACTGGACTGGGATTGCGGGTCACCGGAGACTCGGCCGGGCAGTTCCATGAGGACATCGACACGTCGAACCTTCTGAATAACAAGGAGATCTACTACTACTACGGACTGGACGGCGCGACGATCTCCGGGCTCTCGACCGCGCACCTCACGGTCGCCGACAGCCGCAACGTGACCATCACGGGGAACGAGGTCGTCAACGGCGACGGTATCCGGCTAGCCTACGTTGCGCATTCCACCGTGTCCAAGAACTCGGTGTATCGCACCTCGCCGGTTCGAACCGAGCACGGGGTCTTTCTCCTCCAGTCGAACGACAACACGGTCGAGTCGAATCTGCTTCAGAACAACCGACTCGCCGGCGTGCAACTGACCCTGTCTTCGCGCAATGTCGTTCGCGACAATCAGCTTAAGGCCAACGACTCCGGCATTCGCCTCGTCTCGTCGGACGACAACCAGATCTCCGGCAACTTCCTCTACGCAAACGTCTCGGGAATCCTCTTGTCGAGCGCGTCGAACGGAAACACCGTGTCCGAGAACGCGATTGATCACGAGAACACGAAGCTGGGCATCTCGATTGAGCAGGCGGATGGGAACCGGATCGAGCGAAACTGCCTGACCAACTGCGAAGTAGCGATCTCATTGAGCGACCAGGCCACCGGAAACGTCATCGAATCGAACACCCTCGTCAAGGGCGCCTACGGCGTCCAGCTGTCCGGGAGCTACAACTGGATCCTCAAGAACCTGATTGCTCAAGAGTCGCGCGGCATCCTGTGCCCGGAGACCTACGCGCGGTCGGTGACTCGCGGCAACGAGATCCGCGGCAACGTGTTCACGGACGACAGTCAGGATGTGTATCTCAACCTGGACTCGACGGCGAACCACGTTGGGGAGAACGCCTTTCTCGGCGAGGGACCGACGCTCGTCGCGGACAACGGGACCGGCAACTCCTGGACCATCGCCGGCGTCGGCAACTTCTGGGGAACCGCCGCGATCATCGACGCGAACGGCGATGGGGTCGGCGACACTCCGATTGCAGTGTATCCCTCGAATGCCACGGACAACGCCCCGCGAGCTTCGTGGAGCCCGGCGGGCTCCGGAATGGGCGTATTGGGCACTCTGACCTCGGAGGGCGTGACGATCACGAACGCGACGGGAGGATCCATCCAGGTGAGCGTCCTTGTGGCCGACAGCGACATCGATCGCTGGACCGGCTTCCGCGCCTTTCCGGGCGCCTACGCCGAACGATATCCCGGGATCCTGTTCAAGTTCGACACGGAGTCGCGGGTTCAGTTCACGATGCAGACCGTGCTGTACGACCTCGACATCGCCTTCTTCGCTGCGGATGGGACGTTCGCCGGAGGGACGACGATGAAGGCCAACAGCACGGATGTCTACGGCGCCTCGGGACCGTTCCAGTACGCGATCGAGCTTCCCTCGGGGACATTGGCTCGCCTCGGCATCAGTGACGGCGCGAAGCTGGTCCTGCCCTAAGATGGGTGAAGGGCCGCGGAAAGCGATCTCGACCGTCGTCTTTGATCTGGATGGCACGCTCGTCCGCTACCGCGGCGTCGAATTCGAATCAAGCTGGGGAGCGATCGCCGCGGCTGCGGGCGTCGGCGATCGCTCCGAAGCTTTGCTGCGGGAGTACTTCCCGCGCAAGGATGCGTACGCCGAGTGGGTGGCCGCGGATGCGGCTCTCCTCGCCGGCGTGCCCTACGCCCGAGTTGCCGAGCGTGTGCTACCGGCGCCGTACGCTGATGGCGTCACCGAAGCAGTGCGTACGCTGCGTCGGCGCTACCGGCTGGGCATCCTCTCGTCAGGCGTCGACATCGTCGCCGAGTGGGTTCGCCGCGACCTCGGGCTGGAGTTTGCCGTGGCGAACCGGGTCCACGTGCGGGACGGCGTGTTCACCGGAACGAGCGAGACGATCGTCAGTCTGTGGGCGAAGGCCGATGCGCTGCGCCTCTTGGCCGCAGAGCGCGGAATCCCGCTTGACGAGATCTGCTTCGTTGGTGACCACGTGAACGACATCCCCGTGATGCGCATTGTCGGGATGTCGGTCGCGGCCAATCCGAAGGACACGGCTGTGATCGAGGTCGCAGACCACGTGATCGAGCGGTTCGACGACCTGCCCCGATTGATCGATGAGTGGGCGGGCCGCTAGTCCGCGCGTGGCTCAGGTTCCGAAGATCCGGTCGCCTGCATCTCCCAGGCCCGGGAGGATGTACCCTTTCGCGTTCAGCTCCCGATCGAGAGCCGCGCTGTAAATGGGCACGTTGGGGTGGGCCGCGGAGAACGCGGCCACGCCTTCCGGGGATGCGACGAGACAGAGGAACTGGATGTGCCGTCCGCCGCGCTCCTTGATCAGCTGGGCGGCCGCGATGGCGCTCCCGCCGGTGGCCAGCATCGGATCAACCAGGATGATTCGGGCGTCCTCGAGGTCGGGGGGTAGCTTGCAGTAGTACTCGACCGGCTGGAGTGTGTGGGGATCGCGGTATAGCCCCACATGGCCGATCCGCGCCATCGGAATGAGATCGAGCACGCCGCCGAGCATCCCCGTTCCCGCGCGGAGGATGGGGACGAGGACGACGCGTGCATCCAAGACGCGCCCCGTGGTTCGTTCGAGCGGCGTCGCGAGGTCGACCTCGCGCAGCGGGTAGTCCCGCGTGATCTCGTACACCATGAGAGCCGTCAACTCGTCGAGGAGACGGCGAAAGGTCTCGTTGTCCGTGCGCGCGTCGCGCATCCGCGTGAGCTTACTCTGGATCAGCGGGTGATCGATGATGTGCAGCGTTGCCATGGGGTCTCCCGTAGGAGGACCTTATCCGATCAAGGGAAACCTGACAAACGGCGCGACGTGCCGCCCTGGAGACGAGCGTCCGCTTCCCGGAGAGACCGACCGGGACCACGGGGACCCGCTCGCCGCCTGCGTTGCGGGCGCCGCCGGTGAGGTTTCCCTGCGTCTACGGGATCGACATGTCGACCGAGAGCGAGATCATCGCCGCGCGGCACTCGTCCGAGGACGTGCGACGGCTGATCGGCGCCGATGCGTTGGTGTACCAGGATCTCGAGAGCCTCTGCAGGCTATATTCCGATCTCTCGTGCTGCATGGCCTGCTTCTCCGGCGAGTACCCGACCGGGCTTGATCCAGATGCGCTCGAGCGAGTGGGACGAGAGAAGCGGGAGTCGGGACGGGCGGGGCACGGCGCCTAGAGAAGGGCCTCGATCAGGTCGCTGGAGAGGTCCGACGGGTGGCCGACGAACCGAATGACGCCCTGGCGGTCGATGACGTACGTCCTCGGGATGCCCACGTCGTTCCCCGACACGCCGTAGAGCTGGGCGATGGGGTTTCCCGCCTTTCCGCCCGGCTCCCACACGCTCGTGAAGTTCGTCAGCTCCTGCAGGGCGAGGAAGTTCACCGCGTCCGCCTCTGTTACGTCGGTGCTGACGACGACCGCTACGACGCCCCTCGACGCGTAGGCCTTCACGAGAGTGTCGAGGTGCGGCAGGGTCGCGCGACACGGGGGACACCACGCGCCCCAGAAGTCCAACAGGACGACGGATCCGCGGAGCATCGACAGCGTGACCGTCCCCCCGTCAGTCGTGTGCGCCGTGAAGTCAGGAGCCGTCTCGCCGGCAAGCAGGCCGATCGGCGGGCCGACATCGTCCACTGTAATCACGATGCTGTCCGATGCCGTGGCTCCCTGATCGTCGGTCACAGTGAGAAGGGCTTCGTACGTCCCAGCAGCGTACGTATGATGCGCGACGATGTCGAAGTCGGACCCCGACTGCAGAGCGGACTCATCCCCGAATCGCAACTCGTAGGTCATCGGGCGACCGAGCGGATGGACGGTATGCGA
>CAIMCX010000040.1 GCA_903839615.1 uncultured bacterium
ATACGTGAACGAGCCGGCCGAGTTGCGCGACATCCTCGTAGAGCGCCTGCAGCGGCTGTACGCCTGGAACGTCGACCCTGACGCCTTCCTCTTCCTCCCTAGCGTAGTATGCGGGTTCAACCTGGTTCACCAGAGCGTGACAAAGCGCGGTGACGGCGTTCTGCTTCAGCCGCCGGTGTACTTCCCAATTCGAATCGCTCCGCGGAACTCCCGCGCGACCGCCCAGCCTGTTCCTCTCTCGCGCACCGCCGACGGGCGTTACGAGATCGACTTCGACGCGCTCGAAGCGGCGGTCACGAAGAAGACGCGGATGTTCATGCTCTGCAATCCTCACAACCCGGTGGGTAGGAACTACTCGGAGCAGGAGCTGGTCGAGCTGGGTGACCTTTGCGTCCGTCATCGTCTCACGATCTGCGCTGACGAAATCCACGGAGACTTCGTCTACGACGGGGCGCATCACGTGCCGATCGCGTCCCTCTCGCCCGAGATCGAAGCGCAAGCGGTGACGCTGATCGCGCCATCGAAGTCGTACAACATCGCGGGGCTGCACTCGGCGGTCGCCATCATCCCGAACAAGGAACTGCGCGAGAAGGTAGTGCAGGCGAAGCGAGGCCTCGTGCCGAGCGTGAGCATCTTCGGGTACGTTGGGATGCTCGCCGCGTACCGCGACGGAGAGGACTGGTTCGCCGAGCTCTTCTCCTACGTCGAGAAGAATCGCAACTTCCTGCGGGACTACATCGCGAACGAGATGCCGGAACTCTCCGTCGGACCGATGGAGGCGACGTATCTTGCGTGGATCGACTGCAGCGGCGCCCAACTGCCCGGCGACCCCTATGAGTTCTTCCTCCGCGAGGCGCGGGTCGCCACCAACCCGGGTCCCATCTTCGGACCTCAGGGAGATGGGTTCATCCGGCTCAATTTCGCGTGCCCTCGGGCGACTCTCGCCGAAGGGCTGACGCGGATGCGAGACGCGATCCGCCGCCGCTAGGCGTCTTCTCTCTTTGGGGTGGCGAGCCGCGATGAGACACGGCCTGGGATTCGCTACAATGCGCCGCTTGAGGAGCAGATGACATGGCGCAGCCCGTCTTGGAAGTAGATTCGATTTCGAAGCAGTTTGAGTCCGTCCGCGCGGTGGACAAGGTGAGTTTCGAGGTACAGCGAGGCGAGATCTTGGGCTACCTCGGGCCGAACGGCGCGGGCAAGACGACGTCGATTCGCATGATTCTGGGGATCTTCCAGCCGGATGCAGGCGAGATTCGCGTCCACATCGGAGACTATTCCGGCCGCCTGCTCATGGAGCGGACGGGGTATCTCCCGGAGGAGCGAGGCCTCTACGCTGACGCGACCGTGATGGATGCGCTGACCTACTTCGCGGAACTCAAAGGCATGCGTCGCGACGAGGCCCGCACCCGCGTCGCGAAGTGGCTCGGGCGGTTCGATCTCCTCGAGTGGCAGGGCAAGAAGATCGAGAAGCTGTCGAAAGGAATGCAGCAGAAGGTGCAGTTCATTGCATCGGTTGCTCACGAGCCCGACCTGCTCGTTCTCGACGAACCGTTCTCCGGACTCGATCCGATCCACCAAGACCTCTTGAAGGACATCATCCGGGAACTGCGCGACGCGGGCGCCGCCGTCATGCTCTCGGCGCACCAGATGAACCAAGTCGAGGAGCTCTGCGATCGCATCTTCGTCATCGACCACGGCCGGCGCGTGCTCTACGGGAACCTCGATGACATCAAGGCGGCGCACGGCGAGCACATCGTTCGCTTGCGCTTCGACGGAGCCACCGAGGGTCTGGCTGCGTTGCCCGGGGTCGCTGAGCTGTCGATTCAAGGCGACCGCGCCTCGATGCGACTCGAGCGCGGCGCGTCACCCGATGCGTTCGTCCGGTCTCTGCCGCCGACGCTCACTGTCCGCGAGATCACGGTCACTCGTCCGCCGCTCCATGATATCTTCGTGCGGACGGTCGGGAAGGAGAACGATGAAACTGCGTAGCATCATCCGTTGGGAGTTTCGGCGGACTCTTCAGAGTAAGCAGTTCATCCTGATCTCGATCCTCATCCCGGTGATCATGGCCATCGCCATCTTCGCTGCGAGCAGCTCATCGGGTGGCAGGCCGTCAGGAACGGTGAGCGGCCCCCTCCCTGCCTACGTCGTGGGGCTCGTCCTCGCGGTGATCCTGTTCTTTGGTGCATTCCTGTCCGGCGTGATGACCCTCTACAGCGTCGTGAAGGAGAAGCAGAGCCGGGTTGTGGAACTCGTCCTCTCGAGCGTCTCGGCGCGAGAGATGATGGCCGGCAAGGTCATCGGCCTTGGCATCGCAGGGTTGATCCAAGTGGTCGCCTGGATTGTGATCACATACTTCGTCGCCGGGCACTTCATGCCCGTCTCGCTCGCCGGTTTGACCTTCGTACACTGGATCACCTACCCGATCTACTTCGCCCTCGGGTACCTTCTGATCGCCTCGATCTACGCCGCTCTGGGCGCGGTCATGAAGGACGTCCAGTCGGGAGGGGCATCGGGCATCGTCGGGCTCATTCCCTATCTCCCGATCATGTTCGCAGCGTTCATCGTCGAGCACCCAAACCATGTGCTGGTACGCATCGCGAGCTTCGTGCCGCCGTTCACCCCGTCGGTCATGATGCTTCGCATTGGCGCAGCGCAGATCGAGGGCGCCCCCCAGGTCGCGGCCTGGGAAATCGGGCTTAGCATCGTCTGTCTCGCTCTCGGGGTGTGGCTCACGATGCGGTTCGCGGCGCGGGTGTTCGAGATCGGGCTCCTCATGTATGGAAAGACTCCGACTCCGAGAGAGCTCTGGAAGTGGATGCGGGCGCGACGCGCGTCCTAGACCTTCTTCTGTTCCCGGAGACTCAGAAGCTTCGCGAGGAACCGCTGCGCGTCCTCCTGTGTGATCTGATTCTTCGTGAACGCGAGACTGCGTCCGTCGGGCAGCTGGATGCGCAGCTCTCCGTCGACGAACGAGGCGTCGATCTCGTCGAGCCGATGCTCGATGGCCACTCCACCGAAACGGCGCACGGCGTCGGCCCACTTCGGCAGGTCGCGCGCGAGGCGCTCGACCATCTTGCGCTTGAGAAAGCCGGCCGGCCCCTTCTCGTCTGCCGCGGCGCTGAGCTTGGCGCGGATGGCATCGAGCGCTTGATCCACCGGCTTGGCGAACTCGAGCACGAGCCGCTGGTCGTTCGTGAGGACGACGTCGAGACTGTCGTCGGGCAGGGTAAGCACGGCGGCCTCGTCTCGCCAAACGACCTCATACAAACGCGACTTACCGAGCCCCTTGATCTCGCGCTCGCCTAAGTCCCGGAAGGGGAAGCTCGTCGTCTTCACTGCCTCGTTGCGGATCTCGGGAGAGACGACGATCTGGCAGGCCTTGGCGACGTCGGCGAGGCGCTTCGCCAGATTCACCGAGTGGCCGAAAAGGTCGTCGCCCGTTCGGATGGCAGATCCCCACGTGAGGCCGAACCCGGCGCAGAGCGACTCGTCCGGATGAGCGCCGTTGTACTCCGACAGCGCTCGCTGCGCGTCGACGACGCTGCGCACGGCGGACGAGGAATCCTCAAACGACATCATGACGCCGTCGCCGTACGTCTTGAGGAGGCG
>CAIMCX010000041.1 GCA_903839615.1 uncultured bacterium
CCAGCGGAAGACCTTCCAGCCGGCGTAAGAGAGAAGGGCGACGAACGCAACGGTGAGGATGATGTTGACAAACTGGAGGATCGTGACCCAGAGGGGAACGCTCGATGAAGCGTGGAATACTGTTCTCGTGCCAGCGAACAAGACCCGCAGGATAGGTAGTCCGGATGATTAGTGCAAGACTATGATTCTTGCATCCTTCTCCCGCACGTCTCCGGCCCCTCTCGGGGCACGTTGCCGCCGGGCGTCGACCTCACTACGCTCGCCGTGGAGGGGATCATGAGCCTCGAGATTCGCAGTCCGCAGAACGACCGCGTGAAGGAGGTCGCTCGCCTGCTTCGCGACGCAGGTATGCGCCGCGAGACAGGTCTCATCGTGGTCGAAGGAACGCGCGAGCTCGTGCGGGCGATCGAGAACGGGTGGGTACCCCACGAGATCTACGTCGATCTCGATCGAGCCGGGGAAGGCGCTCGGGCGCTGGCGCTCGGCTCGGAGGAACGCGGAGTCCGCGTCTATCGCTGCGTCTCTACAGCATTCGACAAGATGTCGTATCGCGAGAATCCCGACGGAGTCCTCGCCGTGGGGCCGGCCGTCGGGCGAACGCTCGTCGATCTTCGTCTTGCGGAGAACGCCTTGGTGCTCGTCGCGGAGAAGGTCGAGAAACCAGGGAATCTGGGCGCACTCCTGCGAACGGCCGACGGCGCCGGCGTCGACGCCGTCATTGTCTGCAACGGCGGAACCGATCTCGGCAACCCGAATCTCGTCCGCGCGAGCATCGGAACGCTCTTCTATCTCCCCATCGCCGCGGTGGCATCCGGTGCCGCAGTCGGGTGGCTACGGGACCGCCGAGTTCGCATTGTCACGACCGAACCGGAGGCAGACCTTCTCTACACGAGCGCCGACCTGACCGGGCCGGTCGCGATCGTCGTCGGGTCCGAAGACGAGGGGCTGTCGGAGGAGTGGAGGCGCGAGGCCGATCTGCGGGTCCACATCCCGATGCGGGGGAAGAACGACTCGCTCAATGTGTCCGTCGCTGCCGCGGTACTCCTCTACGAGGCAGTGAGGCAGCGGGCCGCCGTGTGACGCAAGCGCCTTCGCTCTTCGGGATTGCGCCGAGCGTAGCTCTGCACTAGAGTAGCTTCTGGAGGTGGATGAGGTGAGGAAGTTCGTGGTTGTGCTGGTCGCGTCCGTCGCGTTGTTCGCTCTCGGAGGGTGTATAGGACCGTGCCTTCCTCCGATCGCCGGTTTCACGGCATGCCCCGACGGCTCGAGCAACGACCTCGACATCCAGTTCTCGTCAACCTCCCAGAGCTCTGACGGTCACGCGCTCGTCTTCTTCCGTTGGGACTTCGACGACGGAACGAAGGCCGACGACTACTACGGATGGATCTCCCATCGCTATGCAACCGCGGGCGCCTACACGGTGTCCCTGACAGTGACCGACGACCGCGGCGTGAAGGCAACGCATGAACAGTCCGTCATCGTGGCGCCGGTGGTCGAACTCGGCGACGTGACCTTCACGTCGGGATATCCGTCACGCGCCGTGGGTGAGATCAGGAACCTCTCCACCCTCTTCCTCTACTCGGCCTCGATCAAGGTCAAGTTCTACGACCAAGAGGGAGTGCGTGTGGCGGAGACGACGGTCGACGTGGAATCGATCGATCCCGGCGAGCGCGTTCGATTCGTCGCAGAGGCTCCGTCGGATGTGGGCCCCATCGCGACGGCCTCGGCGTTCATCCAATCGTTCGCCCCCGAGTGCTCGGGCGGTCCGATCCCGCCTCCGGTGTACACCGGCAAGTAGAGAACAGAAGCCGACCTCGGGACCCATTCACGATCCTGCCACATTTCGGGACGAGGTTTTCCATGCCCTCCCCGTACCTTCTTCACTAATCCAACGTGAAGGAAGTGATGGGATTGAGGATTCGATCGAGCAAAGCCGCGATCGCGGCCATTGTCCTCGTGCTCCTATCGGCGGCCGCGGTGGCCGTACAGGCGGCGGATCCCACGGCTGAGCAGCAAGTCATCGCCGTCTATCAGCAATGCAGTCCGTCGGTCGTCAACATCACGAGCCTCGCCTACGTCTACAACTGGTTCTCGGGCAATACGCAGGAAACAGGGACGGGCTCCGGGTTCGTCTACGACGCTGACGGTCACATCCTTACCAACTACCACGTCATCGCAGGCGCCGACCAACTCACCGTGACTCTGTCGACGGGAGAGGTGTACCCGGCGACCGTCGTCGGGCGGGACTCAAGCAACGACTTGGCCGTTCTCTCGATCAATGCCGGGTCGAAGCTGCCGCCGCCGCTGTCTCTCGCCGATTCGAGCGCCCTGCAGGTTGGACAAACGGTCCTCGCCATCGGAAGCCCGTACGGTCTTCAGCAGACGCTGACGACGGGCGTCGTGAGCGCGCTCGGCCGCGTGATCGAGAGCCCGGAGGCGAACCAATTCATCGGCGAGGTGATCCAGACCGACGCGGCGATCAATCCGGGGAACTCCGGCGGCCCGCTGCTCGACACGCAGAGCCGGGTGATTGGAATCAACTCGCAGATTCTGTCGTCGAGCGGATCGAGCTCGGGCATCGGGTTCGCGATCTCCGCGAACACGATCCGTCGCGTCGTTCCCCAGCTGATCGCGACTGGAAGCTACCAGCACGCATGGCTCGGAATCGAGACGATCGATCTCGACGAGAACACGTCGCAGATCCTTAACCAGGCCGGCGCCAATCTGACAGTGCAGGAGGGCGTCCTTGTCGTGTCATTCGACAGCGGCTCTCCCGCGAGCGCTGCCGGAGTCCATGCGGGGAGTCGTCAGACGCGCATCGGCCCCTACCTCATTCCGCTGGGCGGCGACGTCATCGTGGCGATTAACGGCACGACCGTGAAGTCGATAGCCGACCTGACGGTATACCTGGAGATGAAGACCGCCGTAGGACAGACGGTCCAGTTGACGGTGGTGCGAAGCAGTTCGCAGATCGTTGTTCCGGTGACGCTGGCCGCACGCCCGGCGTCGAGCACCTAGGCCGACGCCGCAAGAACACAGAGCTGCCACAGGAGTGCTGGACGGGTCCCACGGTGGCTGTCGATGCTTATCGAAGGGTACATGAGCATGGAGGTTCATATGAAGAAGACGAGATGGCTGCGAATGATGAGTCTGGGCTTGGTGTCGGTCCTTGCTCTCGGCGCGCTGACGCTGGGGCAGACGAGTGGGTCGAGCACCGACCAAACGCCAAGCAACAGCGGACAGAACCAGCGCCCAGTCGACCTGTTCGGCGGAGGCGCCTACCCGGGCGGATACCTGAAGTACACGTATGCAATCACTCGGGAGGGAGCTTCGACATCGTCCACAACGACGACGGAGATCACCCCGCAGGCCGACGGGACGTACGGCGTGGTCTCCACGAGCACCGAGACACTGGCGCTCAACATGGTTCACGTCGGGTTCTTCGGCATTTCCTTGATGCGGCTCGGGGTCCGCATCCCCGAGAACAACAGCGGAACGCTCGACCTGACTCCTCTGGAAAACATCTCCTCGAGCGCGATCGAGCCGGGGAAGGACTACATCCTGCCGGACGGCGGCGACTTCAAGGCCGGTTCGACGGGCACGCTCGCCGGAGTCGACGTGGTCTACGGGACATACACGAATGCCAACTACACGAACGTCGCCATCCTGCTCGCGTTCCCGGTTGACCTGACCATCCGCAGCCTGTTGCCGTTCCCGGCAGAGATGCAACTCCGGTATAGCTCTTCACCCGACCAGCCGCTCACGACGTTCAGCTCGGTCAAGTTGACGGAATACGTCCGCAGGCCGTAGGGAGAGACATGATTGCGTTTCACGATGTTCATAAGACCTACCTCATGGGGGAGACGCGCGTCGACGCCTTGCAGGGCGTGACCGTCGAGATCCCCGAACGCCGGCTGGCCGTGATCATGGGCCCGTCCGGCTCCGGGAAGTCGACGTTCCTGCACCTCGCCGGATGCCTCGACACGCCGACGAGCGGCCGCGTCTCCTACAACGGCACGGACCTCGGAACGCTTTCCTCGCGAGGCCGGGCTGATTTCCGCGCCAAGTCGGTCGGATTCGTGTTCCAGAAGTTCAACCTGATCCCAAACCTGTCCGCGCTGCGCAACGTGGAGATGCCGCTCTTGCTGCAAAACGCCTCGGCGTCCGACGCGCGGAAGAGAGCACTCGACGCGCTCGCCACGGTCGAGCTCGGCGACCGGATCCATCATCGCCCATCGAAGCTGTCGGGCGGAGAGCAACAACGGGTGGCCATCGCGCGCGCGCTGATCAACGATCCGAAGCTGATTCTCGCCGACGAGCCGACGGGAAACCTCGACACACAGACGGGCCAGCGCATCCTTCTGCTGCTGAAAGCCCTTGTGGAAAAAGGGAAGACCGTCATCGTCGTGACGCACAACCCGGAAATCGCGGAGAGCGCCGATGCTCTCGTCGTTTTGCGCGACGGCAAGGTTGAGTCCTTCTCGACGTCGGAAGGAAGGGGAGGACACCTATGACGCTCCATCTTGTGAAGCTCGCCATCAACAACATCCGCAGTCGCAGGACTCGATCGTGGCTCACGATCCTCGGCGTCTTGATCGGCGTCACGGCCGTCGTGTCGCTTCTCTCCATCGGTACGGGAGTTGAAGACGCCGTCTTGCAGCAATTCAAAGACATCGGCTACGACATCATCGTCATCACGCCGGGCGGTACGGGTCGCGCCTTCGCAGCCGGCGGAAACGGCGGACCTGGCTCCTTCGTCGGCGGGCCGACTGGAACGACGGGACCGTCTGGAACAACCGGATCAACGGGCACGACGTCTACGAGGACGTTCACACCCGGTCAAGTTGGGCAGTCGGCGAGCAGCACCACGACGGGGAGGACGTTCAACCCGAGCCAGATCGGTGCTTCAACGAGCACGAGTTCGACGACAAGTTCGTCTTCACAGCAGCAGACGACGACGCAGAGCGAGACGGCGGTCGACACCGCCGCGTTGCTCAAGGATGTGTCGGGGCTGATCGAAGCGGGGAACCTCGGAACGCGAATCGTGAGCATCGAGGGACCGTCGGCCAGCGGCTTCCTGCGCTTGACGACGCCGTCGCTCAGCTTCCTCAGTTCGTTCCCCTCGATTCTCGGGGGGTTCAAGATCCAGGATGGAACGACGTTCACTGACACGACTCAAAACGAGGTGGTCATCGGCGCGCGCAGTGCCACGACCCTCGGCGTCGGCGTCGGCGACACGATGACGATCGATGGGAACCAGTTCACGATCGTCGGAATCCTCGCTGCCTCGAAGGCAGCGACGACAAGCTCGTCTACCAGGCGAAGTCAGACCAGTACAACGAGTGAGGTCGCTCAGGTGGCAGAAGGAATCGGCAGCGGCGCGTCGTACTTCACGAGTGGAATGACGAACACCGACGACTCGC
>CAIMCX010000042.1 GCA_903839615.1 uncultured bacterium
CCGTGGGAAGACGCTGCCGGCCCTCGCTGTGCTTGAGGACTAGGCTTGTCGGGTTCTCCCCACAGGCTATACTTGAGACGTCGCGGGCATAGCTCAGTTGGTAGAGCATCAGCTTCCCAAGCTGAGGGTCGCGGGTTCGAGTCCCGCTGCCCGCTCTTGTCTTCCGTGTTCGTCGAACCATCGGCTCGCAGCAGCGCGCCCAGGAGGCATCGGTGGAACAGCCAGTCGTCCTGAGTTTCGCTTCTCTGCGCCAACGGGCCCTGGATTGCACTGCGTGCGCCCTCTCCACGACACGCACGAACGTCGTATTCGGGGAAGGGGCGGAGCAGGCGAAGCTGCTGATGATTGGCGAGGGCCCCGGAGAAGTGGAAGATGCGACAGGAAGGCCCTTTGTCGGGCCGGCGGGCCAGAAGCTGGACGAGGTGATGAACTCCGTCGGGCTCCGACGCCAGGACGTCTACATCACGAACATCGTTAAGTGCAGGCCGCCGGGCAACCGCGTTCCGACGCGGGCTGAGGCCGAGGCATGCACACCCTACCTCGAAGCCCAGATTGCCCTGATCCAACCCTCCGTGATCGTGGCGCTGGGCAACACGCCGACGCAGTGGCTTCTTCCGGACGCTCCGGGCATCACGCAGTCTCGCGGCACGTTCTTCTCTTGGCGGGGCGGCATTCTCGTCTTCCCGATGTTCCATCCGAGCTACCTTCTCCGCTATCCATCGAAGGAGAAGGGCAGCCCGAAGTACCTCACATGGATGGACATCCAGAAGGTCAAGGCGTGGCTCGATGAGCAGGCGCGCGGCCCCGAAGGGACTCCCGCGCAGATCTAGGCACGCTTCGTCGAGACTCGCGCCTCCAACGAGAGCGGAGCGATAGCTGTGCCGCAATGGATCTCGCGTTTGACGGACCCGAGCGAAGCACGTATAGTCAATCCCGCGTTTACGATCTCCAAGATCGGAAAGGAAGGCACTTCTTGGCGCGGAAGAGGATCTACGAGATCGCCCACGAGTTGGGTGTTTCGAGCAGGGACCTGATTGCCAAGCTCGAGGAGATGGGGATGGCCGGCATGAAGGCCGCCAACTCCGTTGAAGAAGAGGAGTACTCCCTCATCGTCCACCTCTACCACGAGCCCGCGCCGGCCGCCGCGCCGGCGGAGCCGGCTCCCAAGGAGGAGACTCCCACCGCAGCGGCGCCGGTGCAGCCTGCGGCGGACCACGTTGGAGCGCCGCGGAAACCGGGAGCACACGGGCCGCGCCACGGCGTGCCGCGCCCTCCCGTCGTTTCGGTGCTCGGACACATCGACCATGGCAAGACGACGCTGCTCGATGCGATCCGGCACTCGCACCTGGCGGCCAAAGAGGCCGGTGGGATCACGCAGGGTGTGGCGGCGTACCAAGCGGATCTCCATGGCCGGCGGATCACGTTCATCGACACGCCGGGCCACAAGGCATTTACTGGGATGCGCGCGCGGGGAGCGAGCGCGACCGACATCGCGATCCTCGTCGTGGCCGCCGACGACGGCGTCATGACGCAGACCGTTGAGGCCATCGATCACATCCGCGCGGCGGGGATTCCGATGATCGTGGCCATCAACAAGGTGGACAAGTCAAACGCTGACGTGAACAAGGTCATGGGTGACTTGGCTCAGCACGGCCTCACGCCCGAGGCGTGGGGCGGGGACACGATCACGGTGGAGATCTCTGCTCTTCAGGGCACGAATGTGGAGGATCTGCTGGAGATGATCCTGCTGGTGGCGGAGATGGAGGACCTGCGTGCGGATCCCCAGGGCGAGCTGGAGGCGGTCATTATCGAGAGCCATCTCTCGCCTGGTCGGGGCCCCGTCGCCACCGTCGTCGTCCGTGACGGCACGCTGCACGAGAAGGACTGGGTCGTGGCAGGATCGACGTTCGGGCGGGTCAAAGCACTCTTGGACGAGGGGAGCCGGCGGGTGCCCGAGGCGAAGCCCGGCGACGCTGTCGAGATCCTGGGGTTTGACGGCGTCCCCGCCGTCGGTGCGCGGATCGTGGTCGTGGGGGACCAGGCGGCCGCGAAGCGGGCGATCGAGACGGCTCAGGAGGCGGAGAAGCCGAAGCGGGCGCGTCGTGTCCTGACATTCGACGAACTCCTGGAGCAGGCACAGGAGAAAGTCCGACTGCAGCTCATCCTCAAGGCGGCGTCGACGGGAGCGCTCGAGGCGGCGCGAAGGGAGTTGGAGACGCTGAACATCGAAGGCGTCGAACTCTCCATCCTCCACGCCGGAGTCGGCGCGATTTCCGAGAGCGACATCCTGCTTGCTGGGCCCGTCCAGGACGAGTCCGTGGTCGTCGGCTTCGGTGTGAAGCCTGACGGGAAGGCTTCTCGGGCGGCGGAGGAACACGGAGTCCTCGTCCTCACCTACGACATCATCTATGACCTAGTGGACGAGATCGAGCGCGCTCTCAAGAGAAAGCTTGCGCCGGAGTTCGAGGAAGTCCCTGTGGGGACGCTGGAAATCCGAAATGTGTTCAAGATCCCGACGGGCAAAGTCGCGGGGTGCTTTGTGGCAGATGGAAAGGTGACGCGAAAGAGCCACGTGCGAGTCCTTCGCGGCGAGGAGGAAGTGTTCTCGGGTGAGCTCGCGTCGCTGCGCCGATTCGAGGACGATGTCCGCGAGGTCCTCATGGGGCGCGAATGCGGCATTCGCATCAAGGACTTCGACGATGTCCAGGTCGGCGACCGCCTCTTTGCCTTCGACTTGAAGGAAGTCGAACGCTAGGCCCATGAGGGTCGGGTTGTTGACGGTGTCGTACCGGCTCTACGGAATTCATTCCATCAAGGAGCGGCGGTCGATCGTGCGCCGCCTGGTCGCGCAGGTTCATGCGGAGGGGGCGGCGTTCGCGGCCTGCGAGGTCGATCCCGACGGCGGCCTGCGACGAGCGGTGATTCAAGTCGCGCACCTCTCAACCGATGCGGCGCGGACGACCCGGGCTCTTGCCAGGCTCCGAGAGAAGCTGGAGCGCGGGAACGGGTATGAGGCGATCGACGTCGCCTCGGAGGTTCTGTGAGCGGACGCAAGAGCGCGCGCTTGCGCGAGGACATTCGCAGGGAACTGTCCAACATCGTGGAATTTGAGAGCCGCGACCCAATCGTGCGAGATGCATTTCCTACCGTGATGGACGTTCGGCTCTCGGTGGACCGCCGCTACGCCAAGGTGTACGTGGCGGTTGCGGGGGAGGTGGACAGGGGAGACGTTGAGCGAGCCCTTGCCCAAGATCGCGGCTTCTATCGCAGCGCCCTGGCGGGGCGGCTGGCGCTTCGCTACACGCCGGAACTGCGCTTCGTCATCGATGAGACCGTCGAACGATCTCTGCGGTTGCAGGGACTTCTGCGTGACGATGGGGTCGACCTTGTGCCGGATCGAGAGGCCGAGGCAGGCGTTGACGGGGTCGAGGCAATGAGCTCGGGACCGGACGAGGGAAGGCGAGATGAATCGGGATCTTGAAATCGCTCGCTCGGTCACGCCGCGGCCGATTCGCGACGTCGCTCACGACCTGGGACTTTCCGCCGACGAGCTGATTCTCTTCGGTGAGACCAAGGCGAAGGTGATGTTGTCTGCGTACTCCAATCGACGGGAGCGCGCCAACGGGAAGTACGTCGTTGTTACGGCCATCACGCCCACCCCCCTCGGGGAGGGGAAGACGACCACCACGCTCGGCCTGGTGCAAGGGCTGGCGCGTCACGGTGCCCGCTCCGTCGCGTGCATCCGGCAACCGTCTCAGGGGCCGACGTTCGGAATCAAGGGCGGCGCAGCGGGCGGAGGTCGGGCTCAGGTCATCCCGATGGAGGACTTCAATCTCCATCTGACCGGCGACTTCCACGCCGTGACGGCGGCGCACAACCTCATTGCCGCCGCTCTCGATGCGCGGCTCATGCACGAGCGCGACTTCAGCGATGCAGGCTGGGCGGCGCGCGGGCTGAGCCGACTTCGGATCGACCCCCGGAGAATCGTATGGCGCAGGGTCCTGGATACGTGCGATCGAGCGCTGCGCAATGTCGTGGTCGGTCTTGGGGCGAAGAGTGACGGCGTGGAGCGGAGCTCAGGATTCGAGATTACAGCGGCGTCGGAGATCATGGCCTGCCTGGCTCTGGCCGACGACCTCGTCGATCTCCGTCGGCGAATCGGTCGGATCATCGTTGCCTACAACACGGAGGGGCAGCCCGTGACGACCGAGGACCTCGGTGTGGCGGGCGCCGCGGCCGTGTTGTTGAAGGACGCAGCCCATCCGAACCTGTTGCAGACCCTTGAGGGGCAAGGCGTGTTCGTCCACGCGGGGCCGTTCGCGAACATCGCGCACGGCAACTCGTCCATTGTCGCGGACCGCATCGCGCTGAAGGTGGCCGACGTTGTCGTTACGGAGTCGGGATTCGGGGCCGACATCGGGCTGGAGAAGTTCTTCGACATCAAGTGCCGCACAAGCGGTCTCGTGGCGGACGCCGTCGTGCTGGTGGCGACGGTCCGAGCCCTGAAGATGCACGGAGGGGGGCCGCGCGTTTCGCCGGGGAAGCCTCTTCCGGAGCCATACGTGCGCGAGGACCTCGGACTGCTCGAGGCTGGACTCGCAAACCTGGTTCGGCATGTGGAGATCGCCAATACCTTTGGGGTACCCGTTGTCGTCGCTGTCAATCGATTTCCCCAGGACACGTCGCGTGAGCTCGAACGGTTGCGGCACGCGGCGGCGCAGGTCGGGTCCGCGGCAGTCGTCGCGAATCACTGGGCGGAAGGCGGAGCCGGCGCTCTCGAACTGGCCGACGCCGTGCTTGAAGCGGCGCGAAGTCCGAAGTCCTTTCGCTTCCTCTATCCGCTCGACGCGCCGTTGCGGGGGAAGATCGAGACTCTCGCGCGAACGATCTACGGCGCGCGCGACGTCGAATACACCGCAGCGGCGGAGGAGGACCTCAAGCGCTGCGACCAGCTGGGGTTTGGCCGGTTCCCCGTCTGCATGGCAAAGACGCACCTGTCGTTGTCGCACGACCCTGAAGCAAAGGGAGTTCCGCGCGGATTCACGCTCCCGATCCGGGAGGTCCGCGTGAGCGCCGGTGCTGGCTTCGTGTACCCGCTCTGCGGCGACATGCAGACTATGCCTGGGCTCCCGGCACGCCCCTCGTTCATGGACATCGACCTCGACTCCGATGGGAATGTAATCGGTATCTCGTAGCGTGGCCTGCGTCGGTTGTCGGCACAGATCGCGCGTGCTATGGTCACGCGGATGGAAAATCGTGAGCAGATCGACATTCGTGCCGTGTTCGCTCGGCACCCGTTTGCAGAGCAGATTCTCGAGCGGCTGACGGCTGCGGGCCACGAGGCCGTCCTGATAGGCGGTGTCGTCCGCGACGGGCTTCGCAGCCGCTGGGGAGAGCGCGTCGAGTACCCACCGGCCGACGTGGACATCGCGACGTCGGCTCTGCCGCAGGAGATCCGCAAGCTGTTCGCAGGGCATCCGATCGTCGCCGTGGGAGAGGAATTCGGCGTCATCGTGATCGTGTCGCCTGACGGCCGGCCGTACGAAGTGGCCACGTACCGCGTGGAGGGCGACTACGACGGGCGGTGGCCGGCGCGCGTGGAGCTGGTCCGCGACCTGGCCGGTGATGTCGCTCGGCGGGACCTCACGATCAACGGCCTTGCCGCGACGGCCGGGGGGCGGATCCTCGACCTGGTGGGCGGCGTGAGCGATCTCCGCGATCGCCGCATCCGGGCGATCGGCGATCCGAACGTGAGGTTCGGGGAAGACTACCTACGCATGCTGCGCGCCGTTCGGTTCACGTGCCAGATCGAAGGAGAGCTTGACCCGGAGACGGCGGCTTCGATCTCTCGTCACGCGCCCAAGCTGGATCTGATCTCCGGGGAGAGAATCCGTGATGAGCTCCTGCGCATCCTTGCGCTACCTCGTTCCGCTCAAGGGATTCGACTCCTCGACCAGCTCGGCCTCTTGTCGCGGGTTCTCCTTGAGCTTGAGGCTGGGAAGGGCGTCGCTCAGCCGGAGACGTACCACCCGGAAGGCGACGTGTTCGAGCACACGCTCGAGGCTGTGCGGGTCGCGGATGCGTTCATCCGAGATCCAATCGTCAAGCTGGCCGTCCTGCTTCACGATGTCGGGAAGCCCCAAGCCCTTGCTCGGAACGACGGAGCGAACATGGGCGGACACTGCGCCCTTGGCGCGTGGCAAGCCGGGCGTATCGCGCGCCGCTTGCGGCTCAGCCGCGCTGACGCCGGGCGCCTGACGTTCCTCATCAAGAACCACATGCGGATTGCGGACTTCCCCGAGATGGGTCGTGGAAAGCAGGTCCTATTCATGACTACGGGTGAGGACTCGGCCGCGCTTCCGCTGTGCCGTCGATACCCCCGTTTCTTCGAGCTCCTGCAAGTGCTGGTGGCGGACTGCGAGGCGAGCGCGCACCGAGCATCGGGCTGGCAGCCGATTCTTGAGGAGACGCTGCGGGTTGCGCTTCACGTGGAGCGAGTCGGCAACCTCGAGCGAGCGCGAAGCCTCATCGATGGTCGCGACCTCGGCGCGCTCGGCCTTCCCGATGGCCCCGCCATGGGGCAACTCCTGGCGACTCTTCACGACCGCATCCTGGCTGGAGAGATCAGCTCGCGCGTAGAAGCGCTCGCCGCGGCGCAGAGTCTGCTCCGCGGTGTGCAGGGGACGCAGGACAGCCGCTGACGGGACAACCGGCCCGCCAGCGGGCGCGAGCGTCCCGTACTGTGCTTGGTGCCATCGACAGAAGGGAACAAGACAAGCCTGCGATGGGCGAGGGACTATGGGGACGCCGCTTTCCATCAGCAGGGACCTCGAGATCGACCTGGAGAGCCTCATTGGGCAATGCGTTGCTGTTCTAGGAATCCGCGGTTCAGGCAAGTCGAACACGGCCGGAGTCATCTTCGAGGAGCTTCTGTCTCACAACTACCCGATGTCGATCGTGGACATCGAGGGTGAGTACTTCGGGCTCAAGGAGAAATACGAGGTGCTGGTCGTGGGCACCGGCGACGGAGTCGAGATCGAGATCGATGCCGGTTGCGCCGCGGAAATTGCCGAAGTCAGCATGGAGAAGAACGTTCCCGTCGTACTGGATCTCAGCGGCTTCTTGTCCGACGAGCGCAACGAGATCCTGATGGAGTACTTGACCAGCCTGTGGAATCTCGCGGGGACTCTTCGGCGCCCGTACATCATCGGAATCGAAGAGGCGCACGAATTCATTCCTCAGGGAGTGAAGACCGAACTCAAAGAGATGATCTCGCGAATTGCGCTGCGCGGACGAAAGCGCGGATTGGGCGCGATCGTTGTGTCGCAGCGGAGCGCCAAAGTGGAGAAGGATGTGCTCAGCCAGGCAGGGATGCTCTTCCTGCATCGCGTCGTGCACGAGGTGGACATGCGCGTCTACAGCGAACTTCTCCCGTGGCGCAAGAGCGAGGTCAAGGAGATCATCACGTCCCTCGAGACGGGAAACTGCATCTTCGTGAATGGCGAGACGGTCCGTCCGATCTATGTGCGGGAGCGGGCGACGTTCCACGCCGGGTTCACTCCTTCCCTTGAAACGGTCGCGACGCCCGAACTAAAGCAGGTGAGCGCGTCGATCATCGAGGCCATCGAACGGGCCCGCGAGGGGCGCGGGCGCAAGAGCCGCGCCCAGGAACTTGAGGAGCAGCTCGCTCGGCTGCAGGAGAAGCTGGGCGAGAGAGAAGCGAAGATCGCCCATCTCGAGGAAACGGCGCGAACGCTCGGCTACATCAAGGTCGAAGTGCCGCAGGCTCCTCTTCCCGTTCTCAAGCACGTCGAGGTCCCGCCCCCGACTCCGGCGATCGCGCCTGCTACCCAGCTGCCGGAGCAGATCAGCGCGGAATGCGGTTGGGGAGTGATCAAGGTCGCTTCCGAGCCTGCGCCGGCGAGCTCATCGACGTTGCCTCCCGCCGTCCGGCGCCACGTCGATCGCCTGGTCGCTCGAGTGGAGCGCTGCAGCCTGCTCGAACGGCGGGTGCTGGGGTTCCTTGTGGCGCACTCGCCCGGCTCGTACACGGCATCGCAGATCGGAGCCTGGACAGACTGCGCGCGGGAGATGATCGAGGACGAGCTGCCACATGAACTCCTCGAAGCCGGCCTCATTGCGCGCGAGCGGCGCACGGACGGCCTTCGATTCCAGAGCCGCCTGCGGACATTCGTCACGAGCGAGTTCGCGGTGTACCTCCCGGATATTGGCGAGGCCGGGCTCCATGAGGTCACCCAACAGCTCTCCGATCGTCTGGCGCGGACTCCGTAAGGCAAACCCGCCCGCGTGACATTCGTCCGGCCGCGCACCCGTTGACCGGTCTCTGTTTTTCTGTCATAATCTCTTTGGAAGGGGGAGCCGATGAAGATCAAGATCGCTGAGCGGCACAGCCATGGAGAGTCGAGCCAGGCTCTGCGGACATACGTGATCGAGAAGACGGAGGCGCTTGAGCGGTTCTTCGACCGAATCATCAGCGTAGACGTGGTCCTGTCGGCGGAGAAGGAACGCCAGACGGCTGACTTCCACGCGCACCTCACGAACAAGAAGATCATCACGGCTCGCGAGGAATCCACGGACATGTACGCGTCGATCGACAAGGCCGTGGATCGATTGCGTCGGCAGCTGGTCAAGTTCAAGGACCAGTTGGCGGACGTGAAGGAGAGAGGCGCGGGCGACGACGGGGAGAGCGGAATAGGCGGGATGACGCTGGAGAAGCAGATCGTCCGAACGGAGACGCACTTCTACAAGCCGATGACGCCTGAAGAGGCAGCGCTGCAGCTTGAGGCAATCGAGAAGGGGTTCCTCGTCTTCGTGGACGCAGAGACGGACGAAGTGGCGATCATCTACCATCGACGCGACGGGAACTACGGACTGATCGAACCACGGCGCTAGCGCCGTGGGCGGGGGAGGGATCGGGGTAGGATCTTGGCCAAGGTTCTGGTCCTGTTCTCGGGAAGTCTCGCGAGCCGCATCGCAGGAACGCTGGCTCGACGGCATCCAGATGTAACATCGGTTCAGCTTCTGCACTTCCGGTCTCCGTTCGCGAGCGAAGGCGAGGAGCTCCGCGATCTCGTGCGCGAAGACTGGGCAGGAACGATGCTGCGGACGCAATCGCTCAAGCGTGAGTACCGTCGGTTCATTGAGTCAAACGAGGACGGATTCTCCTTGCACGCTGCGTGCATGCAGTGCCGCGCTCTGCTGATGGCCAGGTCGGCGCGATACATGGAGCGAGTGGGGGCGGACTTCATCATGACCGGCGAGCGACTCGGCCGGCATGGGTTGGGCTGCGAGGAACTGGAGTGGTTGACGGAGACACTTGGCGTCGAGGGACGAGTTCTCCGACCGCTCTGCCATCGGGCGCCGCTGGAAGGCACTTCTCTCACCGAATGGGGCCGCTTGAGTGGATCCCGCTCTTTGCGCACGGCCAAGGACGTGGACCTCGCAGAGTGGGCCGCGGAGCTGGGGCTCGAGCCATCCAACTCCCTCGGGTCCGGCGTGCGGTGCAAGCTCACGTTGCCCGGCTTCGGCGAGCGCGTTGCGAGCCTCTTCGCAGAGGAGAGCTTCACGCTGAATGGGCTTCGGCTGCTCGATTTCGCTCATTACTACAACGTCGAGCCGGGGACGAAGGTCGTCCTTGCCATCGACGAAGAGGAGAAGCGGGAACTTCAGAACTTGTTCCTTCCTCAGGATCTCCGCGTCTACCCATCCACTCCGCACGGGCCGATGGCGCTCGTGCGCGCGGACTGGGAAGAGAGAACCGAGGCGGAGCAGAGGCAGATCCTTGAGGTGGCTGCATGCATCGTCGCCACCCACGCCTGTGGCGGACGGGCGTCCACCGTCCCGATCTACTACCGGCTCGAGAGTGACGACGAAACGCTTCTCGTGAACGCAAGAGCGCTCGGCTCGGTGGAGGGGCTATCGGAGATCCCTGGCGTACGAGGCATGGCTCTCTTGATGCCGGAACCGGCGTCGGCGTGACAGTCGGCTTGACATGCCGCACGCAGAGGCTATACTCGGCGATCGGGTCGGACTATGGTTTCGCGGCTTCGGAGAATCTGTATTTCCCGCGAGTGAACACTGAGAACGAAGAGACGGCGGCGCTAGCCCTGAGGACTAGGGCAGGGCAAATATGCCTTTTTACCGGTACGAGTGTGCGAAGTGCAGAAACGAATTCCGTGTGTTGCGGCGAAGTGACGAAGAGAATTCCGTGTCATGCCCTCGTTGTGGCAGCACGAAGACGACGCTGCTCCTCCCGCGAATCGGCGTGATCTACAAGGGAAAAGGCTACTACTCCACGGACTACCGAAAGACGAAGAGCGACACCGCGTCGCGGGCGAACACAAAAGGGCCGATGTCCGTGGCAGATGACTAGGGTCGGCGTAGGACAGGAGTCCGACACCTGGTAGGAATCAAGGAGAGGTGAGGCGAGTGATTTCCGGCGATGACATTCGTCGCATAAAGCTCCAACTGGCTCCGCCGTCGGTGATCCTTGGCTGGTCGCACGGAGAGATCACGGAGTCCGAGACGATCAACTACCGTACCCATCGCGCAGAGCGGGGCGGACTCTATGCCGAAGAGATCTTCGGACCGGACAACGACTACGAGTGTGCCTGTGGCAAGTATAAGGGCAAGAAGTACGAGGGCATCACGTGCGAAAAGTGCCATGTCCTCGTGACCGACTCGTCTGTTCGTCGTGTCAACATGGGGCACATCCAGCTTGCAAGCCCCGTCGTTCACTTCTGGTTCCTCAAGGGTGTCTCGAGTCTCCTCAGTCGACTCCTCGGCCTGAAGAGGCGCGATCTCCAGCGCATTGCGTACTACGAGACGGAGCCGCTTGAGCAGGCGCTGTACATCGTCACGACCTCGGATAGCAAGGACGTTCGCCCGGGCGAGTCGTTGTACGCGTCGGAGGTCGGGATCCTGTCGCAAGCCCTGTCATTCGAGGTCGAGCCTGCCTACTACATCGACGAAGCGCCGCGGGTCCTGGCCGAGGAAGGCGGGCGCGTCACGATCGAGGAGCGTCAGCTGACGAACGGCGAGCGCATTCGCTCCGTCATCATAGGGGGACAGGAATACCCGATGGTCGGCGACGCCGAGGTAATGCTGGAAGACGGCGACGACGTGGAAGCCGACACCGTCATCGCCGAGCGCCCGGTAGGCGAGATCTGCTCCAAGACGGCGTACGACATGCTGGTCGACCGCTACGGCGCGGTCACCGGGCAAGTACTCGATCGCGAGGTTCTCGACAGCCTGGCGTTCATCGTCACTCGAATCAAGGACCGGAGCATCCCACTCGCCCTCGGCGACCAGCTCACGTACCTCGAGAAGAGGGCCTACGAGCGCGTCTATCCGGATGGCTTTGCCGCCGAGACGGGGGCCGCCGGAATCAAGGGCATTCTCGAGTCGCTCGACATCGAGGAGCTGTACGCATCGCTGGTCGAGGAGTTGCGGACGGAGACGGGCATCGGCAACCAGCGACGGCTGTCGAAGCGTCTGGAGGTCGTCGATCAACTGCGCCGGTCGGGGAACAACGCGCAGGACATGATCCTCGACGTCATTCCCGTGCTTCCTCCCGCTCTCCGGCCGATGATCCAGCTCGAGGGCGGCAAGTTCGCCACGACCGACCTGAATGACCTCTATCGGCGAATCATCAACCGCAACAACCGGCTGAAGAAGCTCGTCGACATGGGCGCTCCGGAGGTCATTCTGCGGAACGAGCGGCGCATGCTTCAGGAGGCAGTTGACGCCCTGATTCACAACGAGAAGAAGGAGAGCCCGATTCGCGGCCGCGACAACCGACCCCTCAAGTCCCTGTCAGAGCGAATCCACGGCAAGCACGGGCGCCTTCGCCGCAACCTGCTTGGGCGCCGCGTCGACTACTCGGGCCGTGCTGTCATCGTTGTCGACCCGAAGCTGAAGCTCGCGCAGTGCGGGATTCCAAAGAAGATGGCGCTCGAGCTGTTCAAGCCGTTCATCCTCCACTACCTCGAGACGACCACGTTCTCCGACTTCGATGAGATCAAGAATCGTGCCCTGATGGGCGAGATGCCCGAGGTGTGGGACATCCTTGACAAGCTGGTCAAGAAGCACCCCGTTCTCCTGAATCGCGCCCCGACGCTGCACCGACTGTCGATGCAGGCGTTCGAGCCGATTCTCGTCGACGGTGAGGCGATTCACGTGCACCCGCTCGTGTGCCCGCCGTACAACGCGGACTTTGACGGGGACACCATGTCGGTGCACCTGCCTCTATCTCCGGAAGCAATCCGCGAGGCGCGAGAACTGATGGCGGCGCCGCGCAACATCCTCAATCCGGCCAGCGGGGAGCCGATCACTCTGCCGACGCAGGACCCGATCTTTGCCTTCTACTACTTGACGCAGGAAGATCCGGAGGGCAAGGGACGAGGCCGCGCGTTCCGCGACATCGATGAGGCGCGAAGGGCGTTCGAGACGGGAGTGTTGGACCTCCACAGCCAGGTGAAGATCCGAATCGACGGGAAGGTCGTGGAGACGACGCTTGGCCGGGCCGAGGTGAACCGCGTCTTGCCCGAGCCGATTCGCGACTACGGGCGCGTCATCGACCGCAAGACGGTCAAGAAGATCGTCATGCGCTCGTTCCACGAATTCGGGTGGGAGAGGACCGCGGAGGTCCTCGACGATCTGAAGGACCTTGGGTTCAAGTTCGCGACGTACGCCGGCCTGACGATCTCGCTCAAGGACTGTCTAATTCCGGAAGAGAAGACGGGCATCGTTCGTGAGTCCCAGGCGGCCGTGCTGCGCATCGAGACCATGTTCAAGATGGGGCTCTCGACCGAGGACGAGCGCCGCGACGCGGTGATCCGGATTTGGCGCCGTACCGTCGACGACGTCGAACGCGCGACGATGGACAACCTTCGGAGTCACCTCTTCAATCCGGTGTACGGGATGGTTACGTCCGGCGCGCGCGGCGGCCCGGATCAGGTGAAGCAATTGTGCGGGATGCGCGGACCGATGGCGGGTCCATCAGGAGAGATCATCGAGCGGCCGGTCATCTCCAATTTCCGTGAGGGGTTGGACATGATGGAGTACTTCATCTCCACCCACGGCGGACGAAAGGGCGCAGCCGATACGGCTCTCAAGACGGCCGACTCCGGCTACCTCACGCGACGGCTCGTCGATGCGTCGTCCGACACGATCGTCCGCGAGCTCGATTGCGGAACGACTCAGGGTGTGGACATCGACCCGTTCCGGTTCAGCAAGACCGAGATCATGGAAGCGATCGAGGAGCGCATCTATGGGCGCGTGACGGCGCGCTCCGTCGTTGATCCGGCGAGCGGAGACATCGTTGTCGACGCCAACCAATGGATCTCGCGCGAGATGGCGACGCTGATCGGACAGATCGAGTGCGAGCTTTCGACTTCCAGTGCGGCGGAGCGCGAGCGCGCCATTGGGACGAAGAGTATGCAGGACGTGAGAGACCCGAAGACGGGGCGCGTCCTCGTACGGCTCGACGAACTCATCACCGAGCGCCTTGTCGAAACCCTCCGCGCGGCGAAGGTCAAGAAAATCCGCGTACGGCCTCGCGTCGAGATCCGATCCGCGATGACGTGCGAGACGACGAACGGCGTATGCCAGCTCTGCTACGGCTTTGACATGAGCAACCACCGGCCGGTGGAGTTGGGGACTGCGGTAGGCGTCATCGCGGCACAGTCCGTTGGCGAGCCGGGAACCCAGCTAACAATGCGCACATTCCACCTGGGCGGCGTGGCCGGAGAGGATATCACGCAGGGGTTGCCCCGCGCCGAGGGACTCTTTGAGGCACGGAAGACGACCAAGGAGAGCGAAGCGGGGATCTCGCCGCTTGACGGCTTCGTGACCAGCATCGTGTCGACAGAGACGGGACACGACCAGGTAGAGATCACCGGGGAGCCGCGGGACATCCTCCTTCCGGCCACGCTCGTCAGCGCCAAGGAAGGGGACGAGATCGCGATCGGAGACCTGATCCGCGCCAAGAGCCCATGCAAGGGAGAGGTCTACATCCTCCAGGGGAGGGGAGGCAGCCAGGAGATGCTCGTGATCGACACCGCGAACGGCGACCGCTCCTACGCCATCCCTCAGGGGGCAAGCGTCAAAGTAAAGTCCGGGGACGTCGTGGCGGCCCAAGACGCTTTGACGGATCGGTTCAACACCGAGCCGATTGTCGCGTCACGGAAGGCGAAGGTGCAGCTGTCGGAGGAAAACGATCGCGTGTTCCGCCTCGTCTTCGGACCCGATGACATGGCCGAATACGAGATCCCGTATGGCGGCCGGCTCCTCGTGGAGCCGGGAGAGACGGTCGAGGCGGGGAAGGCCGTGACCTCTCGGTCCAAGCCGATCTTTGTCGCAGCGGACGCCGAGGGGAAGGTCGTCGTGCTCGACGACCGGATCGTTGTCTACAACCCGGATGGTGGCGGGCTGCGGATTCCGCTGACGGGAGACATCTCGGCTCTGAAAGGGCACGGCGAGGGCGTGCGCGCCGGCGAGCAGATTGTGCGCTTGGAGATTCAGCACGCCGGCCACGTCCGAGTCGAGTCGATTGAGAAAGAGGGTAAGCTCGTGCGGGTCCGCGTGGAGCCGAAGAGCACGATCACGATTGACAAAGCCGTGACGGCTCGCGTCGGCGACAAGGTCGAGGAGGGAGACCTCCTCACGAAGGGAATCGTCGCCCCGCACACCGTGCTCGAAGCGGCAGGAGTGCAGAAGGCGCGTCAGTACCTCATGACCGAGATCCACAAGGTGTACCGCCAGCAGGGCGTCGACATCAACGACAAGCACCTTGAGGTGATCATCCGCCAGATCCTGAACAACATCCGCATCATGGATCGAGGCGACTCTCGATTCCTGCTTGGCGATCTGGTCACCCTCGAGGAGTTCCGGGTGGAGATTCGGAGCCTGGCGGCGTGGAATGAGGAGGCCGACAAGGCTCGCGCCGATGCGCTTGGCCTTCCGCTCTGCGAGGACGTCGCAGACGGCGATCGCCTTGTGGCCCGGACGGGTGACCCACTGTCTGAGCCCATTCTCGCGGGCGCACGAAAGGCGAAGCTGGAGGTCATCCGCGTGACGCGGGACGACGAGACATTGGAGGTTCCGGTCTCTTCTCGGAGGCTCCCCGACGGAGAACGCGAGCTCCTGCGGATTTCCAAGGCGGCGCTCACCACGAAGGGCTGGCTGTCCGCGGCGTCATTCCAGCGCACGACGAAAGTCCTTGCAGAGGCGGCATTGAGGGGAGAGATCGACGAACTCGAAGGGCTCAAGCCAAGCATCATCGTGGGGAAAAGGATTCCATCTGGTACAGGATTCCGCGCCCTTGTGAGCGCGGGGGTCGCGGCCGACGCTCCGGAAGCGGGAAGCGAGGCCTCGGACGGAAATCCGGAATCGACGGAGCCTTGAAGGCGTCCGAGAGGCGACCTATAATCGGCGCCATCCTAGTCAGGGAGTGAAGATGCCAACGATCAACCAGCTGATCCGACTCGGGCGGAAGCCCAAGACGAAGAAGAGCAAGGCTCCGCAGCTCAGTACGTGCCCGCAGAAGCGTGGTGTGTGCACGCGTGTCTACACCCGCACGCCGAAGAAACCGAACTCGGCGCTGCGAAAGGTGGCCCGCGTCCGACTGAGCAACGGGAAGGAAGTCACCGCCTACATCGGGGGCGAGGGGCACAACTTGCAGGAGCACTCGATGGTGTTGGTGCGAGGCGGGCGCGTCAAGGATCTGCCGGGGGTTCGGTATCACATCATTCGTGGCACCCTGGACTCGGAAGGCGTGACGGCGCGGCATCAGGGGCGATCGAAGTATGGTGCCAAGAAGCAGTAGTGAGGAGACGAGCATGAAGATCCCCGGTCGTGACGTCAAGCCCGACATTCGCCACAACAGCAAGCTCCTGGCGAAGCTGATTAACTACATCATGCAGGAAGGCAAGAAGCCGACCGCCGAGAGCATCGTCTATGGGGCGCTCCAGCTCGCCGAGTCCCGCAGCGGCTCACCGGCGCTTGATGTGTTCAACGAGGCGGTCGCCAACTGCTCTCCGCGGCTCGAGGTCCGTACTCGTCGAGTGGGTGGTGCGAACTACCAGGTCCCGTACGAAGTCCCGGCCGATCGACAGATCGCGCTGGCACTGCGCTGGCTGGTGGCGGCGTCGCGCGAGCGCGGGGAGCACTCGATGGCCGAGCGACTTGCAGCGGAGATCGTCGACGCCTCGCGTAAGGAAGGCAAAGCCTATACCAAGCGGCTGGATGCGCACCGAATGGCCGAGGCGAACAAGGCCTTCGCGCACTACCGCTGGTAGGTGGGCTCGGCCTCGCCCGGAGTCACGGAAAGGAACCTGTTTGCCTCCGCGTGCGTCCGATCTCGACAGAGTGCGCAATATCGGCATCATGGCGCACATCGACGCCGGGAAGACGACCACGACGGAGCGCATTCTTTTCTACACGGGTCAGATCCACAAGATGGGCGAAGTCCATGAGGGTGACACCGAGATGGACTGGATGGCCCAGGAGCGTGAGCGCGGCATCACGATCACCGCAGCGGCAACGACGTGCCCGTGGCTCGACTGCCGGATCAACATCATCGACACGCCCGGTCACGTAGATTTCACGGCCGAGGTCGAGCGCAGCCTGCGCGTTCTCGATGGTGCCGTGGTGCTCTTCTCCGGTGTGGAAATGGTGGAGTCGCAGTCCGAGACCGTGTGGCGCCAGGCCGATCGGTACAAGATCCCACGCATCGCCTTCGTCAACAAGCTCGACCGCGCCGAGTCGAGCTACACGGGCACGCTTGAGATGATCGAGGCGCGGCTGGGTGTGCGGACAGTTCCGCTCTCGTTTCCCTACCGCGACGCGGATCGAAAACTCATAGGGGTTGTCGATCTCCTGTCGCGCGAGCTTGTCGTGTGGGACAGCGAGCGGCGGGGGTCCGTGATGACGCGTGAGCCCGTGCCGGAGGCGCTTCACGACCAGGTCGATCTCTACCGCGAACAAGCGATTGAACGCGTTGCTGAATTCGATGACCGAGTGATGGAGGCATTCCTGGATGGCCGCGACGTGCGGCCGGAGGACTTCCACGCTGGCCTGCGGCGGGGGTGCATCGGCCACGGCCTGATCCCAGTGGTCGGGGGATCCGCGTTCCAGAACATCGGCGTGCAATCACTACTCGACGCAGTCGTCCGCTACCTGCCGTCACCGCTCGATGTGCCGCCCGTTCGCAGCGTGGACGGGAAGGAAGAGCGACCGGCGGATCCGGAGGCGCCGTTCTGTGGGCTCGCGTTCAAGGTGACGTCCGATGCATACGCCGGCCGTCTCGTCTACGTTCGCATCTACTCTGGGACCCTGAAAGCAGGTGGGCACGCGTTCAACGCATCTACAGGAAAGGGCCTGCGCGTCACGAAGCTCTTCCGGATGCACGCGAACCACAGGTTGGCTCTGGAGGAGGCCTCGGCCGGCGACATCGTAGCCATGGTGGGATCTCAGGATGTCTCGACCGGGGACACGCTGTGCGACAAGAGCGCTCCCATCCTTCTGGAGAAGATCGAGTTCCCCGAGCCCGTCGTCTTTGCAGCCGTGGAGCCGCGCACCGAAGCGGAACGCGGGGAATTGATGGAGGGACTCACTAAGCTCGCGGAAGAAGACCCGACGTTCCACGTTCGCGTCGATGAGACGACGGACCAGATCATCATTGGGGGGATGGGCGAGCTGCATCTGGACGTACTTGTGCGGCGCCTGCGCGAGGAACTGCGTTTGCGTGCGAGCGTGGGCACGCCTCAGGTGGCGTACCGCGAGACACTGCGCGATCCAGTGGTGGTTGAGGATCGCTTCGCGCGGCAGGCGGCTGGACGCGGGCAGTTCGCCCACGTCGTCCTCCGCCTCGAGCCGCTGCCGCGGGAAAGCGGTATCACATTTGCACTGCAGGCCTCACCACAGGAGATCCCGAAGGTGTATGCGGAGGCCATCGAAAGCGCTCTGCGCAGCACGTTGACAAACGGTCCACTAGCGGGATATCCTCTGGCCGACATCGGAGCCACCGTTATCGGTGGATCTTTTCATCCGGTAGACTCGTCCGAGCTTGCGTTTCGTGCTGCGGCGTCGGCCGCGCTGCACAAGGCGTATAGCGCGGGTGTGTTTGAGCTTCTCGAACCGATCATGGAGGGAGAAGTCATCACGCCCGCCGAGTACCTGGGTGAAGTGATGGAGGACCTGGCGCGCAGGCGCGGAGAGATCCGGATGCTACGGTCGCTGGAGACAGTGCAGATCCTCATGGTCTGCATCCCGCTCGGCGAGACGTTCGGGTATGCGACGCGGCTGCGCTCCCTGACCCAGGGAAGGGCGACCTACTCGCTGCGAGTGGCTCGCTATGAGATTGTCCCGGAGGGACTCCGGGAGAAGATCGTTAAGAGCAGAGGGTACTGACATGGCGAGAGAGAAGATCCGGATCAAGCTGCGGGGATACGATCACGAGCTCGTCGACAGCTCGGTTCGGAAGATCGTGGAGTCGGCGAAGGAGACGAGGGCGAAGATTGCGGGACCGATCCCGCTTCCCACGGAGCGCCGCGTCTACACGGTGCTGCGGTCTCCGCACATCGACAAGCGGTCGATGGAGCACTTCGAACGACGCATCCACACGCGCCTTCTGGACATCAAAGAGCCCACTTCCGAGACGATCAACGCGTTGATGGATATCGAGCTTCCCACGGGCATCGACATCGAGATCAAGCTCTAGATACGGAGGTAGGCGACGCATGGCTCGAACGCTTCTCGGCAAGAAGATCGGCATGGCGCAGGTGTTCATCGATGACCGCGCGGTCGGCGTGACGGTCATCGAGACGCAGCCATGCACCGTTGTCCAGATCAAGACGAAGGACGTCGACGGCTACGACGCCCTCCAGCTTGGGTACGACGCGGTGAAGGAGTCGAAGGTCTCGCGGCCGGTGGCCGGGCATTTCAGAAAGGCCGGCGTCGCGACACATCGCCACCTGTTTGAGATTCGCGTTGATAACATCGGCGAGTACAAGGTCGGCGACACGATCGGTGTGGGAACCTTCGCAGAGGGCGACAAGGTGGACGTGTGCGGGACGAGCCGCGGGCTCGGGTTCCAAGGCGTCATGAAGCGCTGGAACTTCAGCGGGGGACCAGACGCTCACGGATCCAAGTTCCACCGGCGGCCGGGGTCGATCGGCTGCCACGTGGAGCCAGGTCGTGTCATCAAGGGGCGGAAGATGCCGGGGCACATGGGCAATCGGCGCGTCACGGTGCGCGGGCTGCGCGTCGTGAAGGTCGACGCTGAGAAGAACTTGCTCATTCTTAAAGGGGCGACTCCCGGCAGCCGCGGGGCTCTTCTGGAACTGGGGAAGCGCAATGGTTGAAGCAAAGGTCTACTCGTTCGCCGAGGGAGCCGGTCCGCAGACCGTCGCCCTTGACGAACGGTTGTTTGGCGGGGAAATCAACAAGGACCTCCTCTACCGCATGGTCCGTGTGCAGATGGCGAATCGCCGTCAGGGCACGAGTTCGACGAAGACGCGCGGCGAGGTGAGAGGAGGAGGCCGCAAGCCATGGCGCCAGAAGGGCACCGGGCGAGCGCGACAGGGTTCACGGCGTTCTCCGTTGTGGGTCGGCGGTGGGACTACATTCGGACCGAAGCCGCGTTCGTACGCGATGAACCTGACGAAGAAGATGCGCGCCGGAGCGCTCGTTTCGGCTCTATCAGATCGAGCTCAAGAAGGTCGAGTGGTCCTCATTGACCGGATCGGATTTGAGGAACCGAAGACGAAGGGGGCCATCGCTCTTCTCGCTCGCCTCGGCGTCGCGGGAAGCGTCCTCGTCGTTGTCGGCTCGTCGGAGTACGGCCGAGCCGTCAAGAAATCGTTCACGAATCTTCCGTATGTGAAGTGCATCGCCGGTTGCGGGGTCAACGTGTATGACGTCCTGCGGCACGATTACCTCGTCATGACGACCGGGGCGGTCGAAGAGCTGCGAGGGAGGTTCTAGACATGCCGAAGCTTACGCACGCGGAGGACGTCATCCTCGAGCCTTTGGTCACGGAGGATACGGTGCGCAAGGCCGAAGAGCGGAAGTACGCGTTTCGCGTCGCCCTCGGTGCGAACAAAATTGAGATCCGCAAGGCCGTTGAGGAGCTTTTCAAGGTCAAGGTCGAGAGGGTGTGGACGGCCAACGTTCCCGGGAAGCCGCGTCGGGAGCGGTTGAACCAGCTTCACGGGCACACCGCTCGGTGGCGGAAGGCGACCGTGCGGCTTGCGCCGGGCGACCGCATCGAGATGATGGGAGGCTAGGGAGAGATGGCGCTGAAACGATACAAACCCACAACGCCCGGGCGACGGCACGCGGAGCTTCCGGATTACTCCGAACTGTCGCAGGTCGCTCCCGAAAAGAACCTCCTGCGCCCGAAGCCGAAGAAGGCGGGGCGAAACAGCCAGGGTCACATCACGGCGCGGTGGCGCGGGGGTGGACACAAGCGGCAGTACCGGGTGATCGACTTTGCGCGAGACAAGGATGGCATCCCGGCTCGCGTTGTGACGCGGGAGTACGATCCGAACCGGTCGGCGTGGATCACATTGCTCAACTACGCCGACGGGGAGAAGCGGTACATCATCGCGCCGGTGGAGTTGCCGATCGGCGCCGTCGTCGAAGCGGGAGAGAACGCCGAAGTCTCGGTGGGCAATTCGCTTCCGCTGGCGAAGATCCCGCTCGGATCGACGATCCATAACCTCGAGTTCTACCCGCGCAGCGGCGGAGCGATTGCCCGATCCGCGGGAACGTCGGCCAAACTGATCGGCAAGGAAGGCGATCGAGCTCACATCCGGCTCCCGTCGGGAGAGGTGCGGCTCTTTCGGCTCGATTGCCGGGCGACGGTGGGCGAGGTGTCGAACCCCGATCACAAGAACGTGAAGCATGGCAGCGCGGGACGCATGCGGCACCTAGGGTGGAAGCCTGAAGTGCGTGGCACGGCGATGAACCCAGTGGACCATCCGCATGGCGGCGGCGAAGGCCGCGGGCACGTCGGTGGGCCGAAGGTGTCGCCGACGGGGAAGACGGCCAAGGGAGGCCGGACCCGCAAGCCGAAGAAGAAGAGCAACTCGCTGATCGTGCGCCATGCCGGCGAAGGTCGGCGGTAGGGGAGGCCCCGATGGGGAGATCAACGAAGAAGGGTCCCTTCGTCAGCGACAGCCTTCTCGAAAAGGTGCAGCGCGCGAAGCGGGGAGACCCGAGAGAGATCAAGACGTGGTCGCGATCGTCGATGGTGACGCCCGAAATGGTTGGTCTCATCATCAAGGTGCACAACGGAAAGGTTCACCTTCCGGTCTCTGTCGTAGAGAACATGGTGGGGCACAAGCTCGGGGAGTTCGCGCCGACGCGGACCTTCCGCTCGCACGGCGGGATGAAGAAGAAGAAGGCCGCGGGCCTGACGTAGGGAGAGACAATGGAAGCACGGGCTATTGCGCGCCACGTTCGCATGTCGCCGCGGAAGGCGCGACTCGTGATCGACGCGATTCGTGGCAAGGACGTGAACGAGGCGCTCAAGATCGTGAGGCTCACGAGTAAGAAGGCTGGATTGCCCATTCGGAAGACTCTCGAGTCGGCGATCGCCAACGCGGAGAACCGGTATGACGTGGACGTCGACAGCCTGTTTGTCGTTCGAGCCACGGTCGACATGGGCAAGTCTCTGCGACGAATGCAGCCTCGTGCGTACGGTCGTGCCGATGTCGTCCGGCACCACACGAGTCACGTCACGATCGTCGTCGGCGATAGGGAGCGTGCGTAATGGGCCAGAAGATCCATCCGATAGGATTCCGGGTCGGAGTCACGCGGAAGTGGGTGTCGAACTGGTACAACCCGAAGCTGGCTCCCGAGTACATCGCCGAAGACAAGCACATTCGCGATCTGGTCCAGGACCGGTACCGAAGAGCGGCGGTTGCAGAAATCAACATCGAACGGTCGAAGGAAGATCGTGTCTCGATCGTCATTCGCTCGGCGCGTCCGGGAATCATCATTGGACGAGGTGGCAGCGAGATTGAGCTTCTGCAGCAAGCGCTGGAGCATCTCACCGGCCGTAACGTCAAGGTCTCGATCCAGGAGATTGAGCGGCCCGATCTCGAGGCCCGCCTGGTCGCGCAGGATGTGGCGCTCCAGATCGAGAATCGAACCGCTCCCGCACGGACGATGAAAGAAGCCATCCGTCGCGTGATGGGCGCCGGAGCCGAGGGCGTGAAGATCAAGGTCAGCGGACGTCTCGGCGGGACCGACATTGCGCGTTCGATCACGATGAAAGAGGGACGCATCCCGCTTCAGACGCTCCGGGCGGACATCGACTACGGACTCGTCGAGGCGCGAACGAAGTACGGCAATATCGGCGTCAAGGCGTGGGTGTTCCGCGGCGAACGCTCGCCTCGCGCCCACCGAGACGAGGTGAAGTAGGGTGCCACTCCTTTTCCCGAAGCGAACCAAGTACCGCAAGATGCACCGCGGCCGCAAGGCCGGCAAGGCGACGCGCGGCAACCAGATTGCATTTGGAGATTTCGGAATCCAGACGCTAGAGGCATCATGGATCACTCAGGCTCAGATTGAGGCCTGCCGAACGACGATCGCCCGCACGACGCAGCGCGGGGCGCGGTTGTGGATCCGCATCTTCCCCGACAAGCCGATCACGAAGCACCCCGCGGAGGCCCGAATGGGCAAAGGGAAGGGTCCGGTGGACCACTGGGTCGCGGTGGTGAAGCCAGGCAGCGTCTTGTTTGAGATCTCAGGAGTCACGGAGGAACAGGCGAAGCGCGTGCACTATCTCGTGGGAAACAAGCTTCCTGTTCGCACTCGTCTGAAGCGGAGAACGATTCTGGGAGGCGAGGTATGAAGGCCGAGAAGCTGCGCGAGATGCCGCTCGACGAGCTCGAGCGCCAGACGGGGGAACTGAAGCGCAAGCTGTTCAACCTTCGCTTCCAGCGAGCGACCGGGCAGCTCGCAAATACGGCCGGGCTGAAGAAGGCGCGCCAGGACGTCGCGCGGGTCTTGACCATCTCGGCGGAGAAGACGCAGGAGCAGGAGGAACGACGATGAAGAAAACGAAGACCGGTCGCGTCGTGAGTGACCGGATGACGCAGACGATCGTCGTTCGGGTCGAAGAGCATCGCCTTCATCCGCTATATCGGAAGCATGTCACGCAGCACGCCAAGTTCCACGCGCACGACCCGCAGCAAGAGGCCAAGGTCGGCGATCTCGTGCGGATCGAGGAGTGCAGGCCGCTGAGCCGTACGAAGCGGTGGCGGCTGGTGGATGTCGTCGAGAAGGCGGAGGGCTGACATGATTCAGATGCAGACGATGGTGAAGGTGGCGGACAACTCCGGAGCGAAGCTCGTTCGCTGCTTCAACATCCTCGGCCCGTCGAATCGGCGCGTCGGTGAGATTGGAGACATCGTCGTGGGATCCGTCCGAAAGCGGCTTCCGACAAGCGACATTGAGAAGGGGCAAATCGTCCGCGGGGTGATCGTTCGGACCCGAAGTGCCTACCGGCGCGAGGACGGGACGTACATCCGTTTCGATGACAACGCGATCGTGCTGATCAATGCCCAGGGGGAGCCCATTGGGACTCGCGTGTTCGGTCCGGTGGCTCGTGAGCTGCGCGACAAGAAGATGATGCGGATCATCTCGCTGGCGCCCGAGGTTCTCTAGGAGGCAGGCATGAAGAGCGTGCGCAAGGGAGACCGCGTTCAAGTTCTGTCCGGTGACGACCGCGGGAAGATCGGCCGTGTCCTCGTGACGATTCCGGAGAAGGACAGGATCGTCGTCGAGAACGTCAACATGGTCACGAAGCACCAGCGGGCGACGCAGACCCTGCGGCAGCCGGGCATCGTGAAGCGTGAGGGCGCGATCCATATGTCGAACGTGCTCCCAATCTGCCCGGAATGCGATGCGCCGTCCCGGGTCCGGTTCGTGGACGTGGATGGCAAGAAGATGAGGAAGTGCAGTCGGTGTGGGGAGACCTTTTAGCGATGCTGCTACATGAGAAGTACGAGAAGGAGATCGCCCCGCGGCTGAAGGATGAGCTGGGCATCTCAAACGTCATGCAGGTTCCGCGAGTCGTCAAGGTTGTCGTCAACATGGGTGTCGGCGACAAGGACAACCCGAAGGTGCTCGAAGGGGCCGTCCAGAACCTGGCGAAGATGACCGGGCAGAGGCCTGTCGTGACGAAGGCGAAGAAGTCGATCTCCGATTTCAAGCTTGTCTTGGGCGACCCCATCGGGTGCCGCGTCACGTTGCGAGGCGAGCGGGCGTACGAGTTCTTGAACAAGCTGTTCAACGTCGTCCTGCCTGGAATCCGCGACTTCCGCGGCCTCTCTGCTTCGGCGTTTGATGGACGGGGCAACTACACATTGGGCCTCTCCGAACAGCTGACGTTCCCGGAGATTGAGTACAACGAGATCGTGAAGACGCAGGGAATGGACATCACGATCGTGACGAGCGCACGCGACGACCGCGAGGGCTACGTGCTCCTCAAGGCGTTGGGATTCCCGTTCAACGACTAGGGGGCAAGGATGGCGAGGAAGGCATTGGTCAACAAGTGCAAGGGGACACCGAAGTTCCCCGTGCGCAAGTACACGCGGTGCAACCTCTGTGGACGTCCGCACGCGGTCATCCGGGACTTTGGGATTTGTCGGCTCTGCTTCCGCAAGCTCGCCCATCTGGGAGAGATTCCGGGGATCAAGAAGGCGAGCTGGTAGGAGGGGATGATGATTCCGTATCCGATTGGCGACATGCTGACCCGGATCCGCAACGCAAACGCGCGGCTCCACGACGGCGTCACGATGCCGCATTCCGAATTGAAGGAAGCGGTGGCGCAGATCCTGCTCCAGGAAGGCTACGTCTCCGCGGTGGAGAAGATCGCGGGAGAACCGCAGCCGCAGCTTCGGATCTTGCTGAAGTACAGAGGCGAGCGGAATCGGGCGCGCCGCACGATCAACGAGATTCGACTGGTCAGCAAGCCAAGCCGGCGCGTCTACGTGGGCCGAGATGAAATCCCGCAACCGCTCGGCGGAATGGGGATTTGCATCGTGTCGACGTCGCAGGGCGTGCTGTCCGGCAAGGACGCGTGCGCGCGGGGCCTCGGCGGCGAAGTCCTTTGCGAGGTCTGGTAGGGTGATGGTGACATGTCGAAAGTAGGGAAAGTACCGGTTGTCGTTCCGGTTGGCGTGAAGGTCACCGTCGGCGAAGCAAGCTTCACGGTGGAGGGCAAGCATGGGCGGCTCACGCAGTCGTTCCGGCCCGACATGGTGGAGATTGTCGTCGCAGACGCCGTCGTCAACGTGACACGCCGCAAGGAAGGCAAGGAGTATCGTGCCTACCATGGGCTGTACCGCAGCCTGCTCGCGAACATGGCCAAGGGAGTTGCCGAGCGCTGGCAGAAGCACCTCTTGATCAAGGGGCTGGGCTACCGGGCCCGTCTGCAGGGTAACACGATCACGCTCGACCTCGGCTATGCGGGGCCGAAGGAGTATGTGCTGCCAGCGGGGGTTGAGGCCGAACTTCCGAATCCGTCGGAGATCATCCTCCGCGGAGCCGACAAGCGGGACGTGGGTCAGGTGGCGGCGGAGATCCGGCGCTTGCGCAAGCCCAACGTGTACGACGGGAAGGGTATCCGTTACAAGGACGAGGTCGTCGTGCAGAAGGCCGGGAAGCTTGGCGGACAGGGCGCTGCATAGGGGGATTGGACTATGGCAAGAATGACGAACCGAGCGGCCGAGCGGGAGAAGCGGCACCGCCGCATCCGACGGCGGATCGTCGGAACGGCCGCGCGGCCTCGCCTCTGCGTGACGAAGACCTTGAGCCATCTCTACGCGCAGGTGATCGACGACAGTGTCGGGAAGACGCTCGTGCAGGCGTCCACGCTCGATCGCGAGCTCCGCGACAGCGTGAGCGGCCCGAATCGCGATGCTGCGGTGAAAATCGCTGCGGCGTTGGCTGCGCGGGCGGTCCAGGCGGGTATCAAGGAAGTGGTCTTCGACCGCGGCGGGTATCCCTACCATGGTGTGGTTTCGGCCTTTGCTGAGGCCTGTCGGAAGGGAGGGTTGGAGTTTTGATCAGCCACGACGAGTTTGAGAACGAGATCATCGACATCCGACGGGTCAGCAAGGTGACGAAGGGCGGACGCAATCTGCGATTCCGCGTGACGATGGTGGTTGGGGACCGCAAAGGACGCGTCGGCGTCGGGGTGGGTAGCACGACCGAGATTCCGCGTGCCATTCAGCAGGCCATTCGAGACGCGAAGAAGAGCATGGTCACCGTGAACATGACGGGCGGGACGATTCCTCACGAAACGTGGGGCAAGTTCAAGGCGGGCAACGTCATGCTGAAGCCGGCTCACCCTGGGACGGGGCTCATCGCCGGGACGACCGTCGGCGCCATCTGCCGGCTTGCCGGGATCGAGGACATTCTGACAAAGTCGATCGGAACGACGAATCCCCTGACCCTGTCGCGCGCTGCGTTGGATGGCTTGGCCCGCCTGCGCAGCCTGCATGAGGTGGAGGAGCTGCGGGGCGTCAAGGTGGGCGAGGAGGCTGGGCATGCGGCTTGAGGATCTGCGACCCACACCGGGAAGCACGCATCGACGCAAGAGAGTGGGCCGCGGCGGAGGGTCCGGTCACGGCGGCCACACGGTCGGGCGTGGGATGAAGGGACAGAACTCGCGCTCCGGTGGCAGTACGCGACTCGGGTATGAGGGTGGCCAGACTCCGCTGTGGATGCGCGTTCCGAAGCGCGGCTTCCACAATTTCACGCGGGTCGTGTATGCCTGCGTGAATGTGGACACCCTTGACAGCCGCTTCTCGGCGAACGATGTCGTGACGCCGGACGCGCTGACCGAACTTCGACTGATCCATGACCGCGGCCGTCCAGTCAAGATTCTCGGACGCGGCGAGATCTCCAAGCCTCTGACCGTGCAGGCGCACCGGTTCGGAGCGGAAGCAAGGCGCAAGATTGAAGAGGCCGGCGGGCGCGCTGAGGTGATCTAGCGATGTGGGAAAAAGTCACTAGCCTCTTCAAGGTCCCCGAGCTCCGCAAGAGAATCCTGTTCACGCTCGGCGCGATCATCGTGTTCCGGCTTGGCGTTCACATCACCGTCCCAGGTGTGAGCAAGGAACTCCTGGTGCGAGTCTTCAACCCCGGCAGCGGCGGTGTGTTCGACTTCATGAACATGTTCACCGGTGGGGCGTTGCAGCAATTCTCGCTCTTCGCGCTTGGTGTGACGCCCTACATTAACGCGTCGATCATCTTCAGCCTGTTGACGTCGGTCGTTCCGAAGCTGAAGGAACTGCAGCAGCAAGGGCGCGAGGGGCAGCGCAAGATCACGGCGTACACGCGCTGGGCCACGGTGGGCCTGGCGATTCTGCAAGGCGCGTTCATGACGACGCTCATTCGGAGTGCGGTGACGGCAGGCGCGGGAATCCTGTTCTACGTTACGACGATCGTGGCGCTGACCACGGGGACGATGTTCCTCATGTGGCTCGGTGAACGCATCACGGAGAACGGCATCGGCAACGGCATCAGCATGCTGATCATGATCGGCATCCTGTCGCGGTTCCCGTCGAGCATCAACACCATGTGGTCGGCTATCAGCAACGGCTCGGCGAGCCCAATCTGGGGCATCGCCTTCATCGCGCTGCTCGTCGTGGTCATCGCGGCGATGACCATGGTGCAGCAGGGGCAGCGCAAGATTCAGATTCAGTACGCGAAGCGAACGATGGGACGGCGCGTCTACGGCGGCCACACGTCGCATCTGCCGTTGCGCGTGAACCAGGGTGGCGTCATCCCGATCATCTTCGCTTCAGCGCTCCTGAGTCTCCCGATCACTCTGTTCGAGGCGCTTCCGAGCCTGAAGCCATACCTGTATATCATCACGTCGGGGAGCCCGCTCTACATGGGCCTCTATGTGCTGTTGATCTTCTTCTTCACCTACTTCTATAGCTCGATCGTCTTCGACCCTGCAGACATGGCAAAGAACATCCGCGAGGCAGGCGGGTTCATCCCCGGCGTGCGGCCGGGCGATCCGACGGCGGAGTACATCAGCGGGATCATGAACCGCATCCTCCTCGTGGGAGCGGTGTTCCTGTCTGCCATTGCCATTCTGCCGTACATCCTCTCCCAGGCAAGCGGCCTGCAGAGCATGTTCCTGATTGGTGGAACGTCGCTTCTGATCGTCGTCGGCGTCGGGATTGACACGATCATGCAGATCGAGGCGCACCTGGTCATGCGACACTATGAGAGCCTGACGAAGTCCGGCCGGCTTCTCGGGAGGCGCGGCTGATGGCAGGGAAGCGAGTTGTGTTCCTCGGCCCTCCCGGAGCGGGAAAGGGGACGCAGGCGAAGCGCGTGGTGGAGAGGCTGGGACTCCTCCACCTCTCGACCGGCGATCTCCTGCGCGACGAGGTGGCGCGCAAGACGGCGCTTGGGGAAAGGGCGAAGGGCTACATGGATCGCGGCGAGCTGGTGCCCGACGCCTTGATCATCGACATGATTCGGGGGCGGTTCGCTCAGGCAAAGAGTGGCTTCCTGCTGGACGGCTTCCCGCGGACGGTGGCCCAAGCTGAAGCACTCGAGCAAATCACGCCATTGGATGCGGTCGTCAGCATCGATCTGTCGCGGGAGGAGGTTGTGCGGCGGCTCACGTCGCGCCGGGTGTGCCGGGTGTGCGGAGCCATCTACAACCTGACGTTCAACCTGACATCCGGCGACACGAAGTGCGCGGCGTGCGGAGGCGAGCTCTATCAGCGGGACGATGATCGGCCGGCCGTGATCGAAAAGCGGTACGACGTGTATGAGAAGTCGACGGCTCCCCTCATCGCCTTCTACCGCAAGCGCGGACTGCTGCGGTCGGTGAACGGAGAACTCGGCAGCGACAGGGTCTTTGCCGAGATCATGCAAATCCTCGGCGCATGATCTCGATCAAGACGGAAGAGGAGTTGGCCGTGATGCGCGAGAACGGGCGACTCCTTGCGGGGATCCTTGAGGAGCTTGTCGCCGAGGTTCGTCCCCATCGGTCGACGGCGTTCTTCAATCAGCTGGCGGCGGAGCGGATCGCGGCGTGCGGGGGCGAGTCGGCGTTCGACCGCCTTGCTGGCTTCCCGGGCGTGATCAACACGTCGCTCAACGAGGAAGTGGTGCACGGAGTGCCGAATGAGGAGAGGTTGCTGAAGGCGGGTGACCTGTTTTCAATCGACATCGGGATGATTCGGAGTGGGTTTTGCGTGGACATGGCGACCACGGTGGGCGTGGGTCCGGTGAGCGAGGCGGCGGAACGCCTGCTCGGAGTCGGAGAACGAAGCTTGTGGGAAGGGATCAAAGAAGCTAGAATCGCCAAACGGTTGTCCGACGTCTCCCACGCGATTGGCGCCTACGTTGAGTCGCAAGGTTTTCACGTGGTCAAGGAGTACGTGGGACATGGGATTGGGCGGGATCTGCACGAAGATCCCCAAATCCCGAACTACGGTCCGCCGGGTCGCGGCGTCCGTCTGCGAGCGGGCATGACGCTGGCCATCGAACCGATGGTGAAGGTCGATGACCAGCCTACGTGCGTTCGCGATGACCAGTGGACCGTCGTCACGGCGACGGGGGGGCTGTCGGTGCATTTCGAGCACACCGTCGCCGTCACACGAGAGGGAGCAGAAGTCCTGACACGGAGGAGGTGACGAAAGGCGTGGTAGCGACCAACGAGTCGCGTGGCAAGAAGGAAGACGTGATCCGCCAGCGCGGTGAGGTCACCGAGAGTCTTCCCGGATCGACGTTTCGCGTGCAACTGGCGAACGGCCATGTCATCCTCTGCCATATCTCGGGACGGATTCGTAAGCATTACATCCGGATCCTGACAGGCGATCGCGTGATTGTCGAGATGTCGCCGTACGACCTGACGAAGGGGCGCATCGTCTACCGCGAGAGCTGAGAGTCGCCACGCCGAGG
>CAIMCX010000043.1 GCA_903839615.1 uncultured bacterium
CGCTTCGTTGAAGCGCGAGGTGCGCACCGAGACGGGCCTCACCTGTTCGGTCGGCCTGGCGCCGAACCGTTTCCTTGCGAAGATGGGCTCCGAACTGTCGAAGCCCGACGGCTTCCTGCTCATCCCGGGGGACCGGGCACGAGAGGTCCTCGATCCGCTTCCAATCGGCAAGATGTGGGGTGTTGGAGATGTGACCGAGCGGCGGCTGCGCGGACTCGGTCTCCTGCGCATCGCCGACGTCCGCCAGGCCCCCGTCGAGCTTCTCGTTCGCGAGCTCGGCACGATGGGCTTCCGACTTCATTCCCTCGCGCGCGGAGAAGACGACACGCCGATCGCAGCCGGATCCGAATCGGTCTCGATGTCGCGTGAGGTCACCTACGGCGTGGATCTGATCCACGTTGAGGAGATCGAGACCGAGGTGCGACGTCTGGCCCGCCTCGTGGGGGACGAGCTGCGCAGCGAAGCGATGCTCTGTCGCACCGTGCGCATCAAGATCCGATATCCGGACTTCCGCACGATCACACGGCAGGTCCGGATCCCAGTGAGCACGGACTCCCCTGGCCTGATCGAGGCGTTGGCCGTCGACCTCTTGCGTGGCCACACCCCGCTGGATGAGCGGGGCGTCCGTCTGATCGGGGTAGGCGTCTCGGGACTGACATCGGCCACGGTGCGCCAGTTGTCACTCTTCGAGGCGGAATGTCCCAGTTCGCGGTAGCAGACTTCTTGACTTCCTCCTCCCCGCGTGCTAGTATTGTGTCACATCACGCGGTAGGGAGGTTCGATGGACATCATAGAGATCTTCAAGAGGTTCCCGCAGCAAGAGGACTGCATTTCGTATCTGGAGAAGGTGCGCTGGAATGGTTCGCCGAAGTGCCCGTACTGCGGGTCAACCAGGTCCACGCCTCTCGCCAACGAGCAGCGCCACCACTGCAACAACTGCAACACCAGCTACAGCGTCACGGTGAACACGATCTTCCACCAGACGCATCTTCCTCTTCAGAAGTGGCTTCTCGCGGTGTCTCTCATCCTCAACGCCAAGAAGGGAATCTCCTCTCGCCAACTCGCCCGTGATCTTGATGTCCACCGGAACACCGCATGGCGCATCTCGATGAAGATCCGAGAGGCCATGTCGCAGAAGGACCATCGCGAACTTCTTACTGGCATCGTTGAGATGGACGAGACATACATCGGGCCGAGAAAGCCTCGCCGTGAGTTCCCTGGAGACAACCGGCATGATCGTGGGCATTGCTCCAACAAGACCCCCGTCGTTGGTATGGTGGAGCGTGGCGACTATGGAGAGGTTCGCGCGACCGTCACGAAGAAGGACCAACTCAAGGCGCATGACCTCTCGGCTCTGGTACGCAAGAACGTTGACCCCAGTCAGTCGCTGCTAATGACGGACCAGTACGCCGGGTACGGAGCGATCTCGTCCTTCATGCCCCACAGGACCGTGAATCACCAAGTCTGGTACGTCGATGGTGACGCTAGCACGAACACGGTCGAGTCGTTCTGGGCATTGCTGAAGCGTGGAATCGTTGGGCAGTTCCACAAGGTAAGCTCGCGGCACCTTGGGAAGTACGTGGCCGAGTTCTGTTATCGCTGGAACAACCGACGCAATGCAGACATCTTCGGGCTCACGATCGCGAAGGCATTGGGGGTGGCGTAGATGGCAGAGAGGAAGATCCCAGAGGCATTGAGCGAGGGCGTGCTGACTATCGGAAACGCGAAGCTGCCTTGTGCAGTCTTGGATGACGGGACTCGCGTACTCACACAGGCGGGAATGCTGCGAGCGCTAGGCCGGTCTCCGCGTGCGGCAGGGAAGGCAATGGCGGTCGAACAACTGCCGCCATTTCTCGCAGCAAAGAACCTAGAACCCTTTATTGATGAGGATTTGAGGCGGTCGAGCGCCCCAATCGTGTTCAGGACGAAGAAGGGCGGAGGACGCGAGGGGAATCTAGCCTATGGCTACGCGGCAGAACTTCTCCCCAAGGTCTGCGAAGTGATGCTTCGCGCTAGAGATGCTGGGGGCGTACTTCTGCAACAACAACAGCGGCTAGCCAAGGAAGCCGACATCCTGATGCGTGGCTTTGCGCACGTCGGCATTATCGCACTGATCGACGAGGCAACAGGGTATCAGTACCAGCGATCTCGTGCGGCACTTGAAGAGATCCTTGAGAAGTTCATTGCCAAGGAACTCCAGCCTTGGGCCAAGCGATTCCCAGACGAGTTCTATGAGGAGATGTTTCGTCTGCGAGGATGGCCCTACGATCCAGAGTCTGTCAAGCGGCCATCCTACGTGGGAAAGCTGACCAATGATCTCGTGTATGCCCGGCTAGCTCCCGCGATCCTTGACGAATTGCGCGCGAAGAACCCGCCCGACGCAAAGGGGCGACGGAGACACAAGCATCACCAGTGGCTAACAGACGACATCGGACACCCGAAGCTGCGGGAGCATCTCGCAGCCGTCGTCGCCTTGGAGAAAGCAGCTACAAGTTGGGATGGATTCTATCGCGGGATTCAGCGGGCGCTTCCAAGGTACAACCAGACGATCCCTCTGGATCTTCCCGACAAGAGCGAGCTAGAGGCATAGAGTTCCACTGTCGGTACTGCTGCCGAGAGAAGTGGCGGATGATGGATATGGTTCTTGCTAGCTGTTAGTTTGCTGTCCTGCCAAGCAGTAGCCCGAGAAGTGCCCCGAGAATCGATGTCCATGCGTATGAAAGGGCCGTTAGGCAACTGCTCTGCGCCGCAGTTGGCTCTGCCCAACACGCGCTAAAGCCAATCCACGGGCCGAAGCATAGGAGCAGTAGCACCAGAAGCGCCACCAAGACCAACAGGAACGGGACGGGGAGTATGCGCTTAGGTCTCTTGTCCATTCAGCCTTGGTCCAACTTCCCCAGTCTCAAGATCCACGATACCTTCGGTAAGTGGGTGCCTGATAGCGTATGCGAGGATGCGGGCCATGATCTTGACCGTCAAAGCGACCCTAAGGGCTGCCACTTCAACCCTGTTTCGCTCCACCCCTCGTGCCTCAGAAAATCGTCTAGTGCTCATTTCTGTATCAACAACATAGTAACTCGCTCCTGTGAGCGCGACGTGTGAATTACCAAGCACCGCTGCGTCGGCGCTCAGACGGCACGAATCGTCGGAATCATATTGGGCATTGGCGGCGTTGAACTGAACGGCAATCACGGGAATGGTGGCGGTCGTCACTTCGCGCCTTTCGCCAGCATGTTCTCTGGAATCGCCGCCGAGACGACTGTCTGGAACCGCACGTTGTAGAGGGGCTCGCCGTCTTCCTTGTGAAACATGGTCCCATCTGGCGCTAGGGCTCGCGATATCTTCTGGGCCACTACGCGCACGCGCAGGGTCGTCCCGTCTGACAGCGAGTAGATGCTCCACCCCTCGGCTTTGATCTCGAAATCCAGATCCTCGCCTTGATACCGGGTCCCGTCTGGACCGACGATGATGGACATCGGCTTCTCTGTCACGGCTTCCTCCTCCCAGGTGCTTGAACAGCTTGGAAGTATAGTGCCCCAATAACCCGATGCCTAGCAACCGATTCATCCCGACTCACCTCGATGCGGCGGAGGCAGTTTCCTCGCTACCGCCAAGTGGGACATTCCGCTTCGAGGAGGGCCAGCCGGTGCATGTCGTCCAAGGGACAGTAGGCACCGCCGCGAGGGAAGGAGTCGATGGGCGGTCCAGCCCTGAGAGCGTACAGTGATCGGTGAGGTGATGCGGATGAGGGGCGGAGTCGCTGTCTTGGTCGTGCTTCTCGGCGTGGCTCTCGCGGCGGAGGCCGTGTCGCTGTGCAGCTATCGGTCCCCTTTGACCGACCTGTCTAGCCTGATGATGGGATTCTCGTATCAGTACACGAACGATCCGTACGGTTCGAAGGAGCGAGACGTGAACGCCGGGCGGTTCACGGTCGACTACAAGCGCCTCTTCGACACAGCGGAATACGGGTTCGACGCGTCCCTGGCGAACCAGCTTGACATCTCGCTTCTCGGCATCTCGACCTACTCGACGATCGCGGACGGCAACTACAAGCGGTACCTCACCGCAGACGGAGATGCATTCGCGTTTGCCGGCGCCAGCGCGCGCAGCTCCTCCTCGTACTCATCGCTCGGCATGTCGGTCAACCTCGGACTGGGCCTCGGTCGTTTCACCGACGTCACACCTCTTGCTCTTGCGACCCGCATCGACGAAGACCTCGTGCGTCGGGGACGCTTGACAGACCACCTCCGAGCCGCCGACCTGCAGATCCTTGCCTACGAGATCGGCAGTCGGCAGACGTACGCATCCCTCGCTGACCTGCTCTCCGTCGTGCAGCAGATCATCGAGAGTTCGGGGTTCGTGCTCCCCGGGGGACTCGACGCGTTGGACCTTTCGAGGATCTCGACTCTGCTTGAAGACGAGGGTTTCACACGCTACTGCGGCTGGGACGCCAAAGCGGGTGTAGGCTACGAGATTCTGGACCCGTCCGGAGGAGCGAACGACATCCTTGTCACGGCGGCGTTCAACTACGCGTTCACCACGGCGCCAAACGTCCAACTCCTCGTGAACGGCAGCATCTCGGGGCCGCCGAACTTGTCGGTGACAAACCGAATCGACCTGGGCGCGGAGTACGACTACATCATTTCGGAGTTCCTGAACCTCAAGGCGACGTATGCGTTCTCGCGCGAGACATGGGCCAGTATCCCCACCGACGTTCACCACATCGGGCTGAACGTCGTGCTCACGCCACTCAGCACGGCGAACGTCACGCTCCAAGTGTCGCTCGAGCATCGACCCTACTATCTCGAGTGGAGCGTCGACATCCGTTTGGGCATCAGCATCCAGCTGTTGTAGTCCGCGAGGTCCGCGATCGCGTAGGGTCGGAGCTTGTCTCCGACGTTGCCGGGTCCACAACGTCGGAGGAAGCTGCGACGCTACGTCCCGTCCGCGGCTTCCCGGCGCACGACCTCAGCCATGGCAGGGTCGTGGAGCATCCCAGGCGCTTCGCTGAGCGGCACGTAGCGCGCTTCGGCGATCTCGTCAGGGTCGGGGCGAGGCGAGCCAAGGAGAGCTGTTCGGTAGAACAACATGATCCAGTGGAGGCCGGTCTTTTGACCCAGCCTTCCATGGACCCCAGCGAACCTCAGGATACGCGCCTCGGCGCCAACCTCCTCTCGGATCTCCCGCAAGACGCCGTCCTCCGGCGTCTCGCCGAAGCGAAGGAACCCTCCGGGCAGCGACCAACGGCCGTCATTCAGCCCGCGGCTGCCTTTGACCAACAGGAGGGTCTCGCCCTCGATACACAGACCCTCCACGACCACGCGGGGCATCGTGGCATGAACGGCCACTCGGACGGACGCGGCGACGTCGGAGAGGCCGTCGACCTCGTCCTTGCTCGGCCAGTGGCTGGGGTGTTCAGTCAGATGAGGGACGCAGAACCATGTCTCCTCGCCGCCGATGAGGAGGGGGGCGACGCGGTCGAACGAAAACGGAACCTCGTCGGGCGTCGGCAGGTCAAGGAGACCGTCTCGCCGCACGAGGTAGATCCGGCCGTCTGACTCCACGTAGCACTTCATGGCAGCACCGTGTGCATTATACGCCCAATGGGTTTGGGTTTCCGGGGTTGCGAGGCGCCCCGCGGACCAGGATAATGCGCTGTCCGCCAGGACGCGCATGCGGGCCTCACTCGCCCGTCTGCAGACTTGGGTCTCAACCAGTCCGGGCCAGGCGAAAGGAGGCCGAGGTGGAGGCTTGTTTCCCCGCTGCGAAGGCCACGAGAAAAGCGTGGGACCAGATCCCGCGCAGGCCGGAGAGCATCATCCCTCTCCTGCAGTCCGTCCAGGAAGAACAAGGCTACCTCTCCGAGGAGGGGATCGCGCAGGTGGCGGCGCATGCGCACTCGGCGGCGAGCGCGGTCTACGGAGTGGCCACGTTCTACTCCCAGTTCCGGCTGCGGCGGCCAGGCCTCCATACCCTCCGCGTGTGCGAGGGAACGGCCTGCCACGTTCTCGGATCCGAAGAGGTCATGGAGACCCTGAAGGAGCTGCTCGGCGTGGAGGTCGGCGAGACGACGCCCGACGGGGTATTCACGCTGGAAAGCGTTCGCTGTCTCGGTTGTTGCAGCCTTGCCCCCGCGGTCATGGTCGACAACGAGACGCACGGACGCGTCGGCAGGAAGGAGATTGCCGCCATTCTGAAGAGGTACCGAAAGGATGCGCGATGAGAAAGATCCGCGAGCTGCGCGTCGGTCTCGCTACGTGCGGCGTGGCGGCAGGCGCGGAGCGAGTCTACGAAGCGCTCCAGCACGAAGTCGAGACGGCCGGGCTGCGGCTGCCCATCAAGCGCGTCGGCTGCCTCGGCATGTGCTACAACGAGCCTCTCGTTGAAGTCGTCCACGCGGACGGGCGCATCGATCGCTACGGGCACGTGAAGCCGGAAGACGCGCCGCGCATTGTCTCCGGACGCGCGGTCAAGGATCTCGAGGTCGACTCCGAGCGGTTCCTCAGTCGGCAAGTTCGCATCGTGCTCGAGAACTGCGGTCGCATCGACCCCGAGTCGATCGACGAATACCGTGCGAACGACGGTTACCGCGCGCTGGAAAAGGCGCTGCGCGAGATGACGCCCGACGCGGTCATCGCGGAGATCACCGCCTCGGGACTTCGTGGCCGCGGCGGCGGCGGCTTTCCCACGGGCATGAAGTGGAGCCTCGCCGCGAAGGAGAAGGGCCCGAAGAAGTACATGATCTGCAACGGTGACGAGGGCGACCCCGGCGCGTTCATGGATCGCAGTGTCCTTGAGGGGGATCCGCATCGGGTCCTCGAGGGCATGGTCATCGCGGCGTATGCCATCGGGGCGTCGGAAGGCTACCTCTACGTCCGTGCCGAATACCCTCTCGCGATCGCTCGACTCGTGAGTTCGATTCGCGACGCGCGGGCTGCCGGACTCCTGGGGGACCACATCCTCGGCACGGACTTCTCGTTCGACCTTCACATCAAGGCCGGCGCGGGCGCGTTCGTCTGTGGAGAGGAGACGGCGCTCATCGCGTCGATCGAGGGGAGGCGGGGAATGCCGCGGCGCCGGCCTCCCTACCCTTCGTCGTCCGGGTTGTGGGGCAAGCCGACGTGCATCAACAACGTCGAGACCTTGGCCAACGTGCCGTGGATCCTGCGGCACGGCGCGGCCAAGTTCGCGGCGCTCGGGACCGAGAAGAGCAAGGGGACGAAAGTGTTCGCGCTGGCCGGCAAGATCGCGAACAGTGGGCTGATCGAGATCCCTATGGGAATGAGCATCCACGACATCGTGTTCGATATCGGGGGAGGCATCCAAGAGGGCGGGGAGCTCAAGGCGGTTCAGATGGGCGGGCCCTCGGGCGGCTGCCTGCCGGCGAGCCTGGCCGACACGCCGGTCGACTACGAGGCGCTGAAAGCGACCGGCGCGATCGTCGGCTCGGGCGGGATGATCATCCTCGACCAGGAGACGTGCATGGTGGACGTCGCCCGGTTCTTCCTCGACTTCACCCAGAAGGAATCCTGCGGCAAGTGCACATTCTGTCGGATCGGGACGAAGCGCATGTTGGAGATCCTGGAGCGCATCTGCGCTGGGGAGGGCACGAAGGAAGACGTGGGACGACTGGTCGACCTGGGGGAGAAAATCAAGGCGAACTCGTTGTGCGGTCTCGGCCAGACGGCTCCGAACCCTGTGCTCACCACGGCCAAGTACTTCGCGGACGAGTACGCGGCGCACATCGAGGGCCGCGCGTGCCCGGCAAGGGTCTGCAAAGCGCTTCTCTCCTATCGGATCGATCCCGCGACGTGCAAGAACTGCGGCCTCTGCGCCCGCCAGTGTCCGGCTTCGGCGATCGCCGACGGAGACGGCGCACAGGTCATCGACGAAGTCGTTTGCGTGAAGTGCGGGCGCTGTCGTCAGGTCTGCCCGTTCGGGGCCGTTCTCGTCTTGACTGGGAAGGTGAGCGAATGATGTCGGTCACGATCAACGGGCGCGTGCTCGACGTTGTGGCGGGCGAGACGATCCTCGACGTCGCGCGAAGACATGGGATTGAGATTCCGGCGCTGTGCGCGGAGGAGAGGCTTGCTCCGCTCGACTCGTGCGGCGTCTGCGTCGTCGAGATCCAGGGCAAGGGTGTCGCGAAGGCGTGCTCAACCCCGGCGACTGAAGGCATGGTCATCGAGACGGAGGCTCCGGCGGCTCGCGATGTGCGCAAGACGGCGCTCGAGCTCCTGCTCTCGAACCATTGGGGCGACTGCGTCGGCCCCTGCCAACAGGCCTGCCCCGCGCACACCGACTGCCAAGCCTATGTGAGCCTTGCCGGAAACGGACGGTTCGAGGAAGCACTCCGAGTGCTCTACGAATACCTTCCGCTCCCCGCGTCCTTCGGCCGCGTTTGCCCGGCGCCGTGCGAGGACGCCTGCCGACGAGAGGTCGCGGAGGAGCCGGTCCAGATCCGACACATGAAGCGGTTCCTCGGCGACCTCCCGATCTCCTACATCCCTGATGTGGGCCCGGACACCGGGAAGAAGATCGCGGTCGTGGGAGGCGGACCTGCGGGCCTGAGCGCGGCGTACTTCCTGCGGCGGCGGGGCCACGAAGTCACGGTCTTCGACGTCATGCCGCGCATGGGCGGAATGCTTCGCTACGGGATCCCCGAGTACCGGCTTCCCCAGAGCGTGATCGACCGAGAGCTCGACGTTCTGCAGCGGATGGGGATCGCGTTTCGCAACAACGTCCGCCTCGGAGAGCACGTGACGCTTGCGGCGCTTGAGGCGGCACACGACGCCGTGTTCCTCGGACTCGGGGCGTGGGGCACGAACGGGATGGGATTGCCCGGCGAAGCCCATGCCGCCGTGATTCAAGGGACCGACTTCCTCCGCCGCGTCAACGAAGGAGACCCTCCGAGTCTCCCGAAGCGCGTTGCCGTGGTTGGAGGGGGAAACACCGCGATGGACGCGGCCCGTTGCGCGCGGCGTCTCGGCGCCGAGGTGACAGTCCTCTACCGTCGAACGCGGGAGGAGATGCCGGCCTTGGAACATGAGGTCAAGGAGGCGGAGGACGAAGGCGTCGGCTTCCAGCTCCTGGCGCAGCCGGTGGAGTTCGTGTCGGACGGCCCGACATTCCTCGGGGTCCGTTGCGTCCGGATGGAGCTCGGAGCTCCCGATGAGAGCGGCCGCCGCCGGCCCGTGCCGGTGAAGGGTTCGGAGTTCCTCGTCGAGGCGGACGCCGTCTTGCTCGCGGTGGGTCAGACGATCGACAGCTCGTGCCTCGGCGGCACGGGAGTGACGCTGGCGAAGGGCGGCAGCCCGACGGTCGACGAAGCGACCGGGCGCACGTCCAAGGCCAACGTGTTTGCGGGCGGAGACTTCGTGACCGGTCCCAGCATCGCTGTCGAAGCCGTGGCAGCGGGGCGACGAGCCGCCGAAGCAATCGACAAGCTGCTCTCGACAGGAGAGCTTGCAGCGTCAGTCCCATCCTATGTCCACGTCAAGCACGGGGTCACCCGACACGACATCGGCGACCCCGCGACGGCGCCGCGAATCCGCACACGGGTGCGTCCCGTCAGCGAGCGGCTTGCGGACTTCGACGAGTACGAGACGGGGCTCAGTGCGACTCAGGCCGTCGCGGCTGGGCAGCGATGCCTGGAATGCGGGTGCATGGCGTTCAACGACTGCCTGCTGCGTGACTTCGCGACGGACACCAGAGCGTCGCAGGAAGCGTATGCGGGGGATGCCCCGCGGTCGCTTCGCGACGAGCGGCATCCGTTCATTGTGAGGAAGGTCGGGAAGTGCGTGTCGTGCGGCCGCTGCCTTCGCGTCTGCGCGGATGTCTGCGGTGTGTCGGCCATCGACTTCGTCGGACGGGGAATCGAGACGGAAGTCCAAGCGCCGTTCAACCGTGCGTGGCAGGATTCAGACTGCGTTGCGTGCGGCGCGTGCGTTGACGCGTGTCCCACGGGAGCGCTGTATGACAGGACGGTCCTCGACAAGCAAGTGCCACTTGATCTCGAAGGGACGAAGACCGTCTGTACGTTGTGCGGTCTCGGCTGTGACCTGAGTGTCTTGACTCACAATGGCCACTTCATGCGCATCGTCCCGGAGGATCGCACGAACGTCCTCTGCGCTCGGGGGCGCTATGCCGGGCACGCGCTCCGGGATGCAGGAAGGATCACGGCGCCCATGATTCGTTGCGGGAGCGCGTTGCGTGAGGTCTCGTGGCCGGAGGCCCTTCGCGAGGCGTCGCAGCGACTTGCGAAGGCCAAGGGAAGCGCCGTGGTCTTCGGGACGGGTCTCCTCACGTGCGAAGAGGGTTGGCTTGTAGCGCGGATCGCGGCGGAGCTCGAGGCCGGGTCTCCGCTATTCGACGTCAATGCGACGCGTCCCCAGATCGAGATTCCGCCGGAGCGGATGGCCACGCTCGACGCGCTTCGGGAGCTCGGCACCCTGATCCTCGTCGTGGGTCCGCGCGGACACTACGAGAAAGTGGCGCTCGACGTCCTGTTGCGGCAGGCGATGCGAAGCGGCTCCGTCGTGATCAGCGTTGACGGCGACGTGCCGGGAGCGCAGATCGATCTGCCGCTCGAATCCCTCGCCGAACTTCTGGATCAACTCTCGTCGGCCGCGGGTGTCCTTGACTGGCTCGACGGCGTCGACCTTCCGGCCGGCGTTGCGCGACTCGTAACGCCGCCCGCGACGCGACGGGCCGTTCTCGTCGTGGAAGAGCAGACGATCTCACGGAACGCGCTCGAGAGCGTGGCGGAGTTCGTGGCCCGGAGTGAGAGCGCTCGGCTGCTCGTTGTCCCGGCCACGGCGAATGCGGTTGGGCTGAGGCGGCTCGGGTTCACGGAGGAGCTGAGAACGTCTACGCGCGCGTGGCTGGCAGTAGGCGCCGATCCCGTGGCGACGGTCGCCGGCCGGCAGCACTTGCCGGGAGTCGAGACGCTGGTCGCGTTCTCGGCCATCGAGACCGCGACCACCGCTCGTGCGCACGTGGTCTTCCCGATGCAGCTGCCGCGCGAGACGAGAGGCCATGTGATCGGAGCCGCGGGCGAGAAGACACTGGTTCGTGCAGCGCGGAGCCCGCTCGAACGGGAGACGTGGGAGATCCTCCTTCAACTCGCGAGTGCTCTCGGCGGCGGCGCGCATCCGTGGCAGTTCGCGTTACTGACGGAAGCGGCCATGAACGACGTGGGGCGAGGAATCCACGCGAGCACGGCTGCGGGGACGACGGCAGCCGGCATCTCGTGTGCCATCGACCATCGCCTTGGCGAGCTCGGGATCTAGGAGCGGGCGGAAGCGCGCCCCGCAGAGCCGCCGTCGAATACCGGGCTCAAGAGGCCGCGTGTCCTGCGATGAGGGGACGCTTGCCAGAGGTGCATGCGTAGCCGTGTGGCACGATCTTGACACAGACAGCTAGCACCACCCGGTGCCGGAACGAGTGGAGGGGCCTTGCTCCTTCACTCGTTCCTTTCCAGGTCACCCTGCACAGGGGCTGCGACCGGCATGTCGCGAGCCAGGTTCGGCTATCCTCCTCCTGAGCGAGGTGGGAGATGGACTGGAAGCCGTACTACCTGGCTGAATGCCGGAAGTCGGGAGCGAGGGACACGATCGCGTCGTGGCTCACTTCGGACTCCGTGGTGGAAGGCGTCGTTCGTCGACGCGGCGTGCTCTCGTTTCCCCACACTGCTCTCTCCTTCGCGGGACCCCTCCAAGCGCGCGTCGTTCGCGCGCTCTACGAAGATCGAAGTGTCGAACGCGTCCTCGCGCTCGGCGTTCTCCACAGCGGAGGACTCGAAATCAACCGTACGGCGCTCGACGCCGCGGCACCGCCAGCGCGACGAAGGGAAGCGTTCGGGATCGTGCGCGGTGCCTTCGTTTCATGTGAGAATGTTGCCGAGACTCCCTTCGGGCGAGTTCCGACCTGGAATGCACCGGAGACGAGCGAGGTTCGGACTGACTCAGCGGGCCTGCTTGCTGCGGAGTTCTCGCTCGATACGTTCCAGGGCGTCCTGCGCGTCGCGGCGGACGCGTTCGGGCGCCGGCCGCTTCCCGCCCTCTCGGTCTACGTCGGCATGACACGCGATCCGGTGTCGAGGTCGTTCGAAGCAGCCGAGGCGGTTGCCGACTGGATCCGCGGGACAGCCGATGGCTCGACCGCCGTGGTCGCGACAG
>CAIMCX010000044.1 GCA_903839615.1 uncultured bacterium
AGGCGCGTTCTGCTACGGGGTCGTGCCGGACAAGACGCCGTGGGTTCTCGTGAACTACAACGAGCGGATCGAGAACGTGAGCACGCTCGCGCACGAGCTTGGCCACGCCGTCCACGCTCTGCTTGCGTCCAAGCACTCGGTCCTCACGGCGCACTCCTCGCTGCCGCTGGCCGAGACGGCGTCGAACTTCGCTCAGATGCTTCTCTTGCACGTGCTGCTCGATTCCGATCGCGATCCGGCGTTGCGCCGCTACCTCTTGGCCAAGTACGTCGACGACTGCTACAGCTCGATTCTGCGCCAAGCGTACTTCGTACTGTTCGAGCGCGAAGCACACCGCCTTGTGGGGGAGGGATCTCCGACGGCAGACGACATTGCGGTCTCGTACCTCGAGAACCTGCGCGAGCAATTCGGGACCAGCGTAGACATCGCCGACGAGTTTCGCTGGGAGTGGCTGTCGATCCCGCACATCTACGACGTGCCCTTCTACTGCTACGCCTACACGTTCGGACACCTCCTCGTCCTCGCCCTGTACCAGGAGTTCGAGCGAGACGCCAAGGCGTTCGTTCCGAAGTACCGGAAGCTTCTCGAGTGCGGCGGATCGAAGGCGCCGCTGGTCATCCTCGATGAAGCAGGCTTCGACGTGAGGACGAAGGCCTTCTGGCAGGGCGGATTCGACGTCATCGCCCGGATGGTCGATGAGCTCGAGAAGCTGAGCGCCTGATAGCGTTCACTCGATGCGGATGTCGGCCACCAGAGCGCCGGTCGCTGCGATGAGGTCGGAAGTCGCGATGCGGACGAGCGTGCCTCGGGCGCCCGCGTTGATCACGAGGGCCGCGCGGTGCGCCGCCGCCTCGTCCAGGATGACGGGAAGCGCGTGCCGTGAGCCGAACGGACTGATCCCCCCGGTGAGGTAGCCTGTCACCCGTTCGGCGTCGTGCGGGGCCGCCGGTTCGATGTGCTTGTGCTCGGTGACTCGCCCCAACTTGCGCTCGCTCACGCTCCCGTCGCCAGCGATGAGGACGAAGAGGAAGGTTCCATCGTCGGCGCGGAAGACGAGGCTCTTCAGCACCTCGGCGTGTTCCAGTCCGAGGGCGTCAGCGGCGAGGCGCGCGCCCTTGCGGTCGAAGCGATAGCCAAGGACATCGTATGGGATTCCCTTGTCTCGCAAGACCTGGATTCCGCGCGTCGCCATCTCGCCTCACTCTACAGGCCGAGGGCCATTCCGTCTTTACGCGACTCCGAGCCGCCGAGGAGGACTCCGCCTTCCCAGTCGATCCAGATCCCTTGGTAGCCGCCGTACCCTTCGGACGAGACCTTGACCCGGTGACCTTTGCGACGGAGGCCGTCGCCGACCGCCTCGCTGAGCTTCGGTTCGAGGTGGACCACGCCTCCGTCGCGCATCGCATCGCCGGTCGGCGTCGAAGACCCGTCGTGTCGAATGCGTGGCGCGTCGCCGGCCTCCTGCGGGTCCATGCCGTTGACGAGGAGGTTCAAGAGGATCTGAACGTGCCCCTGCGGCTGCATGTCGCCGCCCATCACGCCGAACGAATAGGCAGGTCGGCCTTGCCTCGTGACCATCGCGGGGATGATCGTATGAAACGGCCGTTTCCCGGGAGCCAGCGTGTTCGGATGGCGTGGGTCGAGCGCGAAGAGGCTGCCGCGATTCTGCATCGCGAATCCAAGGCCCGGCGGCGTGATCCCTGAGCCGAAGCCGTAGTAGATGCTCTGAATGAGCGAGACGGCGGTTCGATCTCGATCCACCGCCGTGATGTACACCGTGTCGGAGGCGAGGAGCTCTTCGCTCTCCGACACGAGCGTGGCGGCGTGGTCAGGATCGATCCGCGCGGCCTGCGCTCGCCCATGCTCGGGCGTCAGAAGCCGCTCCACAGGAATCGTCTGAAACGCCGGGTCGGCATAGAAGTGCGCCCGGTTTTCATAGGCCAGCTTCTTCGTCTCGACGAACGCGTGAGCGGCGTCGACCGGGCGCGCCTCCAGAGCACGAAGATCAAACTGGGACAGGATATTGAGCATCTCCAGTGCGACCACGCCCTGGGTGTTCGGGGGAAGCTCCCACACCTCGACGCCGCGGAACGGCAGGGCAACGGGCTCCACCCATGAGGAGACGCAGGCCGCGAGGTCGTCACGCGAGAGAGGCGAACCGAGCGAGTTTGCGCAAGCCGCGATGAGCCGAGCCGGCTCTCCGTGGTAGAAGCCGGCGGCGCCATCGTCTGCGATGAATGAGAGGACGTCGGCAAGGTCCGGATTCGAGAACGAGTCGCCGGCGCGCGGTGCGAGGCCTTCGAGAAGGAACGTGGCGCGCGAGCCGGGGTCGCTCGCGAGGAGAGAGGACGCCTCATCCCACGCGCGGGCGATCACCGGCGTGACGGGGAAGCCACGCCGCGCCGCCTCGATCGTCGGCTGAAAGAGCTCCCGCCACGGGGTGCGTCCGAAACGCGCGTGCAGCATCGCCCACCCGTCGACACAGCCAGGGACGGTCCAAGAGAGCGCGCCGTAGAGAGGGACTCGCCCCAAGCCTTGCCTGCGAAAGACGTCGAGGGTCAACCCATGTGGCGCCCGGCCGCTTGCGTTCAGTCCGACGAGGCGGCCCGACCCTGTGGGAGCCACGATGGCAAAGAGATCGCCTCCCGGCCCGCAGCTCATCGGCTCGACTAGGCTGAGGGCGACGTTCGCGGCGATCGCTGCGTCAACCGCATTGCCACCCGATCGCAGGATCTCGACGCCGATCTCGACTGCGAGCGGCTGGCTTGTCGCGACCATTCCGCTCGAGGAGCAAGCAGCCGGGCGTCCTGTCTTCGTGTTCATGGCGGCGAGAGGATAGGAGACGGATCGTCGCGCGACCAGGGCCGCAACGCAGAAGCGAGCGACCGTCGTATAATCGCGCGGGAGAGACTATGAAGGACGAGAGGACGGCCCTCCGCGAGCTCTTGGCTCGCGACCCGGCGGACATTGCGGACACCCTTGAGAGCCTGTCGGAGAAGCAGGCGACCGAGCTCCTCCATCGCCTGTATCTCGCGGGAGCGGCCGCGGACGCGCTCGCAGAGATGGATCCGGAGGAATCGGCGGGGCTCGTTCGCAAGCTCGATCGGCACGTCGCGAGCGCGATCCTCGCTCGCATGGACCCGGACGACGCGGTTGACCTGCTCGAAGAGCTGCCTGGCGACGTGCGGCAGGAACTCCTGTCTCGCCTGAATTCCCGCGAGGCGCAGCTCCTCACCGAGCTCCTTGCGTACCCGCCGGACACGGCCGGGGGACTCATGACCCCCGACGTCGTCGCTGTCTCCTTGTCCATGACGGCGCAAGAAGCGATCGACGTGCTGCGCGACCGACAAGAGACGGCCGGGACGGTGTACTACGCGTATGCAGTGGACGACGCGAATCATCTCCAGGGAGTCTTGTCGTTGCGCGATATCGCGCTGGCTCGCCCCGAGCGCAGCCTCGGCGACCTCGTGATTCGCGACGCGGTGTCTGTGCGCGTCGATCAGGACGCCGAAGATGTGGCGCGGCTGTTCGACAAGTACGGCTTCTTCGCCCTTCCCGTCCTCGACAGCGACGGCCGGCTTCTCGGCGTGATCACGGTCGACGACGTGATCGACGTGATTCGCGACGAAGCGACGGAGGACATGTACTACCTTGCCAGCGTTCCGAACGCGGAGGGAGTCGACACGAGCTGGTGGGACTCGCTGCGCCTGCGCCTGCCGTGGCTCTACCTCCGACTTCTGGCCGGCGTTCTCGCAGCCACCGTCGTCGGGCTTTTCGAACGATCGATCGTCAAGGCGGCGGCGCTTGCCGTGGCAATGGGTGTCGTCGCGGGTCAGGGAGGCGCATCGGGAATGCAGACAGCGACGATCGTCACCCGCGGCATGGCTCTCGGTGAGATCGACCGAACGCGCGGCGGGCGGCTTCTCGTCAAGGAGATCCTGCTCGGGATCGCAAACGGGATTCTGCTCGGGGGGACGGTCGCCATCCTTCTCTACGTTTGGAAGAGACAGGCGCTCCTCGGCGTGGCGGTCGGCGTAGCGATGCTTCTCAACGTCCTCCTTGCCGGGATCATCGGCGTCCTCATTCCTCTTGCCCTGCGAGCGCTTGGAAGAGATCCGGCCGCGTCGTCCGGCCTTCTTCTGACCGCGGTTGGCGACGCCGTTGGATTCGCGCTTGTTTTCCTGGTTGCGGGGCTTCTCGTCCCCGGACTGCGATGAGTTCCCCCCTTCCGCTGTGGATGATGCCGTTCGCGCTTGCGCTCCTCGCCATCGCCCTCCTCTTCGGTCGGTTCTCCCCCGCGGCGGCGGGTGTTGCAGCGGCGGCGACGCTCGCAGCGCTCGTCTACTCCGCGCTGGGATCCCGCTTTCGGCAAGGCGGAGGAAGACCGGCCGCCAACCTTCTTCCCCTGCTTCCGGGGCACCTGCTTCTCCTCTTCGGTCTCGGGACGCTGGCTCGGCCGGACGCACTGGCGTTTCTGTGGACGGTTCTTCCGGTCGGATCCGTTGTCTACGACTGGGTTGGCACGCGTCCCGCGTTTGCCGGGCGAACGTCGATCTTGACCGGGCTCTACGCTATACTCTGGCTGGTCGTGTTCTTCCTTCTGGAGCGGCTTATCGCAGAAGGGAAGGCGCTTTCGGGACACGCCGAAGTTGTGGCGGCGATGGTGTTCGGTGCGGCCGGCGTGGTGTTCGTTGTGACAGGGGCAGCGCGCCACCGACGCGCCACCAAGGAGTGATCATATGGGTCGTGCAATCGTAGTCTGCGGTTTGGCGATGCTTCTCTTCGGAGCGGTTGCGCTGGGGCAGGAAGTGACGACCGGGGCCCCGGCAGCGACGTCGACCACGGCGGCAACTGACTTCGGGCAATACCTGCCGCTCATCGTCCTGCTCGTGGCGTTCGGCCTCATCTTCTACTTCATGCTGATTCGACCGCAGCGGAAGCGCCAGAACGAGATGAACACGTTACTCGCAGGCCTCAAGCGGGGCGACAAGGTGATGACGGCCGGCGGGATCATCGGCGAGATCGACTCGATCGGCGACACGTCCGTCGTCCTCCTCCTCGAAGAGGGGGCCAAGCTGCGCATGGCCAAGCTGAGCATCGTGCGCAAGATCGACAAGTAACAAGGGAGACCGTATGGCACAGCACAGCATGACGCGCGCCGACTGGGTGCGGCTAGGCTCCATGCTCGCCATCATCGTCGCGGGCATCGTGCTCATCACCGTTCCGTTCCGGCCGGTGAAGGACATCATCAAGCTCGGGCTCGACCTTCAGGGAGGCGTCCGCCTTGTCCTTGAAGGAGAGGGCGTCTCGGCGATGACGCCGGATCAGCAGACGGACACGATCAACCGCACGATCGAGATCCTGAAGAACCGCGTAGACACGTACGGCCTGGCCAACGCCGAGATCCGGCGCTACGGCTCGGACCGCATCCTGGTCAACGTGCCCGGCGCGTCCGATCCGGAGGAAGCCCGACGCCTCATCGGTCAGACGGCCGTCCTTGAGTTCCACCACGCGATTCAGGTTGGTGCGTCCCCAACCGACGACCTCACGCCGTCGTCGAGCACCCAAGAAGTCCTCTACACCACGACGGGGATTCCTATCCTGGTCGACCGCGAAGTCCTCCTGACCGGAGCCGCGCTGTCCAACGCGGAGGTCAAAACGTCGAGCCAGACAGCCACGCTGGGGCAGTCGATGGTCGCCTTGACGTTCAACCAGGACGGGGCCGAGCAGTTCGCCAGCGTCGTCCGGGAGCTCGGCTCGGGGCAGATGCTGGCCATCGTGCTCGACGACGTCGTCCAGAGCTACCCCGTCATCCAAGACAGCATCGTTGCTGCGGCGCGTTCAGGGTGGCGCAACGTCCAGAGTTCGACCACGATCTCAGGCGGGAAGATGACCGGGAAAGAGTCGAAGACGCTGGCCGCCGTGCTGCGCGCCGGCGCGCTTCCGGTCTCGGTGCAGATCGTGGAGGAGACGAGCATCGGCGCATCGCTCGGAAGCGACTCGATTCGCCACGGCATGATGTCGATGGCAATCGGCTTCGTCCTCATCTTGATCTACATGTTCGTCCTCTACCGCCGCATGGGCACCGTGGCGAACGCAGCGCTCCTGATCAACATGGTGATCATCATCGGCGGGCTCATCGCATTCGGCGCCGTGCTGACGATGGCCGGAATCGCCGGAATCGTCCTGACAATCGGTATGACCGTC
>CAIMCX010000045.1 GCA_903839615.1 uncultured bacterium
GGACCGGAGCCGGCCGTCCCCTGCGGCGTGGGCGGCGATCTCCCATCTGCGTCTGCATCTGCCGCTGCAGGTCCTCGAAGTGCCGCTCCGTCAGGTGCACGGCCAAGTGGTCGGACATTCCTGATTCCGTGAGCGTCTTGTAGAAGCCGGCGTACGCCTTGGCCGTGGCCTGCAGTCGCTCCGGGGCGTAGAGGGTCTCCTGGATGCCGCGCAGGATGCCCGGCATCCGGTCGGTCACAGCATCGAGCATCTCGCGCACGCCCTCGATGCCCTCGACCTCGATGCCCTCGAAGTCATCGAGTTCTGACGCGGCTTCGTCGAGGGCCTCCATGCGCTCCTCCAGTCCCTCTTCAAGCTCTTGCAGGCGATCCTCTTGGCGTTCGAGCCTCTCCTCGAGCGCTTCCTGCAACTGGTCGAGCTTCTCGCGCTCTCGATCGAGCTTCTCACGTTCGCGATCCGCTCGCTCTCGCTCGCGATCCAGTTTCTCCCGCTCCCGATCGAGGGCCTCGCGCTCTCGTTCGAGGCGCTCTCGTTCCCGTTCCCTTTCTTGGTTCCCCACGGAACCATTGCGTTTCTCGGAATCAGCCATGGTGCTTCCTCCCTTGCTCACATTCAGCTGCGAACGTCTCTCAGGGGACTCCCGAGAGGCGGGATCTCCTGTCCGCGGAGCTGCTTCCGAAGCTCCCACCCACGCGAGGAGGGCCTGCTCGGCCTCGCTAACGAGAGCGAGTATGGAGGCGCTCTTCTCGCGCGCGGCTCGTGACGCGGCATCGACGGCGCGGGGCCGGGAAACCCCGAGGTCCGTGAGACGCCGGACGAGTGCCGCAACGGCGTCGGCGTGATCGCGAGGCGCCGAGAGATCGGCTGCCGCGAGATCCACGAGCAGGCGATCGGCTTCGGCGTCGGAGAGGCCGCTTTGCTTCAATTGCTCGTACGCCGCGGCGAGGTTCATGGCGCGCGCCGTGGTGAGCGTCGCACCAAGGCGAGTCCTCAGCTCCTCCGTGCGGCTCTCGCTCACGCCAGCGACGCGGAGGGCCCGTGCCGCCGCATCGGATGAGCGGGATAGATCAGGCGCGCTCGTCATGCGGAATCCTCCGTGGTCCCGCCTTCTTCCTTCCGCTGAGACCCGACGATGCGGACGTTGCGTCCCATGACGCGAAGGCTGGCGCGAACCGGCGATCCCGGCCGTCGCGCGTTCGCGCCGAGCCGGAATCCGACGAGGAACGACCCGACGTCCACGTGCGCTACGTCGCGGAATCCCGCCCGCGTCATCACGCGGCGCCACACGCGCTGCCGAACAGCCGGGAGCTCGCTTCTCTCTGCGCTGACCGTATGCCGCACCCACACGACCTCGGCCAGTTCCTGACGGCAGGCGTCGCAGGACTGGATGTGCGCAGCGACCGCGGCGGTATCTGCGGAGCTCAGCTTTCCGGTGACGTACCACGGCAGAAGATCGCGAATCCTCTCGCACTCGGTCATAGAAGCTCCTTGGCCAGCGCCTTGCGGGCGTAGTAGAGGCGGGACTTGACCGTTCCTTCCGGAATCCCGAGCACGGCCGCGGCGTCCGCCAGGCTCATCTCCTCGTAAAAGACGAGATGCAGGGCCTCCTGGTGCTCACTGGAGAGCGACTCCAGCGCCTGCTTCACCCGGACATCGATCTCGGCCACCTCCGCCGGATCGGCCTCAAACGTGGACTCCTCAGGGAGACGCTCCCCTCTCTTTTCGCGACGCAACAAGCCGTGCGCCTGGTTCCGGGCAATGCCAAGAATCCACGTGGTGGCTTTCGAACTCCCCCTGAACTTGTCCGCTTGTTTCCATACGGCGAGCATCGTCTCCTGGAGCACCTCCTCCGCCAGAGGTCCGTTCCGCACAAAGGACAACGCGAAGCGGTACACCCGGTCGGCGTGTCGGTCGTACAACTCTTGAAATGCCGCTCGGTCCGCTTGTCCGATGGCCCACAAGAGAGCCTCGTCGGTTCTCACGTGCGCTTCCTCACGACTTGAGCCTCCCTTGTGCCGGACGTCTCAGAGATATGTGCACGATGGTGGCCGATGGGTTCACGGCCTGGCGCACGGCTACCCCCCGCCTACGGGTGGGAAGAGGGCCACGCGGGCGCCATCTTGCAGGGCCTCCTCGCGGCTGTGCCGTATGCGCCCATCGACGATCGCCAAGTGCACGTCACCTGCCGCAAGGCTGAGCCGGCGGAGAAGATCGGCAATCGTGGCGCCTTCGGGGAGTTCTACTGACTCCGGCTCGCCCGGCAAGCGGCCGTTCGCAGGCTGCGCGAGCGTTGCGTATCGCCGAACCTCAACCTTCATGGCCTCTCTCCTCGGAGCTTGCCTCTTTGGGGCGGAAGTACCACTTGTAGAGAAGTTGCATGTCGTCCGGGAAGAGGCCGAGTCTCGCCCCCTCTTCGACCGGGCTCGCGAGGTCGGCATACCGCCCGTCGACGAACACGTTCGCCCCCAACTCGGTGAGAGGAATGCCGATCCGTTCGACGAGGGACCGAACGGTGTCCCCTTCCCGATGGAGCACGAGGATCACCGACTCGCCGCGAGGATCGCTCTCACGCGCGAACCGGCGCAGCTTCCCGTACACGTGGACCGAGACCATGGTCCCAGTCTACGGCGCGAACACCTTGTCGATCTCGGCGTCCGGAACGTCCCAGACGCCGTTATGCGGAGGCAAGGGCTCGCGGTACATGAACTCCGGCAGCCGATCATCGGCCGCCGTGAACCCAGCCTTGCGGTTGAAGTCAAGCTCAAGATCCAGAACGGCCTTCCCAATGCGCGCGACGTCGTCCATCGTCCACTTCGTGCCGAGCACGCCGGCGCATTCCTCGACGACGCCCTCGAAGCCCGAGGCGATGTCAAGAATCGCGAATGCGATGAACAAGCAATGACCGGTCGAGTCGATGAACGCCGTCGCGTATTGGAAGTTGCGCGCGAGTTCTGTCTTCTGCGGGTTCATCGGGTCGAGTTTGCCGGACACGCCGAGGATCTCCGGCGCGATGGTATATCCCGACGTGTGGTCGGCGCCCATCGTCGACACCGCGTACGTCATACCGATTCCCTTGACCGTCCGCGGCTCGTAGGCCGGCATGCTCTGGCCTTTCACCTGCGGCACGCGCGTCACGCCGAACGCGCGGCCCGTGACAAGAGCTCCGCTTCCGAGGATCCGGCCAAGCGGAGTCGCCTTCCCGATCTCGTGGACAAGCTCGATCGCGCGCTTTCCGTCGCCGAACTTCCACAGGCCGCCTTCCGCCGCGACGCCGAGCGTACCGCCGATCTCGATCGTGTCGAGACCGTATTCGTTGCAGAGGAGGTTCATCTCAGCGATCTGATCGAGGTCGCTGATTCCGCAATCGGCGCCGAACGCCCAGTCCGACTCGTACTCGATGCACGAGGTGTGCTCGCTCCCATCTTTGTGGTGCCAGGTGTTCGAGCAGGCGATGATGCAACCTGGCGAGCACGGGTGGTTGTAGAGCTCGTGTCCAAGGCGCTCTTTGTTCCCGGCGAAGATCGCTTCTCCGGCGATCTTCGTTGCTCCTTCGAACCGCCCCTCGCGGAAGTTGCGCGTCGGCAACCCGCCGGCTTCGTTCAGGATGTTGACGAGCACGGCGGTGCCATACGAATTGAGCGCGCCCTTCGGCTTCGTGATCGCGTGTTCACCGAGGGCGGCGGCGAGCTTCTTGCGGCCGGAGTCAAACGTCGCCTTGTCGGCGATCGGTACGTCAGCCGCCCCGGAGTCGTCGACGACGATGGCCTTCAGTCCTTTCGATCCGAGGACGGCGCCAAGGCCGCCGCGGCCGGCGTAGCGGCTCGCGCGGCCCTCACGATCCGTGAAGCAGATGCCGGCGGCTCCCATCCGGTATTCGCCTGCAACGCCGATCGCGCAGACGTCCACGCGATCCTTCCCGCCGAAACGGGTTGCGATGACCGGTACGACCTCCGAGAGTTTCTTCGCGACCCACGCGTCGGCCGGCTCGAACGCCGCGCCCTTCGCGTCGACCTTGAGAACCCAGAACCGGCCGTCCACCGGTTGACCCTCGACCACGAGGGCTCGAATGCCGAGGCGAGCCAGCCTTCGTCCCCAACCTGTTCCGGCATTGGCCTCCTTGATTCCCCCGGTCAGCGGGCTCTTCCCGCCTACCGAGATTCGCGACGACGTCGGCGCGGCGGTTCCCGTAACGAAACCGGGCGAGAAGACGATCTTGTTGTTCGGTCCGAGTGGGTGGCACGCGGGCGGAACCTCGTCGTGGACGATGCTTGAGGTTAGCCACCTCCCGGCCCGGTTCCTGTACGCCTCCGGCAAGGGCTCGAACGTAGCCGTCCGGTTGGCCATGTTGACACGCAGCAATCGATCCATCCGCACTCCCGTCCTCTCCGGGTCCGTGCCGGAGAGCGCTCAGGTCTAGCACGTTCTCAACGCGAGAGTCAATGGGCCCTCCGGATCAGGAATGCTAGAATAGCGCAGGAGGGGGGTGTCCGATGAGCGAAGAGCGCCAGCTTGTGGCATTGATGTTGACCGACATGGTCGGGTACACGCGATTGTCCCAGCAAGACGAAGCGCGCGCCCTGCGCCTGTTGGACGTCCACAACGAAGCGCTTCGCAGCAGCATCCAGGCTCACGGGGGGCGCGTGATCAAGGGGACGGGAGACGGCTTCCTCGTCGAGTTCCCGAGCGCCCTCCAAGCGGCTTCGTGCGCCGTCGACATCCAGCGGCGGTTTCACGACCGAAATCGTGGAATCGAGGAGAGCGAGCGGTTCGCCGTGCGCATCGGACTGCATGTCGGGGACGTCGTGCGCCGCGACGGCGACGTATTCGGCGACGGCGTAAACATTACTGCGCGTATCGAACCGCTGGCTGGAGCCGGCGGCATCTGCGTCACGAGCGCCGTGCGCGACCAAGTGTGGAACAAGATCGGACGCCCGATCGTCAGTCTCGGCCCGCAGCAACTGAAGAACCTCGAGGCGCCCATCGAAGTCTATCGAGTCGTCCTGCCGTGGGATGATGTGCAGGAGGCGCCGCATGTCAAGGTGGACCGGACGAGGCTCGCCGTCCTTCCGCTGACAAACGTCAGTCCCGATCCCGAAGACGAGTACTTCACGGACGGGATGACCGAGGAATTGATCTACACCCTATCGAAGGTCCCGGGACTTAGGGTGATTGCTCAGACATCGGCGATGAGCTACAAGGGGAAGACGAAGCCGATCCGCGAGATCGGCCGGGAGCTTTCGGTGGGGTCCGTGCTCGAAGGCAGCGTTCGCAAGGCGGGCGAGCGGTTGCGGATCACGGTACAACTCATCGATGCAGAGTCCGAGGAGCACCTCTGGGCCGCGCGCTACGACCGCGAGTTGGCGGACGTGTTCGAAATCCAGACCGAAATCGCGCAGAGCGTCGCTGGAGAACTGCGGGGCGTCCTGGTGACCAGCGGCGCGCCGCGCCCGACGGAGAACCTCGATGCGTACAAAGAGTACCTGAAAGGGCGACAGTTCTGGGCCCGACGGACGAAGACGGGCCTGCACAAAGCACTCGTGCACTTCGAGGCGGCCGTCAGTGCTGACCAGAACTTTGCCAAAGCGTACTCGGGCATCGCAGACACCTACACCGTTCTGGTCAACCACGGCCACGAGGCGGCGGCCACCGCACATCCGAAGGCAAGAGCTGCCGCGGAGAAAGCGATCGCACTGGATCCGAATCTCGCTGAGGCGCATGCCTCACTCGGCCTCATCTACCTCGAGTCCGACCACGATCCAGTGCTCGCGGAACGCGAGATGCGGCGCGCGGTCGAACTGAGCCCGAACTACGCTACCGCCTACCACTGGCTCGGCCTTGTGCTCGACTACCTGGGCAGGGACGAGGAAGCGAGAGCGGCGATGGAGCGCGCGCTGGAACTCGACCCTCTAGCCCACATCACGCACATCGCCTACGCTGACATGCTGCTCGGGACCGGGGACGCCGAGCGGGCGAAGGCACTTCTGCTTCGGGCGCGCGACCTCGAGCCCGACTACCCTGGCGTGGCGTCGGACCTCGCGCAAGCGGAGATGATCCTGTGGAATTGGTGCGGCGCCGAGGATGCTCTCGACATCGGCCTGCATCGCAATCCGAACAACGCTCTGGCACTTGGGATGAGAATGAACCTCGCGCTCTTCCTGGGTGACGTGGACGCGGCGCGGGCGGCGCTCGAAAAGGCGGAGCGCGTCGAGCCCGGGTCTCCCCATGTGTGGACGCAGCGGGGCATGTTCGAATACGGCACGGGGCGACCGGCAGAGGCGGTCTCGTGGTTCCAGCGAGCGGCGGAGGCGCATCCGGAGGATCCGATCACGGCGATTCGCCTGGGAATGTCCTGCATCGCCCTCGGGCGGCTCGACGAGGCGAGGCGATGGATTGGCGAGATCGCGCGCCTTCGGCTGCTCACATCGCCAAAACTGCGGCTCATCTATGAGACGTTCTGCGGGGTCCTTGCAGCGCGCGAGGGGCGACGAGACGAAGTGGAGTCGCGGCTGGCTGCCGTGCGCGCCCAGACCGCGAACTCGCGGCGGCACGCAGGCGCGGCGTTCATTCTTGTGGCGGCCGGCCGAGAAGACGAGGCGCTCGACGAGCTGGAGCAGTCTCTCGCAGTGCACGACCCCTGGCTGATGGAACTGCCTTCCGAACCGCTTATGGCCCCGATTCGCACCCACCCCAGATTCCAGCGGATGCTCGAAGTGATGGGCCTCGGCACCGGCGTTCCGGCAGCGCCGTAGTCGGCTCTTATCCTAGCGAGCGGAGCCTGCGAGCTGCACGCCCAGCGCATCCCCGAGAGCCGCAAGATGCGAGTGTGACTTCGCATCGCCGACCCCGAGGCGGCCGACGACCTGCAGGTAGGCCTCCTGCGTCCACCATAGATTGACATCCGGCGCGAGAGTGCGGGCGCGGGTCGCGGCGCGCGCGAGGAGGTCGATCGACGCGGGCGTGAGCATCTCCGCGTCTTGTCTCGCCAGTTCGCTCGCAAGGGTGCGCCCGATCTCGTGGGCGAGGTGACTCCCGCTCACAGGCAGAGAGGCCGCCCTCGCCTGTTCGAGTAGCCCTTCCAAGGTCTCGAGTCCATCGAGCGATCGAGCCAGAGCCGTGAGGCGACGGTGGAGGGCGAACAGCGCGAGACCGCGAAGGGCGCCCGAATGGGCAATGCGTGGATCGGCGAGGAGCGCGAGCGAGGCGGCTCCGTCCTCGACTGACTCAAGCGCCCGCGCCGCCGCATCCGCTTCGAGGTCGGCGAGGTCGCGCGGCGAGAGGACGTCCTCGAGTTGCACAGGGGCCGGGAATGTCTCGAGAATACCGCGCGCTGCGTCCTGGACGCCGTCTCGATCGAACCGCCGGACCACGTCGCTTGCGGCCTCCTCCCGGGAGGAGGTGGCCCCGACGTGCGGGACACACGAGCCGCCGCGGACTCCCGCAAAGGCTACGTCGGTCATTTCGCGCGTGCGACGGACCGTGACGCGAGCTCGCCCTGCGACGAGGCGGCCCTCCACCGTGTTCCGCTCGGTCCGTTCGAGAATGCCTACCGCGATGCCCGGGCTCGCGGTCACGTCCCGGTCAAACAGCCTAGCAGCGACCTGTTCCTTGACGGCTCGCGATGCCTCGACCCGCGCCGATCGGACGAGATGCTCGTAGATCGAGCGGCCGTTGCCCTGGCCCGGATCGTTGCTCTGTGCCTTCGCGACGTGGTCGACGAACGCCTCCTCGATGCCGCGTTCCCCGAATCCCTCGGCCAGTTCGATCGCCCGGGCGGCGTAGCGAAGCACCTGCACAGCCTCGATTCCGGCGAGGTCGGCGAAGTACCAGCCGCAGCTCGTCGAGGCCAGGAGCCGATGCCGCTGCATCTCGAGAAGGCGTAGGGCTTCGATCCGCTCGTCCGCACTGAGCTGTCGCGTCGATTGCGCGTCGAGGAACGAGTCGGCGGCTGCAGGATCGAGGACGACGTCGATGTACGCGTCTCGCGCCGCCCACGGGTCGCGAAGAAGTCCCCCGATCCGCGATGCATACGTCTCGTCGAGGCGGTCGTCGAGCTCGTCGACCGCGCAGCGGAGCGGCGCTCGCCACGCCTGGTTCCAGCCCGGCTTGCTGTAGGTCGTGCAGCCGCAGTCGGATCGCCACCGCTCGACGCCATGCGCACAGCTCCACGACGTATTCGGAACGATCTCCGCCTCGTGCTCCGGCGGGTTCTCGTCCAGCCACGCAGCGTAATTCGTGAGGCGCACGCCGTTCTGTTCCTCCAATCGATCGAAGGCGTAGGCCAGCGCCATCTCGCCGAACCGATGGTGGTGTCCGTAGGTTTCGCCGTCCGTCGCGATGTGAACCAAGCCGCCGTCGCGCGGGAGCGCAGACACAAGGCGCGCGAGGAGTTGGTCGCCGTTCTCGAGGAGATCGCCGAACGAGACGCCATGGGCGATTCCTCCGTCATAGGCGAAGGCGGCGACGGAAGCGCCCGACGGCAAGCGAACCTCGTAGGGGATCGTTGTGTCAAGGGTAGTGGCATCGACGACGCGCCACGTCGTGCTGTTTGCCGGACGAACCCGGCGGATCTGATGCGGGGCGAGGACGACGAAGCGCATGCCCTCTGCGGCCAAGACCTCGAGTGTCTCCACGTCAACGGCCGTCTCGGGCAGCCACATCGCCTCGGCCCGACGGCCGAATCGGAACTCGAAGTCGCGCAAGCCCCACCGCACCTGAGTGACCTTATCGCGTCGCGTTGCGAGGGGGAGGATCGCGTGGCCGTACGCCTGCGCGATCGCTGCGCCGTGCCCCTGGAACCGCGGCTGACTCTCGCGATCGGCGTCGAGAATCGCTTGGTAGGTCCTCGGATCGGCCGCTTCCATCCATGACAGGAGCGTCGGCCCGACGTTGAAGCTCATCCGAGCGTACGCGCTCATCACCCGGCGAACGCGCCCTTCTGCGTCGAGGAGGCGTGCTCGCGAGCACGGCGAATAGCATTCGGCTGCAATCCGCTCGTTCCAATCGTGGAACGGGCTTGCGGAATCCTGCGCTTCCACCGCTTCTCGCCACGGGTTCTCCCGCGGCGGCTGGTAGAAGTGGCCGTGGATACAGATGGCGCGATCCCGCGTCATTCTGCGCCTTTCGCCGGCCCGCCGGCGTCGGGACGATCCGCGCCGAGGTAGACGATGCCGAGCGGCGGGAGCGCGAGGGAGACGGAGAACGGGTGACCGTGGAAAGGAACCGGATCCGCTTCGACGCGGCCGAGGTTCCCAACGCCGCTGCCTCCGTACGCTTCCGAGTCGCTGTTCAGAAGCTCAAGCCAGGGGCCGCCTTCCGGCACGCCGACTCGGTAGTCGGCCCGCAGAACGGGAGTAAAGTTGGCCACGACGACGATCGGCCTGTCGTCCTTCGTCCCACGACGCAGGAAGCTGATCACGCTTGCGTCGGCGTCGTTGCAGTCGATCCAGTCGAAACCCGCCGGCGTGAAATCGCGAGCGTGGAGCGCCCCCTCCGTTCGCATGAGATGGTTCAGGTCGCCGACCCAGAGTTGGAGCCTGCGGTGCAGCCCGCCTTCGAGCGCGCGCCAGTCGACTCCGCGCTCGTGGTCCCACTCGCTCCACTGCCCGAACTCCGCGCCCATGAACAAGAGCTTCTTCCCCGGCTGGCCGTACATGTAGCCGTAGAGGAGGCGCAGGTTCGCGAACTTCTGCCACTCGTCGCCGGGCATCCGCGCGACGAGCGATCCCTTGCCGTGCACGACCTCATCGTGTGACAGGGACAGGACGAAGTTCTCGTGGAAGGCGTAGAGAAGTCGGAACGTCAAGAGGTTGTGATGGAAGCGCCGGTGCACCGGGTCCTTCGACATGTAGAGAAGCATGTCGTGCATCCAGCCCATGTCCCACTTCATCCCGAATCCGAGCCCGCCGGCGTAGGTCGGGCGCGACACCATCGGCCACGCCGTCGACTCCTCGGCGATCGTCTGCACGTCGGGGTAGTTCGAGTACACGGCCTCGTTGAGGTGGCGGAGGAACTCGATCGCCTCGAGGTTCTCCCGCCCCCCGAAGCGGTTGGGAATCCACTCGCCCTCGCGGCGCGAGTAGTCGAGGTACAGCATCGACGCGACGGCGTCGACGCGGAGCCCGTCGGCGTGGTAGCGATCGAGCCAGAAGAGAGCACTGCTGATCAGGAACGCCGGGACTTCCGAGCGGCCGTAGTTGAAGATCAGGCTGTCCCAATCCGGATGCAGGCCCTGGCGTGGGTCGGCGTGCTCGTAGAGATGCGTTCCGTCGAATCGGGCGAGTCCGAACTCGTCTTTCGGGAAGTGCGACGGCACCCAGTCGAGGATCACGCCGATTCCCCGCTGGTGAAGCAGGTCGACGAGAGCCATGAAGTCCTGCGGAGTTCCATACCGGCTCGACGGCGCGAAGTACCCCGTGACCTGGTAACCCCATGAGCCGTAGAACGGGTGCTCCATCACGGGAAGGAACTCGACGTGCGTGAATCCGAGCCTCTCGACGTAGTCGGCGAGGCGCGGCGCGAGATCGTGGTACGTCGTCGGGCGGCCTGCCTCGCGCATCCACGATCCGAGGTGCACTTCGTAGATCGTCATGGGCGCCTCGAGGGAGTTCCGCGCCCGCCGTGACGCCATCCACTCGCTGTCATGCCAACCGTAGTCAAGATTCCAGACAACGGACGCCGTAGTCGGCGGCATTTCGGTGTGCGTCGCAAACGGGTCTGCCTTGTCGAGCCACTCGTTCGTGCCGCGCGGTCGCAGGTGGTACTTGTACCGGGTGCCCTGGACCACGCCCGGGACGAATCCCTCCCAGACGCCTGAGGACCCGTGGGGCGTCAGGCGGTTCGTGCCCGACTTCCAGGAATTGAAGTCGCCGACCACCTCCACCTCTTCCGCATTGGGGGCCCAGACAGCGAACAGGGCGCCGTCCTTGCCCCTCTCCGACGTGAGGTGGGCACCCAGTTTCTCGTACAGGCGCACGTGCGTTCCTTCGCCGAAGAGGTAGACGTCGTCCTCGCTCAGGCGATGCGGCGACGGGCGTTGCGGTTCCCTCGACCTTGTCCCCTTCTTCATATTCCCTCCGCGTCTTCGCAGTGTATGTCGGCGGTTGCCTCGGCACCAAGGAGTTGCGGCGCCGTGGCACGGGCAGCAAGACTCCGGACGCCGACGCGCCGGCGTCCAAGACGAGGACGATTGACCTTAGGCCGGGAATCCGCTATGCAATGGAGACGACGAAAGGAGCGGGTCATGCGCGATGTCCTTACCTTCATCCTTGCCGGCGGGCGCGGCGAGCGGCTGCTCCCGCTGACTCGGGATCGGGCCAAGCCGGCGGTGCCGTTCGGCGGCCACTACCGAATCATCGACTTCGCCCTCTCTTCGTGCGTGCACTCCGATCTCCGCCGCATCTTCATCCTGACACAATACAAGTCCCTGTCGCTCGAAGAGCACATCCGCGACGGCTGGACCGTGCTCAGCCCGGCGCTCGACGAGTTCCTCCAAACCATCCCGCCGCAACAGCGAACGGGGACGGACTGGTATCTGGGCACCGCCGACGCGATCCACCAGAATTGGTACTGCGTCGAGCGCTACGCGATGGAGCACGACGAGCCGTCGGCCATTCTGATCCTTGCCGGCGACCACGTCTACAAGATGGACTACCGCGTGATGATGGACTTCCACCGCGAGAAGGACGCCGACGTCACCGTGGCCGTGATGCGTCTTCACCGCGACGAAGTTCGCGCCAAGCTCGGCGAACTCGTGGTCGATTCCAATTCCCGCGCCGTGGCGTTCGAAGAGAAGCCACTGCGCCCCACGGGGATGCCCGGCGAGCCCGAGTACTGCCTCGCCTCCCTCGGCATCTACGCTTTCCGGCCCGACGTGCTCAGCGAAGAGCTTGATCGCGATGCCGGCGTCGACGCATCGAACCACGACTTCGGCCGCAACGTCCTGCCGGCGATGATCGGCCGCCGCCGCGTCTACGCCTTCCCGTTCGAGCTTGGGAACCGCAACACGGATGTGTACTGGCGCGACGTCGGGACGCTCGATTCGTATTTCGACGCGCACATGGATCTCGTCGGCGTTGTACCCCGTTTCGACCTCTACGACCGTTCCTGGCCGATCCACACCGTCAACCGCCCGAAGCCGCCGGCGAAGATCGTGCGCGGGGATGGCGATTCGCCCGGAGCGGCCTTCGACTCCCTCGTTTCGTCAGGGGCGATCATCTCCGGCGGCACGGTCGTGCGTTCGGTCATCTCACCCGGCGTCGTCGTCCAATCCGGCGCGCACGTCGAGGAGTCGGTACTGCTCGATCGAGTTGTCATCGGACGCGGAGCGCGCATCCGCCGCGCCATCCTCGACAAGCGCGCCGTCGTCCCCGATGGGGCCACCATCGGCTACGACCGCGAGGCCGACGCGAAGCAGTACACGATTAGCGACAGCGGCGTCGTCGTCGTGCCGAAGAATCCGTTCGTGCACTAGCGGGCGGGGAGGCTCACACGAAGAACGCGCACGTTGCTCAGATCCTCTATGAGATCGCCGACCTGCTTGATCTCGACGGCGTCCAGTTCAAGCCGCGCGCCTACCGCCGCGCGGCCGAGGTCGTCGAGTCGCTCGGCGAGCCGATCGAGGACCTTGTCGCGTCGGGCGCCCACGCGAAACTGCCGGGAATCGGTGAGGCGATTGCCAAGAAGATCGCCGAGATCGTGCAGACCGGCCGCCTTGCGTATCACGAAGAGCTGAAGCACAGGCTCCCGATTGACCTCTACGCCCTCACGCGCGTCGAGGGCGTCGGACCCAAGACGGCCAAGCTCCTCTACGACGAGCTCGGTGTCCGGACGCTCGATGACCTCGAACGGGTGGCGCGCGACGGCCAGATCCACACGATCAAGGGCCTGGGCGAGAAGACCGAGGCCAAGATCCTGCGCGGACTCGTCGAGACGCGCGGCGTCGAAGGGCGAATCCTGCTCGGCGTCGCTCTGCCGCTGGCCGAGCGCCTGATCGAGACGCTCAAAGAGACGAAGCTGTACCAACGGCTGGAGTACGCAGGCTCGTTGCGGCGCGGGCGCGAGACGATCGGCGACCTCGATCTCCTTGGCGTGAGTAACGATCCCGCGGCGACAAGCGCAGCCTTCGTCGGGCTCTCCGATGTTGCGGAAGTCCTGGCGCACGGCGAGTCGAAAGCGTCGGTGCGTCTCCACAGCGGCCTGCAGGTCGACCTGCGCATCGTGCCTAACGAATCGTTCGGCGCGGCGCTCCAGTACTTCACCGGATCGAAAGCGCACAACATCGCCTTGCGCAAGCTGGCCGTCGCCAAGGGATGGAAGCTCAACGAGTACGGACTCTATGACAGCAGCGACCGAGCGCTTGCCGGCGAGGACGAAGACGGCATCTATCGCGCGCTTGGGCTCGCGCCGATTCCGCCCGAACTGCGCGAGGACGCGGGGGAGATCGAGCTGGCAGCCGCCCGCGCGACGGCGGGCGCGGGAACGGACAAGCTGCCTCATCTCATCGAGCTTCCCGACCTCAAGGGTGACCTGCACGTTCACACCGACGCGTCCGACGGGACCGCGTCGCTCGAGGAGATGGTCAAAGCAGCGCGGGCCCGCGGCCTTCGGTACATCGCGATTACCGATCACGCCCGCTTCGCCGAAGTCATCGGCGGGCTCACACCCGATACGCTCCTGGCTCAGATCGACGAGATCGCCGCGCTCAACAAGAGGCTCAAGGACTTCCGCGTTCTCTCCGGGATCGAGGTCAACATCCAGCCCGACGGCTCGCTCGATCTCTCCGACGACCTCCTTGCCCGCCTCGACTGGGTCGTCGGCTCCGTCCACTCGCACTTCCGCCAAACGAAGGACGAGATGACGGCTCGCCTCGTGCGGGCGATCGAGAACCAGCACGTCGACTGCCTCGCGCACCCCACCGGCCGCAAGATCGGCGAGCGGCCGCCCTACGACGCCGA
>CAIMCX010000046.1 GCA_903839615.1 uncultured bacterium
GTATGATCGGAGTCAGCGAGTCGCGGCCGAGGTGGCCGGACTCAAGTAATCCACCCTCCGGTGAACCCGGGGCGGTTCACGATGGGGGCAGGGTCACGAGTCAAGGCTCTGACCTAATGACTGGACCTAGCACGGGGGCAGGGTCATCCCTGTCGATCCCGACACCATGTCTGGGCCGACTTCCGGGGTGAAGGTCAGCGGAACAGCTCGGCCATCCTTCCCTCGAATGCCTGAATCTGCTCGTTCAGATGACCCAGCTCTTCCATCAGCCTCTCTGTGGCAAACCTCGTCTCGGGTGGGAGTTCGTCGGCTCGCTTCCTCAGCAGAGCCCGACCACGAGCGCCGAACATGTCGCTGGCTCCACGTGACGGAGCGCCGTACTTCGCAAGATTGACGTGGATGCGATTCTTGATCTTGGTTCGCTGCCCGACGAGCACCATCCGTGTCCTCGGCAACCCCCGCGGCGGAATCTACACCGTCGGTAGCGTTTCCGATCGCTGAAGTCGGTTGATCCCCCGGACATCCAGCTTGTCGGTCTTGTTGATCGAGTCGCTCATGACCTTCGCCTTACGAGCATGAACGAGTCGCGGCACCATCCCCGCCGCCTCGATCTCATCGGCGATCCAGTACCAGTTGCCGATTGTCTCGACCGCCACAGGAGATCCACGCTCGCAGCCGGTCAAGAACTCGATCAGTGCACCCTTGTTGTGCGCAATTCGTCCCTCGCGCACGACCTTCCCTCTATCGTCCTAAACCAACGCCCACGTGTACCGTTTGTGCGCGTCGAACGCGGTACACTGCGTCCTGCGCCTCCTTCAGACGGCGAAAGCCGTTCTTCCACCGGCAGCGTACTCCACTGCCGGAAGCGGAAGCGCGCCTTCATAACATCAGGGCAATCGCCTGCGACCCACCCCGATCCACGCGTCGTCCACATCCTGTCGTCGATTGAACCTTCTCCAACTCCAACCATAGCTCATCTAGCTTCTGAGTCCATGCAACGAAGTCCCATGGGTGTCTCAGTGGTCCAAGCCCGGAACGCGGCGCCAGATCCGCAGCCCGGCTGTGCCTAACCCGGATGCTTGCCCTGGGCCGCCTGTATTAGACAAGTAGGGCACACATACGTATAGGTATAGATGTCGACGATCGTTGCATCGGGGGCCTCAAGAACGACGTGACCTCCCGACGCCGGCCATTCGACATGTGTTGCACACCAGTACATCGCCGACACTCTCTTCTCGCCCTCTGCACATTTCGTGTAGACCGTGACCGTAGCGCCGGCGTCAAGGACAAACCCATCCGGAAATGCGAGCTTCTCATCGTCGCTGCCGGAGATGGTCCAGCCTGACAGGTCTCGAGCCGCCTTTCCCAGGTTCCTGACGGTGATGTATCCTCCCTCTGCCCCTGTCGCGCTTCCGTCTGCAAGGAACGGGCCAGACAGCCTGATGTCGTGCAAAGGGTTTTCCCTAGTAGCTTCCAGAACTGCAACGCCTCCGACAGCGAAGCCCAAGACAAGCCCGAGGACGACAAGCCAGAGGACAGTAGCGTCCATGCAAGACCTCCTCTTCCCCCTACACCATCCTTGACAAGTGCCGTCGCGACGATCCACGCCCCCCGAGAACATGCTTGAGCGGCCGCGGTCATCCCCTCTGTCGTATATGCTATCCGACGCCTGGCTGATCTCCCATCTGCGGACCCCTATAACCGCTTCCATGCAAGCGTAGCTCTTGGGTGGGGAGAGGCGCAGCTCGAGTGGGCCGCAGCGCGGGCACTTCCATCGCCCCCGGGTAGTGATCTTCCCGCGATCCCACAGGCTGCGCGTGGTTCAACTCCATGCACCTATGGCATTGCCGTGGCGGAGCCCGTCTGCCACATCTTGATGGCGGCTCGACCCTGCCGTGGCCTGCCCCCTCCCGATCCTAGCACTCAATTCGGACCGTTCTGGGGGGCAGGCCAACCGCTCCGATGGCCTTCTGATGGCCGCTGCGTCTTCTCACGCGTTCGTGGAGGCGGCTCACGTGATGTTCTGGATGCTTCCGTCGGTGGATCATTACCGTGTTGGCCGCCTCGGTGTATGCCCACTTCAAGTAACGGTTGACGTCCGACCGTGTCGACCCGTAGCGGACTCGCCCTCCGCTCGCATGCACCCGTGGCGTCATCCCCGTATACGACGCCAAGTGGCTTGAGCTCGGGAACCTTCCCACGTCCCCCACTTCCGTGACGATCACAACGCCGAGGACGAACCCCACGCCTGGCAACGTCTCGATCAGTTCCAGCTCGGGTGTCGGCTGGAACAGCTCGGCCATCCTCGTCTCGGGTGGGAGTTCGTCGGCTCACTTCCTCAGCAGAGCCCGACCACGAACGCCGAACATGACGCTGGCTCCACGTGACGGAGCGCCGTACTTCGCCAGATTGGCGTGGATGCGATTCTTGATCTTGGTTCGCTGTCCGACGAGCACCATGCGCGTCCGCGGCAACTCTCGTGCGTCGCGAAGCTCCCGCGGCGGAATCCACACCGTCGGTAGCGTTCCCCATCGCTGAAGTCAGTTGATTCCTCGGACATCCAGCTTATCGGTCTTGTTGATCGAGCCGCTCATGACCTTCGCCTTACGAGCATGAACGAGCCGCGGCACCATCCCCGCCACCTCGACCTCATCGGTAATCCAGTATCAGTTGCCGATCGTCTCGCCAGCCACCGGAGATCCACGCTCGCAGCTCGCCAAGAACTCGATCAGTGCTCCCTTGCTGTGCGCGACCCGCTGCTCACGTACGACCTTCCCTCTCTCGTCCTCAACCAGCGCCCACGTGTAGCGTTTGTGCGCGTCGAGCGCGATACACTGCATTCTGCGCCTCCTTCGGACGGCCAAAGCCGTCCTTCCACCGGCAGCGTACTCCACTGCCGGAAACGGAAGCGCGCCTTCATAACATCAGGTCAATCGGTCCTGCCGGCTCTCACCGACGTGACGGGCCGTGTGCCGCATGCGGCGAGCCGCGTCCGAGCGCGGTATCATCCGCTCGCCATCGATCTCTACAAGGAGGATGCCATCATGCGCGTCGATGCAATCAAGGCGTTCGTCGAAGGGATCCCGGCGATTCTGAGGGAAAAGCGCGGAGTCTATTCGGTGGAGTTCACCGTCGCGGAGCGAAAGGCGTTCCTCTCGAAGAAGAAGCTCACCTACCGCGCCCAGTTCCGCATTGACGACGACAAGAAGGAGCTGCGTTTCACGGAGATGCTGAAAGAGTCCGGCTCCGGCGCTTCCTCGGGAGACAGCGACCTCGGTCCTGGCTTCGGGTTCAAGAAGGAAACCTACAAGATCTGCGCGGGGCCACGCGAAGGCTCCATCGAAGAGCAGTCCAAGCTGTTCGGGGCGCAGTACAGGTATGCGTTCGACTTTTCGAAGGTCAGAGCCTTCATCGAGAGCGAAACGGCGAATGCCGGCTACGCGTTCAAGTATCAGATCACCTCTATCGGCCTGTAGATGTGACCGGCCCTCGGTGTTGGGTCTAGTGGTAGGGTGGGTCTCGCGCTCCCCCACCGACAGCGACCAACTCATCAAGTTGGCACCCATCGCCGAACGCGCTACGGTGTAGAGTCACCTGCTGAGCTCGAGGCAGGTACAGCATCCCTGTTGTCGCTCGGCTCATGGAGAGAAGGGTGAGATGGGCCTGGCGCAGAGACGTCAGGCCCGTTGTCGTTCTCGCCAGCCCTTCCTGTCACTGACCTGTGCCTCGGAAGCCGGGCCAAGGTGAATGCCAGGGACTGTGGGGCCTGGCCATCACTCGTTCCGAGCACCCGCCAGCAGAGAACGGGCCACCACAGCTCTTGGCCAGGGGGAAGTTCCGAGACTGTCCACTGAGGCGTATCCGCTCGTCAATCTGCCTGGGGCTCGAGGAAGCAAAGCCCTGGTTTTCGCCTTGGCTCCAACAGCCCGTCAGCGGCTGGCGCAATCGGCTAGAGCGTCGGCCATCCCTCGCCCTCAACCGCTGCCGGGGGCTTCACAAGGGCTGCCTGTCTCGATACATTTCGTTCAACCAACAAGAGGCAGTGAGGATGGTGGCAGACATGCGGCGTATGTGGATCGCTCTGGTTCTCTCTCTCGGACTGTTCGCTGTGGCTGCTTCGTGCGCTCCCGTCATCAGCGTGGACAACGCGAACTACTCCGCCACAGTTCAGTCAGGGTCGGCGGCCATCCACACGTTTAGGCTGACGAACACTGGGGATGCGCCTCTCTCGATTGCTGGCGTTCAGGCCTCGTGCGGTTGCACAACGACCGTCCTAGAGAAGTCCCAGCTCGCACCCGGGGAGTCCGTTGGACTCGAGGCGAGGGTGAACACGACCGGATTCTCGGGGACAGTGCAGAAGACGGTCACCGTCCAGTCGAATGATCCCGTGACCCCAAACCTGACTCTTCACCTGACGCTGACCCTTGTGAGCGACGTTCATCCGGAACCTGCTCCTGTCACTTCCGTTCCGGTACCTGTGGTACCCTCGCCCACGGCACCTGCACGGTCTCCAACAACCGCCGCGAAGAGCTCTGTGGAGCCTGCCTGGTGGCCGATGGCTGCCGTGGGAGTTGCCGGAGTTGCCGTCGGATACGCATTGGCTCTCGTTGTGCGGCGGGTGCACAGGCGGGACAAGACGGAGTAGCGTGTCGCGCGTCCTGACTGCCGCTGGGGACTGCTAGGCCCCGAGCTGATGGCATGCGTCAGTGTGGAGAGCACCGAGTGCCGTGCAGCCCGACCTCGAAAGCGAGACCGGGCCGCCGCTTGCTCTTCGCAGAAAAGAGGGGTACCAGAGCAGGAGGCCGCGGCATCCCGGCGAGGTCTACGAAGGAAACACCGTGAGAGCGAGGCCGTATCCCATCTCCCATCCGGGCAAGAGGAACGCATGTGCCAGGGGCCGAGCCGAATGGGCAAGACTACTCTTCCGTGTCAGCGGGAAGGTCGAGGTGGAACCGCGCGTAGCGGTCTTCCTCGCTCTCGACGGACAACGCGCCGCCGTGTTCCCTCGCGATGCCGTAGCTGATGGACAGACCGAGCCCGGTTCCCACGTCGCGGGGCTTCGTCGTGAAGAACGGATCGAAGATCCGTGACCGCAGCCCGTCGGGCACTCCGGTTCCGTAGTCCTCGACGGTTGTCCGCACCCATGCTTTCCCGTCCATTTCAAACGGAGCGATCCGGATTCGCACGGTCTTGTTGTCGTCGTGCCCCGGATACTTGCGGTTGAGGGCGTCCCGAGCGTTGGTCAAGAGGTTGAGAAGAACCTGCTGAATCTGCTGGGGATTGCAGCGCACCGGGGGGGGATCCGTTTCGATGTCTTCCTCCACCCGGATCTGATCGCGCCTCAAGACAGATCCGATCAGGATCAGGGTCGCGTGGAGGATGTCGGGCATCTGCGCCCTGCGGCGCTCCGTTGCCTCCTGGCGCGCAAACGAGAGGAGGCCTCGCACGATCTCCGCCACGCGGTTGCCTTCCTCGATGATGCCACGCGCGAACTCCGCGAGCTTCGGATCCTCCACTCTCTGCTGGATGAGATCGGCGTAGTTGATGATCCCGGTGAGAGGGTTGTTGATCTCGTGCGCGATGCCGCTCGCGAGAGTGCCAATCGACTCGAGCTTCTGGCTTTGGCGGAGCTGGGCCTCAAGCGCGATCTTGTCCCTTTCAGCTTGTTTCCGGGCGGTGATGTCGCGCGACACTCCGAGGATCGCGAAGAGCCTCCCTCCTGCGTCGAGGAGCGGAGTGGCCATCGTCTCCGTCCAGACGGTTGAGCCGTCCTTGCATGGCTGCTCCAGCTCCAGATGTTCCGCGGGGAGGGGGGCTAGGCCGCGGCCCATCCGATCGCGAAGCTCGGCGAAGGCGCCCTCAACGGCGCGAAGCGATTCAGTCGTCAGCGCGGCGGACATCGGTTGTTGCATCGCCTCTTCGGGCGTGTAGCCACGGAGCTTCTCGACCGACGGGCTCACGTAGGTGAACTGACCCTCCGGGTTCATCGTCCAGATCACGTCGCTCGAGTTGTCGGCGAGGAGGCGATAGCGCGCCTCGCTCTCACGCAGCCTCTCCTCCGCCTCGGCCCGCTCGGACATCTGTGTTTTCAGAGTGCGTACCGTCTGCTCCAGTTGTCGGGTCATGGAATTGAACGACTGCGATAACCTGCTGATCTCCGCGATGCGACTGCTGCTTCCCACTCGGCGCCACTCTCCGCGTGCCACGGCCTGGGCGGCGAGGTCGAGGTCCCGCATGGGGTGAGTCACCCGGCGGGCCGTCACGACGCCGAACGCGAGAGCAAGAACAGCGGCTGCGAAGATGAGGCCCAACGTGATGCGCGAGTTCGCGTCGACTTGCGCCATGAAGTCGCTCTCGGGGATCGTCACCGCAATCAGCCAGTCGATGCCGTACGCGTCGTCGATGGGTGAGATCTGGAGGAAGTGCTTCTCTCCGTTGAAGGCGAACTCCGCTTGGCGTTCTGTGTTGGACGCTTGGAGATCGCCTTCCTTCTCGGCGAAGGCGGCAGCGGCGCGGATGGCGGGGGAGGCGCTGTCCTTCGCCGACAGACGCTGTGGCGTCTGTCCTTCTGCGGGAGTGGTGATTGGGCTCGGGTCGGCGGACGAGGCGACGAGCAGTCCCGAACGCTCCATGATGAAGCTCTGGCCGCTCGTGCCGATCTTGAGCGTCCGCAGGAAACCGCTGACCTGCGACAGGAAGAGGTCGGACGACACGACGCCGATCAGCTCGCCGCGTTCGTTGAGCACGGGTCGACTGGCCGACACGGCCATGTCCTGCCCCGAAAAGAGGAGGTAGATCGGGCTCCACGTCGGGCCGCCCGTGGCGACAGCGCCGGTGTACCACGCGCGAGTTCTCGCATCGAAGTTCGGAACGGTCTGGAGCTCCTTCTGACGATTCCCCAGAGGATCGAGGGAGAACTTGCGGAAGGTCCCTGCTGCAAACCCGTCGGTCAGGATGGCGTAGAGCGACCCTCCCGGTCCCTCCCTCCCGGCGTCGACGATGCCCCCTCTAGGATTGGCGAAGTAGACGCTCGTCACGGAAGGTGCGGCCTGGATCTGTTCCCAGAAGTGCCGTGCCAGTGAATCCGCGTCTGTGGGATCCAGCGCCCCGCTTGCCAAGAGGTTTGCGTTGACCTCGTCCAGGAGATGAGGTGTCGCGAGGAATTCGTGCACCCGCTCCTCGATGCGGGTCGTGACCTCGTCGCGGAGTTCGTGCGCCACCCCGTTGACAGCGCGGCGAGCGTTGTAGAAGGAGACGTAGCCGACAAGTCCGACGGCGACAATGGCCTGCGCGACGAAGAGCGCGATGAGAAGACGCTGCAGGGGAAGTCCGCGAAATGCGCTTGCGCCAGCTCCGTCAGGACTTGAGGTCTTCGTTCGCCCGTCCATCTCGCGCCCGTCCGCCTCGATCTCAGTCTCTCTTGTACGGCACAGCGAAAAGACACCCTAGCGATTCCTGACCTTGAAGCCAAGTGCTCGCCGGGCTGGACGCTCCCGGACGGGGAGCGCCGCGGCTAGTCGCTCGACGACCGGGACGGGCGATGCAGCCAGGACGCCGTCCAGGCCCTGTCCGCCGAGGTCCCGTTCTGGACGGAGGTCGGGTGCTCCGTGTCCCCGGCCTCCTGCGGACTCGTCTCCGGAACCTCGAGGACGAACGCGGATCTCCCGGACTGTCACGGACATAGCATGATGGCTGCAACACGGGGAGAACACGATGACGCTCCTGCGGTGTGGTTCCATTCTTTGCTTCTTGGCTCTCGCGGTCGTCGTTGTTACCGCGGCGGCCGTCTCCGGGGCTCCGGCCGGGGACTCCCGCATCGAATGCGGTGCATGGCCACCGTATACCTGCGAGCGCACCGTGATCTACGGAGCCTACACCGTCTGCATCTGGGCAAGCGCTGACGCAGACGCTCCAAGCTACTACCGCGTCGTGACGATCGATCGAGGCGGCATCCGGCTCTTGTGCCAAGACTGGGCCACCGGGCTTGATCCCTTGTCGGGAACGGACATCGACGGCACCGGGTATCCCGACGTGATCATCGAGGACTATAGCGGCGGGGCTCACTGCTGCTTCGCCACGTGTGTCTACGATCTCGCCGAGACACTCGAGGCGATCGGACTCCCCCATCTCCAGCAGGGAATGCGCCGGGGGAGTTCGTGGACCTTGATGGCGACGGCGTCTACGAGTTCCTGACTGCGGACGACTCGTTTGCCTACGCCTACTGCTGCTTCGCCGCGAGCCCCGAAGTGCTCGTCGTATTGAGGTACTCGGCGGCGGCGAGGCGGTTCGTTCCCGCAAGCTACCTCTATCCCGATCTCTACCGCGACGAGATCGAGCGCGACACGGAGCGAGCCAGAGCCGCCGGATCCGAGGGAACGGACGGTGGATGGGATGGCACGGCGAAGTGCGAGGTCCTGCCTCTCGTCCTAGACTACCTCTATTCGGGCGACACCAGGTCGGCCTGGGCCGCGCTCGACGCCTACTATCGAGGGCCGGACCGCGAGTCCTTTCGAGCCGAGATCGAACGGACGATCAGCCAAAGCCCTTACTACGCGGCGCCAGCGTCCGACGCGAGCGAATAGGTCGTCACTGCCGCGACCTTGTCCTACTCGCTGCCTTGCCGGCTACGCCTTCTTGCTAGCCGGCGGCGCTTGGTCTGCCCAGAGACGCACGAGGTGAAGGCACGTTTCGACGGACTTCTCCATTTCCTCAACGCTCGCCCACTCCTGAGGGCCGTGGGGGTTGTGAACCCCGGCAAACAGGTTGGGCGTTGGAAGGCCCCGTTCGGTGAGCTGGGAGCCGTCAGTGCCGCCACGAACGGGCACTTGGATCGGGGTCACTCCGGCGCACCGCACGGCCTCGAGCGCGAGCTCGGCCGGGCGAAGGTCCTTCTCGAGCCAGTAGCGCATGTTCCGATATTGTCGGCTGATGGTGCAGGTGACCTTGGCCCGCGGTTCGAGCTCGGCGACGGCGTTGGCGGCTGCCTGGAGCGCTCGGCCGTGCGCCTCGAGTCCGGCGAGCTCGAAGTCCCGCAGGATGAACGTCAGCTCGACGTCGGCGGCCGTGCCCTGCATGTGGACAAGATGAATGAACCCATCCCGCCCGTCCGTCGTCTCGGGAGTGCGCGCGTGCTGCGGCAAGAGGCCGATCAGCTTCGCAGCGAGCGTGAGCGCGTTCACCATGCGGCCCTTGGCCTTTCCGGGATGGATCGCGACGCCCTGGATGCGGATCACAGCCTGGTCGGCGGAGAAGCTCTCGTAAGTGACCTCTCCAAGAGCCTCGCCGTCCAGCGTGTAGGCCACATCGGCTCCCAGCTGCTCGAGTGCGAGATGACCGATCCCGGTCCCTGTTTCCTCGTCAGGCGTGAAGCAGATGCGCACGTCTCCGTGCGGGATCGACGCGTCCGCGAGAAGACGTTCCGCGACCGTGACAATCACCGCCACCCCGGCCTTGTCGTCGGCGCCAAGCAGCGTCGTGCCGTCCGCTGTGATGATCGTGTCGCCGCGGCGCGCAGCCAGGGCGCGGTCGATCGCGGGATCGAGAACAACCCGCGGATCGCCGGACAGGACGACCTTCTGGCCGTCATACCCCCGGTGGACGACGGGCTTGACGCCGCTTGCTGCGAAGTCGGCGGCGGTGTCCACGTGCGCGAGCAGCGCCACTTTCGGCGCCGCCTTCCGGACGTTCGATGGCACAGTGGCAAGAACGAACCCCGCCTCATTCAGCCGCACGTCGCTTGCCCCAAGCCCCTCGAGTTCGGCCTTGAGAATGCGCTGCAGGTCGAGTTGCCGCGCCGTCGTCGGAACGGTGGCCGACGAGTCGTCGCTCTGCGTGTCGACGCGCGCGTAGCGGACGAGCCTTTCCTCAAGGCGCTTGTTCATCGATTCGTGCATGGGGACATCTCCTTTGCGCCCAACTCCACACTCGGCAACCGATCCACGATGTCGAGGTGGCGGGCGTAGTAGTCCTCGCGGGCGAGGCTCATGATGACGGCGTCGAACAGCTCGCCGAACTTGTACACGGATTCGCGCAGGCGAATGCAAACGGCAAATCCCGATTTCTCCGCGAGCCCGATGGCCTTGGGCAAGCCAGAGTGCGTCCAGAGGTGGACCTCACGCAGCCCCAGTTCCTCAAAGAGGAACCGCAGGAGAGTCTCCTGCGCATCGAGTGCCGTGCCGGTTCCCCAGAATTCCTTCGCTACGACGATGCCGATGCTCGCGGAGATCCGGTGCCGCTCTCCGGTGTACGAAACGAATCCGGCGGCCCGGCCGGATGACTTCTCTTCGATGACCAACCGCGCGCTCGTCCGCTCGTACGTGAATTCGAGCCCTTCGAACCGCTTGACGTGCATCTCCTCGGTGTAGTCGGGCGGCAGCGCCTTCGGCCAGGCCTGAGTCTCGAGGTCGTTGCGCAGCGCAGCGAAGAGCCTCTGGTCTTCCCGGCGCTCCTCGCGAAGGACGACGAGCTTGCCTTCAAGCGCCACGGCGCACCTCCTTGTGCCTTGTCCACTCCATCCGCAGGAGATCGAAGGCCACCTCGCTGTAGAAAGCCCCCGCGTGGACGCCGGCTCGGGGGCGACGTCCGGCCTCGGTGAAGCCAGCTCGCCGCGCGAGCGCGATCGCCGACTCGTTCCACGAGGACATCCAACCGCTCACGACGTGGGCCGGCGTTTCTTCGAACAGGTACGTCAAGGCGACGGACAGCGCCGCAGAGCCAAAGCCGCGCTGCTGGTGGTCGGGTGAAATGACGACGCACGCACCGGGGCAATGCGGATCCCACTCCCAATCCGCGCGCGCATATCCCACCAGGCTTCCCGATGCTGCGTCGGTCGCGGCCAAGGTCCACGACTCGTTCTCCTTCTGCCACTGCTCGATGACGGCCTCGACCTGGCGCATCGACAGCGGGGCGCAGTCAGGGAACCCGTCGGGGAGATAGCGGCGACCCGCAAGGGACGGGCTATTCAGATATGCGAGGAGAGCGGGAGCGTCGCCAGGCTCGAAGACCCGTAGCGCGACATTGCCGCTCCGAAAGGCAAACCCGGATCTCGTTTCTGTCATCTCCGCGAGAGTCTATCGCAGGGCTTGGCGTGCACCAACCGCGACGCGCCATGGCGACCCGTGGTGCCCGCCGCGGTATACTCCTATGGGGCAACCTGTCGGCAGGGAGGAGCGATCGGGCGGATGGCGGCAGACAAGGTACGGCGAGGGCATTCCGCGCGGCTTTCTGTTTGGAATCGCCTCTTCCATGGGCTGCCCGTGAATCCCGACGAGCTCGACCTGAATCTCCTCTGCGGTGACCCCTCGTCGACGGATGAACGGGCCGCCTGCGTGACGCTGAGGGCGTGCGCAGTGCTCGCGCAGTCGGAACGGCAGGCGGTTCGCAGCGCCCTCCGCATCGCGATCCTCTACTGGTTCTCCAACATAGGCGAACACCGCGGTGCGGCGGGTGATCCCCTTGAGCCGAAGCGAACGGCATTCCATCTCGCGGAGGCGATCGGCACCGGACTCACGTGGGATGAGGCCGTGGCAACAGTGAAACGGAAACCCATCGACTTCGCGGGAAACCTTGCCGTGTTGGAACGCGTCGAGCAGGAGTACGCACGGCAGTGGGATCTCGTCTTTCCCCGCACCGAGCGGGCGCCAATCAGCGCGCTGCGCGACAATGACTACGCGCGGCAGTGGAACGCGCGTCGCGAGAACCACTCAGGGCGCCCGCCTCACGCGGATCGGAGGTGAGGGTGACGTCGGAGCGATTCGAGGACGAGCTTCTCGAGGCACTCTCGGGGGAAATCGAAGGGCAGCCCGAAGGGCCGCATCTCACGACGAGGAACCTGCGCCGTCTCGCCTGCGGGCGGACGCGTCTCGACGAGCTGGAACGGCTGGGCGCACTTCGCGAACTGCGCCGACTGTCGCGCGCGATACGACTCCGTGCGTCGGGGTCCGCATCTCGCAGAAGGCGTGAATGGCGAGAGCCGGCGGCTGAGCTTGAAGCGACTTCTTCCGCGCCTCATCGGGATCGCCGCCGTGATCGTTGCCGTGGCTGCGGTTTTCCTTGCACTGCGCGACCGGCCGCCGACGCTGACGGGAACCTCCGCCCCGAGTGTCGTAGCGCGAGGCACGGCTTCATCCCAGGTCTCGACGTCGACGACGTCGTCGTCAGGACTTGACCCGCAGACCTTCGTCCAAGCCGTGCACGGGTTTGACGGCTACCCACCAAGCCGCGCGGCCGCGTACACGATCGGGCTCCTGCGGCAGTACGGCGTGCCCCTCTCGTCCTCCGCGATCGCTTTCAGCGCGGCGACCGTCTATGTGACGGAGCCGGGTGACACGTGGGAGTCCGTCGCTGCCAAGACGCTGGGAGATCGGGCGCTGTGGCCGATCATTGTCCTCCTCAATCTCGAGTTGACGAAGGATGGGGAGTTCGTGCCCCCCAGCACGTATCTTCGAGTTCCGAAGACGCTGTCCGTCACGGGGGGAGGGGAATGAGCCCGCGGCAGATCGTTCTCGCGTGCCTCTTCCTCTTGGCTGGAGCATTCGCAGCCCGTGCCGTGTCGTACGCTCTCGTCGTTGGGGTATCGGATTACGCGGATCCGAGCATCGTGGACCTCGAGTACGCGGCGTCCGATGCCCGCGATCTGGCGCTTGTTCTCGAAACACAGTGCGGCTTCACGCGCCACGACATCCTGCTTCTGACGGATGCTGCAGCAACGCGTACTGGCATCGAAGCCGGATTCGAGTGGTTACACGAACAGGCGGGCCCAGGCGATCTGGCCGTCGTGTACTTCGCCGGCCACGGCTCCGCCGTGGTGGATCGCGAGGGGGACGAAGCCGACGGCGACGGGATGGACGAGTGCTTCCTGCCGCAGGACGCTGAGCTCCTCGATCCCGCAACGTACATCACGGACGACCAGCTCGGAGCATGGATTGCGGACCTGGGGAGTGGCGCGGTGTCCCTGTGGGTCGACGCGTGCTATAGCGGCGGGCAGAGCCGGTTCGCGAGCACGGCGGCAAGCGAGCCCGTTGCGAAGGACACGGTGGCCCGCGACGTAATGACCGCCGGACTCGGCGGTCCCGTTCGCAGCGTGCTCGCGGCGTGTCAGGGGCAGCAGCTCGCGTATGAGGACTCCACCCTCGGGCACGGCGTGTTCACGTACTACCTTCTTCGCGGGCTCCAGGACAATGCCATCGCCGGTCCCGACGGCGTCCTCTGGATCTCGGATCTGGCGGAGTTCGTCATTCAAGGCGTCGACGAGTGGAGTCAGCTGACGAAGGATCCACAGACTCCGATGCTCGATATGCCTCCGGGGATGGATACTCCCATCATTCCCGACGTTTTGGCGTCTCGCCTCGAGGGCCCGCCGCTTGCCGCCTACTTCTCGTTTGACGATGGCTTCGGCGAGGCCGTCGCCAGCGAACCGGCGGTCAACCACGGAGCGGAACTTGTGCCGGGCGTCGTGGGAAGCGCTGCGCGGTTCAACAATCAGCCGAGTAGCTTGTGCTACATCCGGACGACTGCGGCCTACGAGCCGCTCGAGGGTCCGTTCGCTGTCGCGCTCTGGTTCCGCTCGGGCCGTGGCGGCGCGAATCCGGGAGCGCTCTTCTCATCCCACGCGCGCTACAACGACTACGGTCCCGAGTACTCCGCGTGGATCAACGGCGACGGCTCGCTCATGTTTCGCACGGACGACACGCGGGGTCTCAACCATCGCCAGGATCTCAACACGACGTCCTTTCGGTGGGACGACGGAGCATGGCACCACCTCGTCGTGCAGCGCCTGCCAAGCGGGCGGAAGGAGATCTGGGTCGACGGGGCGCTCGAGGCGAGCGAGGTGTACTCCATCCAGGATCTCCGCACCGCGGCCAATCCGTTCACAGTGGGAGGGAGTGCGTACGCCGGCTGGTCGTTCTTGCGCTCGTTCACGGGGGACATCGACGAGTTGCGAATCTACTCCGGGGCGCTCGAGTCGAACCGGATTGAAGGCCTTCTGTCCGCCGGCCTTCCGGATGCCACCGCGTTCGTCCCCGACCCCACCCTTGCGGCGGCCCTCCGGCGGTCTCTGGGACTCGACGACGGAGCGACGCTGACGCTCCACGATCTCCTTCGGGTGAGGACGCTCGTCGTGCAGGCGAACGGCCCTCTTGATCTCACGGGACTTGAAGGCTGCCGCGATCTCCGCAGTCTCACGATCGACGGAGCCGACCTGTCGGATCTATCGTTTGTGCGGAGCTTCCCGGGACTGATCGACCTCAAGATCCGCAACGAGCACGTGCAGAGCATGAGCGGACTCGACGGCCTCTCGAGCATCGAGAGCGTCGACCTATCGGGGAACCAGATCTCCGATCTCTCTGCACTCGCCACGATGCCGAGTCTCTACTCACTCGACCTTTCATCTAACCAGATTGATGACCTCGCCCCGCTGGCCGGTCTCACGCACATGAAGGAACTTCGGCTGCGCTCGAACCGCGTTTCCGACACGAGTCCGCTCGGGAAGATGACGAAGCTCTGGTACCTCGACCTGGGCTCAAACTACGTTGCGAATCCTCTCCCCTTGATCGGCCTGCCGAAGCTCGCGGTTCTCTTGCTTGATGGGAACGGGATCAATGACGCCTCGGCGTTTGCCCAGATCCCAACTCTCGAGGAGTTGAACCTCGCGTGGAACCAGGTTGCCGACGTTGCTCCGCTTGTCGGCCTCGAGTGGCTCGGTGACTACACCATGTACGCGCCGGGCGAACGGCGTACCGTGACGCTCGACCTCTCCGGCAACGCGATCGACGATCCGACCCCGCTCTTGTCCTCGATCGGCCTCGGTCCAGGCGATTCAGTCAGCATTGCCTGGAATCCGCTGCGCCCCATCTCGCCTCAGGATCTGGAGATCCTCGTGACGAGCCTTGAGTCTCGCGGGGTGACCGTCCTGCGGAACTAGCCTGTTTCGTCGCCGGGGACGTCGATCTGGCGATGGATTCGAACCACAGCTTCGCCCTCGACGGCAACGGCCGCAGCGTAGCCGGCCGGAGCGGGCACATCATGCAGCGACCACGCCGTGTCTCCGATGGCGAGAAGGTCTCGTTCGCGCAGCGTGGCGAGCGGGACCGTCCGCAGGCGCGACGGAACGCCGCCGCCCAATGCTTTCAGGACGGCCTCTTTGCGGGTCCAGAGTCGGAAGAACCTGCCGCGCGCCTGAAGAGGCTCCAGCGAGGCGATTTCCCCCGCCTCATCGGTGGAGAAGAAGCGGCGAGCGAGTCGGTCCACACGGACTTGGTCATCGATCCACTCGATGTCTGCGCCCACACGGGCTCTCGCGGAGAGGGCGAACAGCATCGCGTCGGCGGAGTGCGATAGACTGAAGTGCAGGGCCTGACCGGGCATGTCGAGGGTTGGGGCGCCGCGCGGCGGGCGGACGATGACCACATCGGCCGGTGCGCACCCGAGTGCGCGGCCAAGAAGAGCGCGTCGGGTGGCCCAAGCGACTCGCGTTCGCTCGCGGCGTGGCGCGGACGCGATCCGGCCAAGGAGTTCCTCCTCCTGCGCTGTGAGCGCCGCGGCGAATGCGTCGGCGTCGCATGGCGAGACGACGAGCGGCAGGGTCCAGACGTCCACGCAGGGCTTGTCCATCAGACGGGAATCCTCCGTACGACGGTTCCGTTCATTCGCTCCGCCCAGCACGCCGCGGCGCGCTCGTGCTCACTGTACGGCCGCGCGTGCCGACTTCCAACGCACTCTGTGTCCGCTGGTTTGAGTCCGCGGAGAGGGTTGTGGAAGATGGAAGACACTCCATGGTGAAGGGGAGGCCCAGGTGAAAGGCCGTTCGCTCCTGATGATTCCCGGCCCGATCGAATTCGAGCCCGACGTACTCTCCGCGTTGGGGGAACCCACCCCAAGTCACCTCGCCCCGGCGTTTCTCGATGCATTCGGCGGCGCGCTCGCGTCCATGCGCGAGGCGTGGCTGTGCCCGTCGGGTCAGCCGCTTGTCGTCGCAGGATCGGGACCGTTCGCGATGGAGCTTGCGGCGGCCAATCTCGTGGAGCCTGGAGACCGCGCTCTCGTCGTCAGCACCGGCGTGTTCGGCGATCGATTCGTCGATCTCCTCGGGCGGCACGGCGCAGAGGTGACGGCCCTCTCTGCCGACGTCGGGGGAGGCGTCGACCTCAATCGCATCGAGGACGCGGCTCGCAAGACGAAGCCGAGGCTTCTGACCGTGACGCACGTCGACACGTCGACGGGGGTCAGGATGCCGATCGCGGAGATCGGTGCTCTGGCGCGTCGGCACGGTGCGATCTCGGTGATCGACGGCGTCTGTTCGGTGGCCGGTGAGGAGATACGGCAGGAGGCATGGCAGCTCGACGTCGTGCTCACCGCATCGCAGAAGGCGATCGGCGTCCCTCCCGGGCTTGCCCTCCTTGTCGCCGGGCCCCGAGCGCTCGAGCGGTTCGAAGCCCGCAAGCAGCCTGTGCGAAGCTACTACGCCGATTGGTCGAAGTGGCTGCCGGTTATGCGCGCGTACGAGGCTCGAACCCCCAGCTACTTCGGGACCCCGCCGGTCAACCTGATCTGCGCGTTGTCAGTGAGCCTGCGCCAGATTCTTGAAGAAGGGATGGACGTGCGCTTCGTGCGGCATGAGAAGCTCTCACGTGCCTTCCAGGCCGGAGTCGACGCGCTGGGGCTGTGCCAGGTCCCTGCTGACTCCACATGGCGCGCTCACACGCTCACCGCCTGCTACCTTCCCGATGGCATCGGAGTCTCCCCGTTTGTCCGGGCCGTCGGGTCGGCGGGCGTGGTCATCGCAGGAGGGCTCCACCCCGACATCCGCGAGCGCACATTCCGCGTCGGGCACATGGGCGCGGTGCGCGCCGGAGACATCCTGGCCGCCCTTGGGGCGATCGAAACGGGGCTCCGGGAGGTCGGTATGGCCTCCCTGCCGGGAGCGGGCGTGGCGGCCGCCGCGCGCACGTTGGCTGGCATCTCTGGAGATTGATTGCGCGAGCGCGCACGTTGGCTGGTCGTTGTGCAGCGGCGCGAACGCCACGATTCCAAGCGGGACGCCGGGTCCTCGGCTGACGGACAGAGTCCGTTGACGCGGCTCGCTCCCCGCTCTAGCATGGCCGGACCCTGCCTCCGGGCATGGCATCTCGTGGCGGGATAGGACGGTTGCATGCTGACGTACTGCAGACTCGACAACGGGAAGCTCGTCTACGTCGACAACCTGCAGGAATGCGAGATCGTCCAAGCTGTCGCGCCGTCCGCGGTCGAGATCGACGCGCTTGTCGGCAGTCTTGGGATTCCGATCGAGTTCCTCACCGCGGCCACGGATCGCGACGAACGCCCCCGATTCGAAGTCGAAGGCGACTACAAACTCTTCGTGCTTCGCGTTCCCCATCGGGAGCCAGCCTCCGTGATGCCGTACGGCACCCTGGCATTCGCGATCATCCTTGCGCCGGGTCGGCTGATCACGGTCTGTGCCGAGGACAGCGCTCTCTGGGGAGAAGCCCTGTCGAGTCGCACGCGGCTTCCGTCGCCCCGCGAGCCGCTACTCCTTCTCCTCACGCTGGCCCTCCATGTAGCTCGCCAGTACCTGAGCTTCCTGAACAGCATCCGTCACGAGTCGGAGGAAGTGGAAAGGGCGATCCACGGGTCGATGAGAAACGAAACGCTCGTGCGGATGCTGAATCTCGGCAAGTGCCTCGTTTACTTCACGACGTCCTTGCGCGCCAACGAGACGATGTGGGATCGAGTGCGCCGCATCGCCGGGCGCGAGCTGACCGAGGAAGAGCAGGACCTCCTGGACGACGTACGCGTCGAGTCCGGTCAGGCGCGCGACCTGGCCGACATCTACAGCAACATCCTGAACGGAATGATGGACGCGTTTGCGTCGATCATCTCGAACAACGTGAGCGGAGTGATGAAGCTCCTCGCGACGATCACCATCGTGCTAATGCTTCCGACTCTTGTCACGAGTACGCTCGGGATGAACGTGCGGCTCCCGTTCGGCGATTCTCCGTTTGCGTTCTGGATCACGATCGGGGTCTCGCTCGTGTTGGCGGCCGTCGCCGTGATTGCCTTCCTGCGGATGAAGATCTTCTAGCGCGCTTGGGCAGGTCGTGCGGTCCGCGCCGAAGAGCGGACTCGGATGCGGGAGCTCTAGAGTCAGGCGCGGTGCATTCCTGGAGATGGCCTGAACGTGCTACATTCAGCTCTTGGGCGTGAACCGGGGAGACGGAGGGAGGGGAAATGGTGGTTCGGTCTCGAAAGGTTCGGAATCTCGTCTGGATTCTCCTTGCGCTGACCGCGGCCAGCGCGGTTGCCACCACGTGCCGCGCGGAGATCGCATACGTGGGCGCGTTTGGCAGCGGGCTTGCGATCTACGTCGTCGATGAGAGCGCCCTCACAACCCA
>CAIMCX010000047.1 GCA_903839615.1 uncultured bacterium
ACATCGTCAACATGGCGAACCTCGACCGCATCGGCGATGTCTACGTGGAGAAGATTGCGACAATCCTGCGTCCGATCATCGTCTCCGGTCAGTGCCTCGGAATGGGCATTGGCAATCACGAGACCCATTTCGAGGCGGCACACAGCACGAGTCTCGTGCGCCGCATTCTCGCCGCCTGCGACGCGCCAGAAGACCTCTACACCGGCTGGGCCTGCATCACGCGCCTGTGCTTCGAGGACGACTCCAACCACCGCAGCAGCATCCGCATCTTCCATTCCCACGGCTGGCAGGCGGGGCGGCTCAGTGGGGCCAAGGTGAACCAACTTGACCACCTCATGGGCTGGATCGACGGCTGCCGAATCTACCTCCAGGGACACTCGCACGACAAGGTCGTGAAGTCGAAGACCAAGCTCTCCACCAACCCGAGCTTCACCAAGCTCACTGCGTTCGACTCCTTCGGCGCGCACACCGGATCATTCCTGCGGACCTACCAGCAGGGCTTCACCGGCTATGGCGAGGCAAAGGGCTACCCGCCAGCTTCCATCGGCTGCCTCAAGTTCAACCTGACTCCGACGCTCGAGGGCGTCGAGATTGAGAGCGTGCAATGAGCGGTGGAATCGGCCCCGACGAGTGGCTCGGCGAGAAGACCGTCGAGCCGTATGAGCGCATCACTCTCAGCGACCTTGGCGAGCGGATGGGGATGGACGCCCTGACGGACGTGCGGACGCATTACAACCCGCTTCTCGACTCGATGGCGCAGACGTTCCAACGGTGCCTTGAACTTGCTCAGAAGAAGAACGCCGACTACGCCGCCGGCAGCGACCCATTCAAGAACTTCCGCGCCTCTGAGTTGGTCGGCGTTGACCCAGGGCGGGCGATCCTCGTGCGTCTCACAGACAAGCTCTCGCGGCTCGGAAACCTGCTTGACGCCGAGCCGAAGGTGCAGAACGAGAGCGTGCGCGACACGCTGGACGACATGGTCAACTACGCGGCCATCCTGATCGCTCTGCTGGAAGATTGAGCGGCATCAACGACGGCCTCAGCACCACGATGGTCTGCCCCAAGTGCGGCGGCCCGGCGTGGAGGGCGCGCGTCCCCATCGTCCTCCTCGATTCCCAGTGTGAGCCGGTCGATGTTTGGTATGCCGAGTGTCGCTCAATCGGCTGCCAGCACCTGTGGAAACTTCCCGCAGAGAGCGACGCTCCGTCCCCATAGTCTGTTCCTGCGGCTCCCTTCCGCGCAGGCCGGGGTCTTCCCCCTTCGCCCCGGCCACGGGGCCGCCGCCACATTGGCACTTCGGCGGCGGCCCCAGTCCAGTAAACGGCCAAGGAGAGATGTGAAGAGACTGATCGTCACCGTCATGCTCGCGATGATGCTGCTGTTCGTCGCGACCGTCCCGGCATCAGCCGCGACACACCACACCAAGCTCTGGCACCTCGAACACCCTGGCGGCCCAGCGAGCGGCACCAAGTGGATCCCGCTCGCCAAGTACGCCGGCTGGACGCACAACCACCGCACCCTGCGCCACCTCGCCTGCCTGATGATGAACGAGGACACCGCGCGGCCGTGGGCGATCAGCCCAACGGACGACTGGGGACTCGTCCAACTCAACCGCCCCAGCTGGTCTGCGTCCTTCCTAAAGGTCACCGGCCATGCGTTCGTCCGAGGGTCGCTCAACCCTCTCTACAACCTTCAGATGGCGTGGCACATCTACCACGTCCTGCAGCACGACAGTTGGCTTCCGGCGTGGCGGGGTGACCCTGCTGCGACGTGGTGAGATTGCGCGCAGCGTCGCCTTGACGGGCGAAGCACTGCGGGAGCCGGTGTGACGCTTGGGATGCCGGCACGCGAGGTCTGGCGGGCGGCCTCATCTACATCGCCATCAACGACCGAAAGGTGTGGCAGTGAACA
>CAIMCX010000048.1 GCA_903839615.1 uncultured bacterium
CCGTGATCGCGATCGTCCCCAATCCGCTCGCGCGGGCTCGGGCGACCATCTGGGCGAGCGTCTGAGTGCCGTCGGACGTGACAGTGTGAAGGTGCAGGTCGGCGAATCCCGCGCTCAAAGCCCCGCCTGCCCGCACCGCTGTCGCGCTGCGCGCGCAACGTTCTCCAGCACAAGGAGCGTCGTGAGGGGGCCAACTCCGCCAGGCACGGGGCTGACTGCACTCGCCACGGCGGCGACAGAGTCGAAGTCGGCATCTCCGACGAGCTTCCCGCCGACGACGTTCGTCCCCACGTCGACGACGACCGCGCCCGGCCTCACCATCGAGCCGGTGAGGAACCGCGGCCGGCCGACCGCCATGCACACGACGTCGGCCTCCCGCGTGACCGCGCCCAGGTCGCCGGTGCGAGAGTGGCAGACGGTGACCGTCGCATCGCGCGCAAGGAGGAGCTGTCCCAGCGGACGCCCGACCACAAGGCTGCGGCCGACCACAACGGCTCGTCGCCCGGCGATCTCGACGCCGTACCCGTCGAGAAGAGCGATCACAGCCGCCGCCGTCGCGGGGACAAACCCAGTCTGTCCGCTGAACAACCGCCCGAGCGACTGCGTGCTCGCGCCGTCGACATCCTTGGCGGCAGGGATCGCGTCCTGAGCAGCACGCAGGTCGACGCCCAGTGCGACGGGGGTTTCGATCAGAATCCCGTCCACACCCTCGTCGGCTCCCAAGCGCTCAACCGTCTCGACGAGGGACGCCGTCTTCGGGCCGGCGATGCGGACTAGATCGACCTGGACGCCAAGCGCTTGCGCCGTGCGCATCTTCGCGGCCGCATACGTCGACGCCGCGTCGTCGTCCGTGGCGAGGACGACGGCAAGCCGCGGCTCGCGGCCGGCCGATGCGGCGAACGCCTGCGCCTCACGGGCGACATCGTCCCGCCACCGCTCGGCCAGCGCTCTGCCGTCAAGACGTCGCGCGCTCACGTTCGTCCCTCCAGACTCGGTCTAGGATGCCGTTGATGAAGGATTGCGCCGGTTCCGTGCCGTACTTCTTCGCCAACTCGACTGCCTCGTTCATCGCGACTTCGGCCGGCACGTCCTCGCAGTACAGGAGTTCGTAGACCCCAATGCGGAGGATGTTCCGGTCGAGCAGCGCCAGCCGCTCGAACCGCCAGCCGACTGTCCGCGCGCCGATCAGGCGATCGAGGTCCTCTTGCTTCGCGCGAATGCCGGAATACGCGCTCTCGATGTACTCCCGCTGGTCGCCGGGATCCTCGTCTTCGTAGAGCTCCTCGAGCGAGACGGGAAGGAATTCGCTGCGATAGAGGGCAAAGAGAACGAGTTCACGCGCTCGCGAGCGGTGCATCAGGGTGCAGCGCCCGTCTCGATGTGGGCGCTCTCGAACCGGGCGTTGGCCGGCATGCTCGCTGGACTCTGGGGAAGTGCCAACTCGGATTGGGCTTCGGTTCTCATCCTACGCTTCGTCCTCGTCCCATTCGTCGATCTGCTCGCTGAGCGGGCTCTCCGGCTTCACGAGTTTCTGCACGTCGACGTTGACGGCATTGACCTTGAGCCCCGTCATCCGTTCGATCTCGGTCTTGATCCTCGCCTGGACCTGCTTCGCAACCCTGAGGATCGGGTATCCGTGCACGATGGTGATCCGGGCCGTCACCGTGACGGCGTCTCCGTCAACGTTGGTGTCGACGTAGCGCCTCATCCCCTCGCCACGTCGAAACGCCGTGTCACCGGAGCGGAGGTTGGCGATTCCGTCGATCTCCGAGATGGCGATGCCGGCGATCGCTGTCACGACGTCGCGCGAGATCCCGACACTCCCTCTGTCCAGATCGGGCATTCCGACCTCCTAGTCGCTTCCGGAGTCATGCGTCTGCGGCGGCACGACCCTCTTGACGTAGACGTCGACGGACGAGACGGCAACTCCGGCGAACTTCTCGATGTCGACCTCGACGCTCTCTTGTACGCCGCGCGCCACGGAGTGCACCGGATACCCGTACTCCACCGCGATCCGGAGCTCGATTCGGGCCTGGTCGTTGGCCAGCTCGAGTTTGACGGTCGGCGCGACGTCTTCGCCTCCGAAGATGCCCTTGAGGCCACCCGTCGCTCCGGACGATCGCGCAATGCCGGTCACCCGCTCGGCGGCAATGCGCGCGATGGCAGAGATCACCTCTTCGGCGATCGTGATCCGCCCGTTCTCATCCGTGATCTCAATGCGCTTCTCCGCCATGGCGCCTCCCTAGACGCGCTCGACGTAGGTCCCCGTCCGGGTGTCAACCTTGAGGGTGTCGCCCTCCTTCACGAAGAGCGGTACGCGCACGACGATCCCGCGCTCCAGTATGGCCTCTTTGTCGACGTTGGACACCGTGTCGCCCCGCACCCCCGGCTCGGTCTTCATGACCTTCAGTTCGGTGAAGTTCGGCAGATCCACCTTGACGAGATCGGAGTTGTAGTAGTAGCCGATCACGTTCGCGCCCTCGACGAGGTACTCGCCTTGCGGGCCGAGAACGTCCTTCGGAATCGGGAACTGATCGAACCGCTCGACATCCATGAAGATGTAGTTGTCGCCGTCGTGAAAGAGGTACTGCAGTTCGCGCGACTCGAGGAAGGCGACCGACGTGTCTTCAAACCCGCGGAACGTGTCGCTCGTGACCTTGCCGCTCTTCAGATGCTTCAGCTTCGCCGATCCGACCGCGCTTCCACGCCCGCGCTTGTTGTGCTCATAGTCGACGATTTCGTACAGCTCGCCCCTGTAGATGATCGTCAGACCTTTCTTCAACTCGCTGATCGAAAGTCCCATCACTCGCTCCCTTTGCTCTGCGGCGGCTTCTGCCCAGATGTCGCGGCCCCATGATACCCAGAACGCACGCAAACCCCCATGCAAGCCCGCGCCTAGGCGCGCCGGCGTCGCAGCCTGCCGCCAACGGCGTCGACCGCGACGTGAATGACGTTGGGGACGTAGACTCCGGCAATGGCCGCCCAGACCTCGGCCATCGGAACGCGCGCCGTCATCCGCAGGCCGGTCGCGGCCCCGATCGCTGCCGCCAGGCCTCCGACAACAACCGCGAGGTAGCCGAGCCGCGTCAGCGGGCCCCACACCACGTGATGGGATATCCCTCGGTGGCGGAACACCTTCGCGTACGGCCACCAGAGAAACGAGAGCGGCCCCCAGCGCCGCGTCGGTCGACTGCGCGAAAGGTCGAGATCGGGGCTGAGGAAGAGCATGCCGAAGGCGAATCCGCCCGCAAACGCAGCGAGCAGGGTCGCTGACACCGCTCCCTGCTGCGTGAGGACACTCCCGCCGACAATGCAGGCTGCAAGGATCCCACCTTCGATGCAGAGGTGAGTTTGTCCTGAGGGCATGCTCGCACTATGCAACGGAACGGACCTTCCCGCAACGTGTCGTTGCCTTGACGGACTTGCAGGCGACCTGTACAATGCATTAGCAAACTACAGCCACCAGTGCTAACAACCCACAGAAGGAGGACAACGATGACGACGAAGCCGCTAGGCAAGAGGGTAAAGCCTCTCGGCAAGAGGATTCTCGCCAAGAAGCTCGAAATGCAGGAGCGCAAGACCGCCGGAGGCCTCGTTCTTCCCGACTCCGTGAAGAACGAGAAGACGATTCGCGCAGAGGTCGTGGCCGTCGGCACCGACGAGAAGTTCGAGGTCAAGGTGGGAGACATCATCCTGGTGCAGAGCTTCTCGGGCACCGAGATCGAAGAGGGCGAAGACAAGTACATCCTCGTCGAGGAGTCGAAGGTCCTCGCCATCGTCAAGGACTAGTCAAAAAGGGGGAATTCAGATGGCGAAAGAGGTCATCTTCGGTGAGGAAGCACGTAGACGGATGAAGGTTGGCATCGACAAGTTGACGGATGCTGTGCGCATCACCCTCGGCCCCCGCGGCCGCAACGTCATCATCGACAAGAAGTTCGGCAGCCCGGACATTACGAACGACGGCGTGACGATCGCAGAGGAGCAGGAGTACAAGGACGTCTTCGAGAACATGGGCGCGCAGCTCGTCAAGGAAGTCGCCAAGAAGACGAACGACCTCGTCGGCGACGGCACAACGACGGCGACCATCCTCGCTCACGCCATGATCGAGGAAGGGTTCAAGAACCTCGCGGCCGGCGCAAATCCGATGGAACTCAAGCGCGGACTCGAGAAGGGCTCGTCGGCCATCGTCGATGAGCTGAAGAAGATGAGTCGCAAACTGAAGTCCAAGGAAGAGACGGCACAGGTCGGCGCGAACTCCGCCAAGGACGAAGCGATCGGGAAGATCATCGCCGATGCGATGGAAGCTGTCGGCGAGGATGGCGTCATCACCGTCGAGGATTCCGACACGATCGAGACCCTTTATGAGGTCGTCGAGGGAATGCAGTTCGATCGCGAGTACATTTCGCCGTACTTCGTCACCGACCCAAAGAAGATGGAGGTCCTCCTCGAGAAGCCGTTCATCTTCGTCACGGATCAAGAGCTGAAGAACGCGAACGACATGATTCCGATGCTCGAGCGCGTCGTCCAGGCCGGCCGCCCGCTCCTGATCATCGCGAAGGATGTGACCGGCGAAGCTCTGACGACCCTCGTCCTCAACAAGCTGAAGGGAACTCTCACGAGCTGCGCCGTCAAGGCTCCCGGGTTCGGCGACCGCCGCAAGGCGATGCTTGAAGACGTCGCCGTTCTGACGGGCGCCACGGTCGTCGCCGAGGACGCCGGGATGCAGATCAAGGACACGACCCTCGACATGCTCGGCTCGGCCGAGCGGATCAAGGTCGACGCCTCGAACACCACGATCATCGGCGGCAAGGGCAAAGCCGCCGCTATCCACGGCCGGATCGAGCAGATCGAGGCCCAGATCGAGACGACCGACTCGGACTACGACCGCGAGAAGCTCGAAGAGCGCAAGGCCAAGCTGGCCGGCGGCGTGGCCGTCATCAAGGTCGGCGCCCCGACCGAGACCGAACTGTCGGAGAAGAAGCACCGCATGGAGGACGCGCTCGAGGCGACGAAGGCCGCTGTCGACGAAGGCGTTCTCCCCGGCGGCGGCATCGCGTTGATCAACGCGTCGAAAGTCCTCGACAAGCTCGGACTCGAGGGTGACGAGAAGGTGGGCATCCGGATCCTCGCGCGAGCCCTCGAGGCCCCGCTCCGCCAGCTGGCGCAGAACGCCGGGTTTGAGGGCGGCATCGTCGTCGGCAAGGTCCGCGAGCTGAAGAAGGGCATGGGCTTCGACGTGATCAAGGAGGAGTACCGCGACATGTACGAGGCCGGGATCATCGATCCGACGAAGGTCACCCGCTCTGCGCTGCAGAACGCCGTGTCGATCGCCGGGATGCTCCTGACCACCGACGCGTTGGTTGCGGAGATCAAGGAGAAGGAAGAATCCGCGGCGCCACATATGCCGCCGGACATGGGTTACTAACATCTCCCTGGTATAGCCATTGTCTCGACCCTCCCGCCCGACTACGCTCGGGCGGGAGGGTTTCTGTTGATGGAGCAAAGAATCGGCTTGGCACTCGGCGGCGGAGGGGCGCGCGGCCTCGCTCACCTCGGCGTGCTCATCGAGCTCGAGCGGCTCGGAGTGCCGATTCACGCCATCGCAGGAACGAGCATGGGGGCCGCGCTCGGTGCTGCGAAAGCCATCGACGCCAATCTCCCTCTCCTCGGCCGCCTGCTCGCCACCCTCAATCTGAATTCGATGCTTCAGGTCGCGGACAACACGTTGCGCGAGGTCCAGAAGATCGTCGGCCGCAGCGTGATGGAGTACGTTCGCGGCGCCGCCTGGCGGAACGAAGGCTCGGCGCCGCCAGACCTCGCACGCCTACAGGAACTCTTCTCGCTCCTCACGGCGCGAAAGACGTTCGAGGAGACACGCATCCCACTCGCCGTCGTCGCCGCGGACCTCGAGACGGGGCAGGAAGTCATCCTGAACAGCGGTTCGATCGCCTGGGCTGTGACGGCCAGCACGGCGATTCCGGGGGTCTTCCCACCCGTGGCCTACGAGGGACGCTTCCTCATCGACGGCGGGATCGTCAACAAGGTGCCCGTCGACACGGTCATCGACATGGGCGCAACCGCCGTGATTGCCGTCGATGCCGGAGCGCCTCTCACGCGCCGCGTCGAAACGCAGATCGACGCGATGCTGCAGGCGCAGCGCGCCACGTCACGGCACCTCACGCAGATGCAGCTTGAGGCGGCGCGCCGCCGTCTGGAGGATCGCCTCGTCGTCCTGCGGCCCGACGTCGGGTGGATTCGGATGTTCGCATTCGAGTACTCCGAAGAAGCCATCCAGGCAGGCCGAGCCTCCGTCTCGGCCCACCTGGACGAACTGCACGACCTTCTTGGCAGGGTGCCCTCGCCGTAGCGAATCAGCGGAGCGTGAACGCCTCGCTCGTCGCCGAACCGATCCGGCGGTCTCGGTCCGTCGCCATGACCTTCACTTCGTACGACGCGCCCTTCGGAAGCGCCGAGCAATCCCAGCCAAAGCTTCCCTGGTTCGCCAGGTGCTCGACCACAAGGGTCCAGTCCTCAGCGCCCGCGCTGCGAACGAAGATCGAGATCTCGAGCCCTGCAGCCGATCCGTCGGGATCGACCGCTTGCCATTGGACCGTGACAGGGCAAGCCGACGTCCCCGCGACGGGGCCCAACAACTGAACCCTCGGATCCTTCATGTAGTTCACCGTGGCGGAATTCGCTGCGCGCGGCGTTCCCACGATCTTGTTCCCTGCGGCATCGAGCCCGCATGCAATGAGACCGTCGTTCGTCCTCCAGACGTCTCCCATCGCCACGGGGTCCACGCGCTCCATCGTCGCGAAGGGAACGGACCCGCTGCTCGCGCATCCTGCCGGCCACCCGGCTTCTCCGCACACGATCTGGTCCACGGTGTTCCCCGCCGCGTCCTGAAGGACGAGGTCGGCGCCGCTGTTGGAGAGGCTCCCCTTGTAGAGGAGGTCAGCGGTGAGATCAGACACCGTCGTGTCGTCCGTTCGCTCGAGCAAGAAGAACCCGTTCGCTTCGATGGTTGACGCACGCACCTCAACGGTCCCTTCTGCCACGACAGAGAGGGGAATCCGCGTCTCCCCGATGAGGAGCACCCAGCCCGTGAGGTCGACGGCCGCTCCTGTGCAATTGCGCAGCTCAATCCACTCGTCCTGGCTTCCCGCGGCCGTCCCTCCCCAGGCCACCTCATTGAGAACAACGGTCGGCGCGGCCAAGACCGCCACCGAGCCGAACAGCACGAGGCCGCAGAGCGCGACCAGCTTCCAACTTCCGCGTTGCATCATCTTTCCTCCTTCGTGCGGACACTACGCCTTCTGTCCGCTCCTTTCATAGATGATCCTACCTCCTTTCTTCTGCTTTCTAGACACACCGTCCCGCGCTCGACTTCCCGTCTTCGGACGATCTCCCTATACTCCTGTCGGAGAGAGGAGGGTCGATGAGTTGCCGAAGCCGCGCGATCGGACTTGCCCTTCTTGCTTGCCTCGGAGTCGCCGTTTGCCTCCGAG
>CAIMCX010000049.1 GCA_903839615.1 uncultured bacterium
CCTCCCAGGATGTAGCGTTCGCCCGAACGGCCCTTCTCGGCGGCAGCGACGTGGCCAGCTGCCACATCCCGTACGTGGACCACGTTCAGCCCCGTGTCGACGTAGGCCGGCATCCGCCCGTTGAGGAAGTCGACCACCACTCGCCCGGTCGGAGTCGGTTTCACGTCCCCCGGCCCGACGGGGAACGAGGGGTTGACGATGACGACGCGCAAGCCCCGCCCCACCGCAGCCAGCGCCTCTTGTTCCGCCCGATATTTGCTCAGCTTGTACGGGCCGATGATCTCCGCCGGGTCGGCCGGCGTCGTCTCGTCGGCGGCGCCTCCGCGCTGCGGCGTTCCGAGTGCTGCCACCGAACTCGTGTAGACCACGGTCTCGACCCCGGCCCGTTCGGCTGCCGCGAGGACATTGCGCGTCCCTTCGACGTTCGTCGCCTCGAAGAGAGGCTTGGGAGCCCAGAAGGAGTAGAGAGCTGCGACGTGAGAGACGCGCATGCATCCGGAGACCGCCCGATCGAGCGAGGCGGGGTCACAGACGTCCCCGGGCACGATGTCCACCGGAAGGCCTGTGAGGTTTCTTCGATCCGCCTCCGGGCGGGCGAGGACGCGAACGTCGTCGCCCCGTTCGACAAGGGCGCGGACAACATTCGAGCCGATGAACCCCGTACCTCCCGTCACCAGCGATCGCATCGTCTGTTCCTCGCAAAGGGGAACGCGCCGGCGTGACCGGCGCGCTCTTTGGGCGCAGCAGGGCTCGAACCTGCGGCCTCTCGGATGTGACCCGAACGCTCTCCCAGCTGAGCTATGCGCCCGCGAGATCTGCTGCATTCTACCGGCGCGACCGGGGCCGCATCAAGCGTCGAACTTCGCGTTCTCCAGCATGTCCGACAGGCTCTCTCCACGACGCTTGCGCGTGATCTCCACCAGTCCGAGCGCCGTCATGTCGACAAAGTCCGCAGACACACGGTCCTTCTTCAGCTCCTCGCGCACCTTATCGATGACCTGTTCGACGTGAGCCGGATCCTCCATATCGACGAAGTCGACCACGATGATCCCGCTGATCTGTCGGAGCCGCAGTTGCCTTGCGATCTCCGTCGCCGCCTCGAGGTTGGTGTTCAGGATCGCTGCCGCTTGGTTGCGATGCCGCACATCGCCGCCGGTGTTGACGTCGATGGCAATCAGCGCCTCCGTCTCGTCGACCACGATGGATCCCCCTCCGGCCAGCGAGACACGCCGCGCCAGACTGTCTTGGATCTGCCGCTCGACGTCGTGCTTTGCAAAGAGTGGATCTGGACCCTTGTGCAGCCTGATCTTCTCCCGCTGTGCATTCATCTGCATGTACTCAAGGAACGAGTGGATCTTCTCGTAGAAGAACGGCGAGTCGACGACCACCTCGACGATGTCCGGCCCCATCCAGTCGCGCAAGACAGTCTGAACCAGACCCATTGCCTTGTACACGAGACGTGAAGACGAACCCGTCTTCGCAGCAGTGCACACACGCTCCCAGCTCTCCACCAGAAGTCGGTAGTCGCGCTCCAGCTCCTCGTCGCTTGCCCACTGCGCCGCCGTGCGGGCAATCATCCCCTCGCCCGGCTTCTTGAGGGAACGGGCCAGTCGTCGGATCCGCCGCTGGTCACGAACCGACTCCACGCGCCGCGACACGCCGAGGCGGTCCTCGGTCGGCAGGTAGACCCAGAATCGTCCCGGGATGGAGATCTTGGTCGTGCCCTGCGGGTTCTTCGTGCCAATCCCGTCCCGCCGGACCTGGACCGTAATCATCTCCCCTTGGCGAAGGATCTTCCCGATCGGGATCCCCGCCTGCCAAGGCCTATAGCCCTTCTCCTCAAGCATCCCGTCATTCAGCTCGTTCAGCGACAGGAAGAGGCTCTTCCGCTCTCCAACATCGACGAAGGCCGACCCCATCCCAGGGACGACATCCTCGATTCGCCCGCGGTAGATGTTGCCCACGAGTTTCTCGTGCGATGGATGGCCGTAGTAGATCTCCATCAACCGCCCCGCTTCGAGGAGCGCGATGCGCGTCCTCTTGTCTCCGTCTTCCGTAGTGTCGACGGATATCAGGATTCTCTTGTCGTCGATTTCGCCACCTTCTTTCCGTCATCGAGTCCGCACAGGATGTCAGCAAACGGTTTCCCATCCCGGAAGTCCGCGAGGTCGGGCGAGATCTCGAGCAGCGGCACAAGCGCGAACCGCCGCTCGTGCAACCGGGGATGCGGAATGCAGAGGTCGGGCTCGTCCAGCTCGAGTCTGCCGTAGAGAAGAATGTCGATGTCGAGACGACGTGGCCCGAACCGGATTGCCTTCTGTCGTCCCGCCGCGGCCTCCGCCTCCTTGCACAGCATGAGGAGAGACTGCGGAGAGAGAGCCACGATCCCGCGCGCTACAAGGTTGAGGAACCACGGCTGGTCCTCGACCCCCACCGGCTCCGTCTCGTAGTAGGACGAACGCGCCGCCCACTCGACGCCCCACTGTTCCAGCGCCGAGAGCCCCCCCTCGATCAGGGCACGCCGATCCCCGAGATTCGATCCGAACAGCAAGTACGCCTCAGCCTTCTCTATGTTGTTCGCTTCGTCACGACGGCTACCGCGCATGCTTCCGGTCCCCATTCTGGCAACTCAAGCTTCCGCACGCAGACGCGAGCCTCGATCGCCTGAGGGAACGCTTCAAGCAGATCGTCCGCGATCGCCCCGGCAAAGGACTCGATGAGATGGAAACACTGCCGCCGGCTCACGCTGTGGACCTGCTTCACGATGGCGTCATAGTCGAGCGTGTCGCGGAGGTCATCGCTGCGAAGCGCATCGATCCAATGTCCCTTCATCTGGACGTCGACGCGAAAACGATTCCCTCGCTCCCGTTCGTCGTCGTAGACCCCATGATGGGCGACCAATTCGATCCCTTCTACGCCCAGTTGGGTTTCGACGTCCGACGCGTTCCCGCCCATGCTCGCACGACCCCCCGAGTTCAGAAATAGAGGTCACCCCGTGGGTGACCTCCGAACTCCTCGTTCGCTCTCGTCTCTGCTTCCCGCGCTCCCGGGCCTCTCGCAGCTCTTCCGACCCTCTGTTCTCGGCGCGGCCTTTCATCACTCGCTAGCCCTTCTGGGCCCCTTCCTTTGCGATCTTCGCGATCTCCGCGAATGTCCCCGGATCGCGAGCGGCAATGTCAGCGAGCATCTTGCGGTTTACTAGGACGCCGCGCTTCTCCAGGCCGCCGGTGAAACGCGAGTACGACAGCCCGTTCTGCTTCGCGGCCGCCCCGATCCGCATGATCCAAAGGCTGCGGAAATCTCGCTTCTTCAGGCGGCGCCCAATGTAGCTATTCTTCAGGGCCTTCATCACCGCCTGCTTGGCAATGCGGTGCGAGCGGCCCCGCTTGCCCTTGAAGCCCTTGGCGAGAGTCAGGATCTTCTTCCGGCTCTTCAGTCTCTTGTTGCCTCCACGTGCTCGTGGCATCGTCTTCTCCTTCGTCCCCGCCGGGGCTTATCGCGGCTTCTTCCCGATCATTCGGGACAGCATCTTCTCGAGGCCCCCGGTCACCTGCTTCGCCTGCCTCGCATGTCGCTTCGCCTTCGGGCTCTTCTTCACGTTCTTGTGCCAGTAGTTCGACATCTCGTGAAAGAGCTTCCCGCTCTTCGACCGCGTGAAGCGCTTCTTTGAGGCGGAATGCGTCTTCTGCTTCGGCACTGCTCTCCTCCTCGTGCCGTCTAGCCCTGCTGCGATGGCACGACCATCATCTGTAGCATCTTGCCCTTGGCCATAGGTTGGCCCTCGACGCGGGCGATGTCCTTGACCTCTTCCTCCACGCGACGCAGAAGCTCGTGTCCCTTGCTCGAGTGGATGATCTCACGACCGCGGAAGAAGATACTGATGCGGACCATGTCCCCGTGCTCCAGGAATTCGCGGACTCGGTTCAGCTTCGTCTGGAAATCATGCTCGCCGATCTTGATCGTGAACTTGATCTCCTTCAGCTTCGAGCGGTGCTGCTGTTTGCGCTCCCGCTTCTCCTGCTGGTAGTAGTACTTCCCGAAGTCAACGATCTTGCAGACCGGAGGGCTGGCTTGCGGTGCCACCTCGACCAGGTCCAGCTTCCGTTCCTTCGCGGTCGCGATCGCTTTCTCCGTTGCCAGCACGCCCAGATTCTCACCGTTCTCATCGATGACCCGGACTTCCGGAACACGGATCCGCTCGTTCACCCGCATCTTCCTACTGTCGATACGAACCTCCTATTCCCTGTTCGCCTCGCCACCAAGCCGGTACAGCCCGCGATTCCGAACGTACCGCGCCACACCACGCGGGACCCAGGGCTCAATGTCCTCGCCGCGCGCCGCCATCTCCCGCACGAACGATGACGAGAGATCGACAGGCGCCATGTCGAGCACCTGCATCGTCACCTTGCCATGGGAAGCCTCATCGAACTGCGACAGGGAGACTCCCGGCCGCGGCGCCACAATGAAGGGGACCAGCTGCACGAGCGCCCGGGATTCCCTCCACGTGTCGATTCCCAGCAATCGGTCGGCTCCCAAGATGAAGCACAGCCCTTCTGGACAATCATCCTTCATCGCGCGAATCGTGTCAATGGTGTAGGACGGGCCTTCGCGATCGATCTCAATCCTCGACGCCGACAGTCCCCGCCTTCCCCGAACGAGCATCTGAACCATGTGGAACCGGTCTTCCTTCGTCTCGGCGGCGTTTCCCTTCTCGGGAGGGACGCCGTTCGGGATGAGAATGACCTGGCGGAGGCCGCACTGTCGAAGCGCCTCCTGCGCGACGAGGAGGTGCGCCCAGTGCGGCGGATCGAACGCCCCGCCGAAGAGGCCGGTCCTAGAGCGAAAGGTCAACGCGAACCTCGCCGATGCGGAGGGGATCGCCGTCCTGATACCCGATCCGACGCAGTTCCTTGAGCGCGCCCATCCTCTCGAGACGGTCTGTGAGGTAGTCCGGCGCGTCCCGCGTTGTCAAGACGAGTTTCCGCACGGCGTTCTCGATCGAACGCCCCGAAACGACGAAGGCGTCTGCCGCGTGGCTTACTTCGAAGCCCGTCTCGCCATCGAAGCGATACACGCGTCGGCGTGACGCCGAGGGCGCCACCACGTCTTTCGACCGCTCTTCTTCCAGGGCGCGGTACGCGCGAACGACGAGCTCGCGCACGCCGCGCATCGTGGCGACCGAGATCGGAAGTAGGTCGATGCCGGCCCGCGTGAATTTCGCCCGAAGGGCCTCGGTCTCTGCCTCCTGCAGGAGGTCGCACTTGTTCCCGGCCACGACCTGCGGCCGCCCCGCAAGGGCGGGGTTGAATGCGATGAGTTCGGCGTTGATCCGAGCCAAGTCCTCCACGGGGTCCCGACCGTCCAGAGCCGCGAGATCCACCAGGTGGACAAGCACGCGCGTTCGCTCGACGTGGCGCAGGAACCGGTCGCCAAGCCCACGTCCCGCATGAGCTCCGTCGATCAGTCCCGGGACGTCGACGGCGACAAACTGGTGGCGGCCGTCAACGTCGACAACGCCGAGGTTCGGAACAAGCGTCGTAAATGGGTAGTCGGCGATCTTGGCGCGCTTGCCAGAGATGGCGGAGATCAGACTCGACTTGCCTACGTTGGGGTATCCGATGATCCCGACGTCAGCGATCAGCCGAAGCTCGAGATGCAGAGTCCTCGTCTCCCCAGCCAGCCCCCGCTCGCAGAGACGCGGCGTCGTCCGGGCCGGACTGGCAAAACTGGAGTTGCCGCGGCCCCCTTCGCCACCGCGCGCCACGAGGACCTCGTCGCCAACGAGCGCCAGGTCGGCGAGGATCTCACCGGCGTCCTCATCGCGAACCACCGTGCCGACGGGGACGTGGACAACCCGATCCTCGCCGCGCGCTCCGGCGCGGTTGTTCTCGCCGCCGCTCCCCCCATTGTCCGCATCGAACAGAGGGCGATTCCGGAACGAGTAGAGGGTCGACATGCTGGCCGACGCCACGAGCACGACGGAGCCACCCGCCGCGCCGTTTCCGCCGTCCGGGCCGCCGCGTGGATTGTGGCGACTCGCCATGAAGTGGATGACGCCGCCGCCGCCGCGCCCGCCGCGGACGCGGATGGTCGCCTCATCGACAAACATCAGAGGTAAAGACCCTGTTGAGGCAGCCTAGTCTCCTGACTCTGCCGGAAGCACGTTGACGATGGTCTTGCCGCGGTTCTCGAAATGGACCGTCCCATCGCACATCGCGAAGATCGTGAAGTCCCGCCCGAGCCCGACGTTCCTCCCCGGAGCGTACTTCGTGCCTCGCTGCCGGATGATGATCGAGCCAGCGTTGACCCACTCGCCGCCAAACCGCTTGACTCCCAATCGTTGCCCCGGGCTGTCATGCACGTTCTGCGTTGAGCCCGTACTTGTCTTGTGCGCCATTCTGACTCCTTACAGGACCTCGACCCCGACTGTCTCTTCATGCAGCGAGACGCTCTTCGCATGGTCGCGCTCGACCAATCGGAATCCCACGACCAGCGTCTCCAGAATCGCGTCGAGTTCTCGGTCCAGGTGCGGATCTCCCCGATCCACGACGAGCGTCATGTCGGTGCCGAACGAGCTCTCCACGGATACGTGGAGGTACTCCGTCAGGCTGGTCGCCGCGGCCTCCAAGAGAACGGAAATCGTCGTCCCCAGGGTCGTCAGCTGTCGTACGCCGCGCACGACGACGCCGATCACATGATTCGATTCGTCGCGCTGCACGAGGATCTCGCCCAACTCATCTCCCTACCCACCGATCGACGTGATCGCAGTGGTCATGAACCCCTGCCGGTGGCCTTGCTTGCGTCGATAGCCCTTCTTCGGCTTGTACTTGTAGACGATGATCTTGTCCCCGCGGCCGGTTGCCTTCACTTCGCCCTTCACCGTCACGCCAGCGAGGTAGGGAGTCCCCACGCGAACTCCCTCATCCGTGACCCAGAGCAGCACCTTGTCGAACTCGACCTCGGCGCCCACCTCGACGGTTGGCAGAAGTTCGTGCTCGAGTTGCATGCCCGGCTCCACCCGGTACTGCCTTCCACACGTCTCAATGACTGCGTACATCTTTCACCCCAATCGAGAGGAGATGGTAGCGGCGGCGTCTCAATGCTGCAACACTACCCGACGACCGTTCCCGGATCGACCGGTGCGTCAGGCGAGATGACAACGGCCCTTTCGCCTTCCGTTGCGAGGATCATGGCTTCCGAGCGAATGCCGCGAATCGTCCGCGGGGCGAGGTTCGCTACCACGACGACCGACTTCCCGACAAGGTCCTCCGCCTCGTACGACCCCCGCAGCCCAGCGACGCACGTCCGCAGGTCGCCGCCCAAGTCGACGCGAAGCTGCCACAGCTTGCCGGCGCCCTCCACCGATGCGACATCGCGCACGATGCCGACGCGGAGGTCCAACCGCCGAAAGTCGTCGAACGACGCTGCGTCGCTCGGCGCCGTCTGCGCTTCGATGGCCGCGCGGACTTCGGCGACGTCGATGCGCGGAAGAAGGATACGCTCCTCGCGCAGGTGCCGTCCGCCGACCGGCGTCTCGAGATCCTCCCAGCGCGGCTCGTCGAACCGTAGGACGCGCAAGACGGCACCGGAGAATCGCGGCACGTAGGGCAGGAGGAAGAGCGCAAGCGCCTTCGCGATCTCGATCCCGCCTACGATCGCGACCGCATCGTTCGTGGACCACGCCTTCTTCCTCTGGACGTACTCGTTTCCGAAGACGGCAAGATCGCACGCCGTGCGCAACGCCTGTCCAAGGAAGCCCTCGCCGATCGTGCGCTCGTATCCGGCTGCCGCGTCCGCAATGTGCGAACGGACTTCTTCGTCCGCCGCGACCGCAGGTACGACGCCGTTCGAGCGCGATTGCACGAACGCCACGACGCGGTTGATGAGATTGGCGACGTTCGAGATCAGAACCCCGTTCACCGCCTTCTCCAGCTCCTCCCACGAGAAGTCCACGTCTCGCGCCTCGGGCCGGTTGTAGAGGAGATAGAACCGCCACAGCTCTCCGTCCATCACGCGCAGGGCGTCGTCACAGTAGAGGCCCACGCCCCGCGTCTTCGAGAAGCTCTCGCCTCCGATCCAATTCAGGTACTCTGTCGCTGCGATCTGATCCGGAAGGTGGTAGCCGCCGCCTGCGGCGATGAGGAGCGCCGGGAGAATGAGCGAGTGGAAGGTGATGTTGTCCTTCCCCATCGCGTAGATCTGGCAGACGTCCTCGCCGAACCAATACTGTTTCCATGCCTCCGCGCCGTGGAAGTGCTCGATGACGGCCGAGACGTAGCCGAGCACGGCTTCG
>CAIMCX010000050.1 GCA_903839615.1 uncultured bacterium
GCGACCAGAAACTCCGGCTGAAAGAGCGGCTCGCCTCCGCTGAACGTGACGCCGCCCTCTTCTCCCCAGTAGTCGCGATCCCGCTCCAGCGTCCGCAGGAGCTCGGGCACAGAGGCTCGCCGCCCCGAAACCTCCAGTGCGGCAGAGAGACACGCGGACACGCACGCTCGTTCGTCGCATGCGACACAACGCGCCCGGTCGAAGAGGGGAGGCAACGGGTTCGCGGGGTCGACGCGAATCGCTCCGTGAGGGCAAGCCGGAACGCACGGATAGCCGTCAGGGCGGCAACGGGATCCGCGGACCATGAGCCGCGGCCGCGGAAGCAGACCCTCCGGATTGGCGCACCACGTGCAGCGAAGAGGGCAGCCGCTCAGAAAAACCGTCGTCCGACATCCGGGGCCGTCGTGCACCGAGTGCGCTTGGATGTCGAAGAGGAGTCCCTCGACCGGCGGGGTCAGGCGTGTCTCCATTCGAACGACTCGCATGTCACGGCAATGAGGTCGGGGTACGTCATCGGGGCGCCCGGCTCGGCCGAGCAGGCGCCGACGTATTCCGCCTCGCCCGACACGTACCGCTTGCACTCGGCGCACCGCGGCAGACGATCGAACGCGGGGCAGGCGTCGTCATCGGCTTGGACGATCGCCTTCGTCACGTGGCAGATTCCCTTGACGACGTCGACGGGAGCGTAGTTCCGACAGTGCATGTGCCTCGACGGAACGCTCACCCCTGCACCCCCTCGTACTCCGTGCGAGCGATGATCTCATCCTGGATCGGCTTCCCGATTTCCACCCAGTACTGAGTGAACCCGGCGACGCGAACGAGGAGATCGCGATACTCCTCCGGATGCTCCTGGGCGTCCTTCAGGATGCGTGAGTCCACCACGTTGTACTGGATGTGGAACCCGCCCTTGCGCATGTAGGACCGCGTCAGTTCGAGCAGCTTCTTGGTTCCCGCACGACCGTGGATTGCGGTTGGATGGATCTTCAGATTCAGCTGGGAATTCTGGGACAAAGAGTGATCCCAACACGTTGCCGAGGAGAAGAGGGCGTAGGGTCCTTGCCGGTCGGTCCCGGGGTACGCGGACATCGAAGCGTCGGCGAACGTCGTGCCCGCCAGGCGGCCGTCGGGCGTCGCCATCGTGACAGCGCCCATTGGAGCGTGCGTGGAGACCGAGATCTGGCACGCGTAGTAGGGCATGGCGTTGAGCGACTCGTAGTCACGGCACTTCGTGCAGAACCACTCCTCCCACTCCCTCAGGATGTCATCCACGTACGGGTTGTCGTTTCCGTACTTGGGAGCCGTCAGGCACTCGACGTGCGTTCGGTCGTGCTCCGTGCTGTCTCCGCGCTTCTCCTGGGATGCGAGCGAGAAGGAGCCCACTTCGTCCGCCATCTTGAAGCCGAAGTTCTCGGCGAGCGCCTGTCGGAACGCAGGGAGGGAGACGAAGCCTCTGTCGTAGACAAGGGACTTGAGCGCGGCGAGGCTGTTCACCAGGTTGACCGTCCCACACGTCTCGACGTTATGGGTCGCGTTGTAGCGGTACCCGAGCTCGTGGATCAGGTGGCCCGATTCGAGGCAGTCCGGCTTGAGGAGCGAGTTGAAGACAGCCGTGTTGTTCTTGCGCCAGACGTCGTGCTGGATGTTGTTGGCGAGCGACAGCACCTCCACGGCCTTGGCGAAGTACGCCTTGACCTGGTCGAACAGCTCCTCGTACGAGCCCAGTGCCCGGCCGTGCGCGGGAAAGACGCGCAGCCCGGTCCGCCGGTCGACTCCGTCGAACAAGACAAGCTCAAGGATCTTCGGAAGGGACAGGAAGTGAACGCCAACGCTCGTCGGCTGTCCCGAGCCGCCCGGAATCCAGTACGGCCGGCCATTCAGCGTGAGAGGCATCCACGAGCAGGGAGACGTCTCGAGGCAGCCGCCGATGGCGATGGCCCGCGCCTCTTCGAGATCCATGCCCTCGGATCCGTACTGGCCTATCAGGAACTCGATCGCCGTCCGGTTGTTCACGACAGCGGGGTATCCGGTTCCTGTCTTGATGCACTCCATGGCCTTGAGCAGGAAGGACTCCGGCAGCTTGTCGTCGTAGAGAAGGGTCAGCGTGGGCTGGGTCGACGCGCAGGTCATCGCCGCTGTGATGATCAGCTCCTCGAGGCGGTTGTTCGCCGGTCGGCCGTCGCGATCGAGACCTCCGACCGAGAGGTTGTTGAACGTGTTCCCGGACAGGACGCCGCCCACGACACCCATCGAGGCGAAGCAGTCGAGGCAGGTGTACTTGACGCGAAGGCATTCGAGGAGCTCGAGCGCCGCCGCTTCGTCGAGGCGCCCCGCGGCTACATCCTGTTCGTACCACGGCCAGAGAGTCTGTCCGAGGCGTCCGGGCGAGAGCCCGGAGATCACGTCCTCGTTCAGCACCGCGACGTGCACCGTCCATGTGAGCTGCAAGGCTTCGCGGAACGTCCGCGGCGGTCGGTGGGCGATCCATTCAAGGCAGTCGGCGATCTCCGCATACTCGCGGCGCTGGACGGCGTCTCTCTCCATCGCCTCGAGACGGCGCGCTTCCCGAGCGTAGTTCTCGATCCACGCCCGGACCCCCCGCAGGACGTGGCTCGCAGCCTCGTAGTTGTAGAGCCGATTCATCCCGGCGAGACCGTCGCCGTCGGCGCGCCCCGCTACGTCGGTCTTCTTGCGCTCGGTCATCTCGATGAGCTCGTCGAATCCGAACTGCAACGGGTAGTAGTAATTCACGACCTCGCGGCCCTGGGGCAGGGTGTAGCCGGAGTCGAACATGCACGTGACCGACCGCATCAGGGCCTCTTTGATCTCGTACCCCGGCGCCATCTGCTCGTACTTGTGCCCGATGTCGTCAACGGATCGACCTTCCCAGGCGTGGGCGACCAGGAGCATGGCCGGGACTTCCTCTCTGCGGATCCCGAACTTCCCTGCGATCGACACGACAGGGCCGAAGCTTCTCGTGACATTACCTCCGCCCGTCCCGAAGGTGGAGACGGCGTCCGCGCTCGCGCTCCCTCGCGCCAACGCGTCCTGATAGAGCTGATTCTCCGCCGCCATGTAGTAGCCCTCGGACAACCACGGCATGGGGAACGAGCCTCGATAGTGGTGCGTCTTCCCCATGACGAGAAGCTCTCCGGGGAAGATCGTCGGCGTCAGGTGTCGGAACGCCGATTCGAGTGCCAGCGCACGGCGGACAACAGGAATCTCATTGTCCAAGCGCATGTACGCGCGAGTGTACCAGTGCGGGAACTCGTTCGAGGCCGAAGACAGGGCGCCGTAGTAGAGGTCCCGCAAGCGTGCAGCTCGCGGGGACGGCGCGCCGGCCGCCTCACGCGGCGTGGGCTGGGCCGGCGGAGTTCCCATCGCGTGGTACTCCAGGCGGGCGTCCGCCTGAGCAAGCACATCGGTGAGCTTGCGCGACATCGTTCCTCCTCAGCGTCTCAGGACTCCGGGTGCAGGACTGGCCTTCCGCCCGCAACGCAGCACGGAGAGTCTACCGAGCGCGGACGGGGATGGCCAAGGGGTGCTCTTGGTAGGAGAGCACCAAGGGGCACCTCCGTTGAAGAGTGCCAAGGGGCGCTCTTGGTAGAGGAGCGCCAAGGGGCACTCTCGGTAGAAGAGTGCGCGCGCCTTCATAGAAGAGCGCGAGGGGGCGCCGTCATGGAAGAGCGCGGGTGCCTTCGTAGAGGAGCGCCAGGGTGCCTTCGTAGACGAGCACCAGGGCGCCTTCGTAGAGGAGCGCCAGGGCGTCTTCGTAGAGGAACGCCAAGGGGCACTCTCGGTAGAAGAGTGCCAAGGGGTGCCTTCGTAGAGGAGCGCCAGGGTGCCTTCATAGAAGAGCACCTGGGGCGCCTTGATAGAAGAGCGCGGTGGACGGCGGGCCGCGGTCCGGGGACGATTGCCGCCAGCCAACGGGAGGGCGTGTGGGAGAGCCTGGAAGCAAGCTCACGACCCGGGATGTGTTGCGGACGTGGTGGCCGCTTGCCGCAAGCTGGGTGCTGATGGCCCTTGAGGGTCCCTTCCAGACCATCTTCGTCGCACGATTGCCCGACCCGACAATCCATCTCGCCGCCTTCGGCAGCCTCGTCCTTCCGATCGCGATGCTGATCGAAGCGCCGATCATCATGCTCCTCTCGGCGTCGACCGCTCTCAGTACGGACCTCGAGGCGTACCGCCGAATCCGCCGGTTCACGCACTGGCTCTCGGCCGGCCTGACCCTTATTCACGCGGTTCTAGCTCTGACGCCGCTCTACCAGCTCCTCGTGGTCAACGTTCTTCACGCGCCTCCGGAGACCGTGGAACCTGCCAGGATCGGCTTCATTCTCATGATTCCGTGGTCGTGGGCCATCGCGTATCGCCGCTTCAACCAAGGCGTTCTCATCCGCTTCGGAAGGTCGGTTACGGTAGGCATCGGCACGCTCATTCGCCTCGCAGCCAACGGCGTCATCCTCACTCTCGGCTTCACGGTGTTTCGGGTGCCGGGAACAACACTTGCTTGCCTCGCGATCATGGCTGGGGTTCTCTCCGAGGCGACGTATGCCGGTCTGTGCGTCCGTCCCGTCCTTCGCTCCCTTCTGCCGCGGGAGTCCAAATCGCGGGCCCTATCGACGCGCGAGTTTCTCCGCTTCTACGTGCCCCTCTCCCTTACGTCGCTCATCTTGATGGGCATTCGACCGATGTTGACCGCCGCGGTCGGGCGGATGCCGAACGCGCTTGACTCGCTTGCCGTCCTCCCGGTCGTGAACGGACTCATCTTCCTGCTCCGCAGTTTCGGGGCGGCCTACAACGAAGTCGTGATCGCTCATCTCGACCAACCCGGCTCATCGGTCGTCTTGGCGCGGTTCGCGCGCCGGCTCGCGTTCGCTACGGCTCTCGGATTCGCCGTGATCGCCGCGACACCGCTGGCGCAGGTCTGGTTCAGCACGATCTCCGGCCTCGCCCCTTCTCTCTCGGCCCTCGCCCGGTCGGGGCTCTGGATCGCGGTCCTCCTCCCCGCGTTCGCTGCCGCTCAGAGCTATCTCCAGGGGATCATCATGCACAGCAAAGAGACGCGAAGTATCACCGAGTCGGTTGTCATCTACCTCGCTTCGAGCGTCGCCATCCTGGGAATCGGTGTCGGATGGGGCGGGACGAGTGGAGTGTTCATTGCCCTCGCCTCAATGACCATTGGCGAGTTCCTGCGAACCCTCTGGTTCTATCGGCGCAGTCGCGGGCCGCGACACCTGCTCCGCGAGCGAGACCGGAAGCCGCTTCCTACCGCGACAACCTGATCTCCACGGACCTCGCAATCGCGGCCCAGACCCGCCCTGCCACCTCATCGAGCGGCGCATCAGCATCGATCGGAAGCGTGCCCTCCGGTGGCGTGAGTTCCCTTGTGCGGTCTCCGTGATGGGCTCGCCCGTCCGCATCCAGCCGCGCCGCGCGCACGGCCTCCGGAGCCTCCAACCAGAGAATGGCATCGAACGCGTTCCGATCCACGTCGAGGGCTGTCCCTAGCAGCGCACCCTCAACAAGGAGGATGCGTCGTCCACGTCGACGCTCCGCGTCGATCCGTTGCGCAAGCGCCGCGCTCACCGCCGGGTGGACGATCCGCTCGAGATCCGCCTTCCCTACAGGGTCCGCGAACGCGCGCTCGCCGAGCACGGTCCGATGGATACGACCGCCTTCATCGAGGATCTCGGGGCCAAAGCGTTCTACGAGCGCTACGTGCGCCAGGGTGCCTGGGCCGTAGGTTGCCCACGCGAGGCGATCGAGGTCGACCCATGCGACGCCTGGTCGGTGCGATAATTCGCGCGCCACAGCGCTCTTCCCGCTTCCGGCGGGTCCGGCGAGACCGATGACCTTCATAGTAAGCACGGTAGCCGCCGCGTCGACGCGCCGCAACCTTGTCCCTCCACGGCGTCCTCCGTACGCTCTGCATCGCCGAAGAGGAGGCGCCGTGAGCGAGGTCGTTCGCAGGTACTACGATGGATGCGTCGAGCGGGAGTGGGAGCGATTGGCGAGGCCGTACCGCCGCCTTGAGCTCGCGAGCACCCTTCGACTCATCGACGAGCACTTCCCTCCGCGCGGCCGAGTCCTCGACGTCGGCGGCGGGCCGGGAAGGTA
>CAIMCX010000051.1 GCA_903839615.1 uncultured bacterium
GCCTGCTGCCGCAGGAACCGGGCGAACCCATTCATCAGCAGCCGTTCGGGCGAGACGTAGAGGATCTTGAGGTCCTTGCGGCAGACCGCGTCAATGACGCCGTCCTGCTCCTCGGGGCCTTGGGAGCTGTCAATTCGGGCCGCGGCGACGCCGCACTCGCGCAAGGCGTCCACTTGGTCCTTCATCAGCGAGATGAGCGGAGAGACGACGACGGCGAGCCCGGGGAGGACGAGGGCCGGCGCCTGGAAACAGAGCGACTTCCCGCCGCCGGTCGGCAGCACGACGAGGGAATCACGGCCGCGGAGTGCGCTCTCCATCGCCTCGCGCTGGAGAGGACGGAAGTCGTTGTAGCCCCAATGCTTCCGCAAGACCTCGAGGATCCGTTCCACCCGGCCACCCCTGGGCGAATAGTAACGGACAGTGGCTGCTGCCGCTGATCGAGTTCGTTGGGTTCGTTGGGTTCGTTGAGTTCGTTGGGTTCTTTGGGTTCGTTGGGTTTGGGGTTGGTCGTTGACCCGGGCCTTGGTGCTATGATCGATCGTCCACAGAAGGGAAGGGTTTCGTGGAGGCTGGGGCGAGGAGGCCGGGGATGCGGCGAGTTCGTCAAGCGATCTGCGTGATGGTCGTGCTGGTCGGGATCGTGAGCTCAGCTCAGGCAGCGTCCGTGCGCGAAGTCGGGCTGCGCGTTGACCTCACGCTGCAGCCGCTGTACGCAGGCTCAGAGGTGCACTGGGACTTCGACGTCGGCGCCTACGCCCTGATCGAGTTCAACGACGCGTGGGCTACACGAGTCTCGGCAGGCTTCGACGTGCTGAGCGCCGGCCCGTACCTGGGAGTTGCGCTCCTCCGCGGATTGGGGGCGGGGTTCGCGCTGGAGGGGAACCTGCTGGTGCAATGGGCTTTCTCATCGCCGGTCCCCGTCGCAACGGCGGCGGCTGGGGTCCGGGTTGCGGGCGCAGCAGATGCCCTCTTCTACGAGCTGGCTGCATTCCCCGCCAGCTGGACTCTTGCGTCTGTCGCGGGCGCTCCGGCCACGTTCTCCTTTTCTCCGAGCGTGACCGTCGGAGGCGGCCTCCAGCTCGCAACCGGACTTCAGTTCGGAGAAGCACTCACGCTCACCCTCCTACACGTCCCATCGCTTGCCGTCCGGCCGGTGTGGTCGATCGGCAACGGATGGATGTTGTCTACGCGCCTCACAACGCATCTCGGGTACGATCTTCCGGGGACGCCATGAGGAATCCTGTTCCTGAAACCGCAAGCTACTGCGGGGAGTACATTCGCTGAGGAGGTAGGAATCATGAAGAGGCTTCCAAGAATCGCTCTCGTCCTTGTGTGTCTGTCTCTCGTTGCGGCAACCGGCCTTGTCGTATCGAGCTCCGCCCCATCGTCGGCCGTTGACGTGCGCGTGGACGGGTTCGCCTTTGAGCCCGGCTCGGGCGTCGCGCTTGAACTCGTGCCGACGGACGGCGCCGCGTGCTTCAGCTCGAACCTATTCGTGGAACAGGTTGAGCTCTCCGATGCCCTCGGGAATCTCGTCACCGTCGTGCCGTACGACAAGACCATCAGCGCCAGCGACTGGCTCGGCGTCGTGATGCTCCGCGCGAGCGACGGGTCGGACCTCCCGGCCGGCACATACGACATCCGCGTCGTGACGTCGGAAGGCACGTTCACCGTCGGGTTGACTGTGGTTCCCCGAGCGCGCTTCGCCGACCTCGACCGATTCGTGGCCGGCGTGCCGGCGTGCAACATGGCCCTTCGCGTCTACCGCGTGCTCACCGAGCTCGACGAGGCAGCCACCGTCACCCTGCGCGACGGCGATCGGCTCATGGTCCTCCTTGCCGGGAACCCGACGACGGGCTACTCGTGGTCGAACGCCTTGTCCAACGACGCAGCAGCGGTCCACGAGTCGCAAGAGGCTGAGTACCGCGCGAGCTCTAGCCTGATCGGAGCGGGCGGGTTCTTCCTCTTCCGCTACTGGGCCGTCGATCAAGGTGTCCAGAACTTCCGGTTCGTGTACGAGCGTCCGTGGGAGTCGGTCGAGCCGATCTCGACGCTCAGCTTCTCGGTCGAGGTTCGATAGGTCGATTCGCCTCCGCGGAGTCGCCGAGCTGTGGGGAGGGCGGGGCGCCTGCCGGGCGCTCCGCTCGCTTCTTTGAGAGTCCTCTCCATGACAGAGAGAGCGTGATGTCCGCGAGCCTGTGTTTCCTCCCCTCTTGCCGCTTTCTTCCATGAACGCTATGATGGTTACATGTGTCCACGGACAGTCCCGCAGTCGACGGGCGAGCCGAGCCTCACGCGATGGGATCCGGATGGCGTTCGCCAGATGCGGCTTTTGCCACGAGTGGACAGGCCGCGCGAGAAACTCCTTGCCCGCGGGCCCGCTTCGCTCTCAACCGCGGAGCTGCTCGCCGTTCTGCTCGGATCGGGAACGCGTCGCCTCGGCATCCTCGACCTTTCGGCGCGAGTGGTGGAAACCTTCGAGGGGCGGCTCTCCTCGGTCACGCCGCAGGAGCTTCAGGAATTGCCCGGGCTAGGGCAGGCCAAGGCTTGCCAGATCGTCGCGGCGATCGAGCTGGCGCGCCGCGAACTCGGTCGGCCGCGCGTGGTCATTGAACATGCCGCCGACGCGCTCCCGTACTTCGAAGCCATCCGCAGCCAGAAGCAAGAGCACTTTGTCTGCCTCTCGCTCAACGGCGCGAATGAGGTCCTCGCCTGTCGCACCGTAACCGTCGGGCTTCTCGACCAGAACCAGGTGCACCCGCGCGAGGTGTTCGCCGACCCGCTCACCGATCGAGCCGCGGCGGTTCTCGTCGCGCATAACCACCCTTCGGGCACGTTGGCCGCGAGCCCCGAGGACATCGCGCTCACTTCCCGCCTCGTCAGGGCAGGCGAGCTCCTCGGGATCCGCGTCCTCGACCACCTGATTGTGACGAGGGACGGCTACCTGTCGCTCAAGTCCGCCGGTCACCTCTAGCGCAGCGACACGCTTCACCGCAGAGGGCGCAGAGAGTGCCAGGAGCACGGCTAGGCAGGACCTCCGATCTGGTCTCCGACGCTATGCGCGCCGACGAAGAGATCCCGAGCATCGGTGTTGCGCACCTCCGTGCGCTCTGCGGTGGACGACTCCGCGGCTCTAGCTCTTGGCCTGCGAGCCGGGTCCGGAAGTGAGGATCTTCGACTCGCGCAACCGCGTCGCAAGCACGAGGCCGATGGCCAGCAGTGCGGTGAGAACGACGAGGGACAGGGTCATCGATCCGGACGGCGCCTTCAGCGCGTCCATTCCAACAATGAACGCAATCCCCGAGACTTGCCCGACGAGGAGAAGAAGCCCGTTCGACGTGCCCTCAGGCGCGGGGTGCGTGATCTCCGCCCCGTATTGAAAGCCGAGCGGCCCGGACGAGAGGAGAAACGCGCCAAGGACGAAGCTCGAGGCGAGCAGGAGCCAGTAGCTCGTCGCGAACGTCACGCCGAGGAGCCCCGGAATGGCCCCGGCCAGCGCGAGGAGCATGAACGGCACGCGGCGCCGAGTCCTGTCGGACAAGGCGGGAATGACGAGCGCGCCGACGATGCCCCCGACGACCATCATCCCACCTGCGAGTCCGGCTTGATCGATCGTGAACCCACGCGGTCTCACGATGTCCTCGATCCAGGTCGTGACCGCGTTGAACAGGCCGAGCCCGATGAAGAACAAGACAAGCAGGAGGAGGAAGTCTCGGTTCCGAAGCATCGACTTGAGTCCGTCGAGAACGAGCGATCGCTCCTCGGGTCCGACGGGAGTCGCCGGGCGCTCTCGCACCAAGAGGAAGAAGAGGACGCCGGCGGCCACGGCTGCGATCCCGTAGGCGAGCAGCATCTTCGGAAGGTCGGTCTGCAGCACAAGCTGAGGCGTAACGGCCAAGCCGATGAAGATGCCGGCATACATCGCGAGCGACCCGAGCCCTGCGGCCGTCGCCCGTTCGCGCATCGGGAACCAGCGTCCCGCCAGTTTGGCGATCGCATTGAGAATGAACGGCTGTCCGACGGCGATGCCGATCTGGGCGACGAGGACCCACGTGTAGTCCGACGCGAGCAGGCCGCGCATCAGCCCGAATCCCGCCGTGAGGACGACGCCGATGCCCACGCCGATGCGAATCCCGTACGTGTCGAGCACCCACGAAGCCGGGATGGACACGACGATGAACACCAGCATGAACACGAGCGACAGAAGGCCGATCGCAAGATCGGAAACGCCGTAGAACTGCGCCGCCACGCGGGTAATCGGAGCAAAGCTGATCCACAAGAGCTGGTTCGCAGCGACCGCGAGCATGAACGCTGCGAGAACGACGAAACGATACTTCGATGCACGAACCGCCGATTCGGTCATTGAATCCTCCCCGACCCCTTCCGCTTCCCGCAGGACATCGCTCGAGCCGGCCTCGGGTCGCGTCTCCTACAACAGATCCAGCGCCGCGGACATCGAGACGTCGATCGACCACCCCGGGTCGCCGCTCTCCTGCAAGACCGAGACCTGCAGGCCAAGACTCCCGAACGAAACGGCAAACGCGAGCCCCAAGCTCGCCTCCTGCGCGACGCTTGCTGCAAGCCCGGCGGCCTTGACCCGCGTCAGCGTGTAGCCAACCGAGAGCGACGCCCCTGGCGCGAAATCGAGAACATAGGACGCGGCTCCGATGAGCGTGTTTTCGTCCAGCGCCGCGAACGGACCCGAGTAGCTCGCGTGGAAAAGGAACTGGTCATCGGGACCCGCTGCCAGCGCGGCGTCCGCGGCTCCGGCATACACCGCGTCTTGCGCCTCCCCGTACGGGTCCAGAAGCTCATATCCTACGCCTCCCTGCACCGCCCAGCCGGAGCGGCGCTCCCTTCCCCTCGACGAGACGATACTCTCGATCTTCAGGAGAGCCCGCGCGTCGAGCGGAACCCCGGCGCCGAACTCCACCACCGCCTGGATGTCCCGTACCAGGTCAGCCATCGACGCGTACTCGCCCGCGCGCTCGATAAGTCGGGCCACAGCCAGGACCACATCGTCCGACAGATTCGCCGGCACGGCCTGCGACACGACGAGCCATGCGGTCATCTCCATCGCCTTGGCCAGCGGCGTCACGTCGGTGAATCGCCCCACGCCGAGGCCGGCGCGCGCGTCGAGTCCCACATGCGGCAGGCCTCGAGCCGCCGCGGACTCGACTCCGCCGAAGAGGAAGA
>CAIMCX010000052.1 GCA_903839615.1 uncultured bacterium
GCGGCCCTGGCAGGGAAAGCCCTGCCGGTCCGCACGGTCATTCACGAGCAGAACGCGGTGGCCGGACTGGCGAATCGTTGGCTTTCCCGGTACGTCGATCTTGTCCTGATCTCGTACCCCACATCGCGCGAGCAGTTCCCGCGGGCTCGTCGGATCGTCACGACGGGGAACCCCATTCGCGCCGAGTTCCTGCGCCAGGAACGTGCTGAGGAGGGCTACCGGATGTTCGGGCTCGACCCCCGCAAGCGGACGGTGCTCGTGTTCGGAGGGTCGAATGGCTCAGCCGATCTGGTGGGAGAGATTCTCTCGGGAACGCGCGAGCTGGCTTGTCGCGAGGAAGTGCAGGTCTTGCTTGTCACCGGGAATAGCCTCGGGGCTGAGGAAGCACGCCAGCGCCTCGCTCGCGACAGCATCGCCAACATCGTCGTCGTTCCCTACATCGAGAAGATGGCCGTAGCGTTTGCGGTCGCCGATCTCATTGTGTCGCGTGCGGGTGCAACCACGCTCGCCGAGATCACGAGTTGCGGCAAGGCTGCGATCCTTGTCCCCTGGCGGGGGGCGACAGATGACCACCAGATGGAGAACGCCCGCGTCCTAGAGCGCGAGGAGGCCTGTCGCCTAGCGGGCGACGAGATCATGGTACGACATGAGTTGGTGAGACTCGTGCTGGATGTGGTGCGGGACGAGAAAGCGCTTGTGCGGCTCGGGCGGAACGCCTATCGGCTAGGCCAGAGGCAAGCTGGGGCGTTGATTCGCAGCGAGATTCAGGCGTTGGTGAGGGGGGCTGGAGCGTAATGGCACTCGGGCGGCGGTACCACCTCGTGGGCATCGGTGGTTCGGGCATGAGCGGACTGGCATCGATCCTTCTCGCGCAGGGAAGAGAGGTTTCTGGGTCCGACCTCAAGTGGAGCCCGGAGGCTGAGCGACTGAGCCGCCTCGGCGTGCCCGTGCAGGTGGGGCACGACGGCGGTTGTATCTCCTCGGACCTTGATGGTGTCATCATCTCGTCCGCAATCCCTCCCGACAACGCCGAGGTCGCCGCAGCGCGCGACCACCACGTGCCCGTGCTGCGCCGCCTCCACGCCGTAGCCTCAGTGCTCGAAGACTATTCGAGCATCGGCGTGGTCGGGAGTCACGGCAAGAGCACGACGACGGCAATGGCGGCGACGCTTCTCCAGGCGCTGGGGTTCTCGCCAAGCTACCTTATCGGCGCCTACTGCCCGAGCTTGGGCGGCAACGCACATCTTGGCAAGGGCGAGTGGTTCGTCGCGGAAGTGGACGAGAGCGACGGCCTCTTCACGCGCATTCATCCGACCGTTGCGGTCCTCACGAACATCGGAAGGGATCACCTCCAGACGTATCGCAGCGAGGGAGCGATTCGTGAGGCGTTCCGCCAGTACGTCCTGCATGCACAGCGCGCCGTGCTGGCGATCGACGATGAACACGTCCGGACGATCGCCGCGGAGATTCCCGACGCGGTGACGGTTGGGCTGCGCGCCGAGGCCCAGCTGCGCGCGCGGAACGTCCTTCACGAGAGATTCCAGACGTCATTCGATCTCATCTATCGGGGGAACAGCCTGGGCAGGCGGTCGATCCCGGTTCCTGGAACTCACAACGTCCTCAATGCCTTGTGCGCACTCGGAGCGGTGCTGGCCGCGGGCGGTGACGTGCATGCTGCCGCGGACGCGCTCGGGGATCTGTCTCTCCCGCATCGCCGGTTTGAGGTGCTTGAGGAGAACGGCGTGACGGTCGTCGATGACTTCGCGCACACCCCCGAGGAGGTGGAGGCGACCCTGCGTGCCATTCGCGAAGGATGGAGCGGCAGACGGATCGTCGCCGTCTTCCAGCCACACCGATACACGCGCACGCAGAACATGGCACGGGACTTCGGGCATGCATTCTCCGAGGCGGACATTGTCATCGTCACCAACATCTACTCCGCGTGCGAGCAACCGGTGCCGGGAGTGTCGTCGGCCGGCATCGTCGACGCCGTTCTCGAGACAACGGACTCCTGCGTGTACTTCATCCCCCACAAGGAGGAAGTCGTCGCCCAACTCAAGGCCCTCATCCGGCCGGGCGACTTCATCATCAGTGTCGGCGCAGGCGACATCTGGACCGTGACCGAAGAGCTGGCTCACTTCCTGAAGGAAGGGAGCTTCTGCGTCGCATGAACGCCTCTGCGTGGGCCGCAACTTCGGCTCGATGGGGAGACGAATGCCATCGCGGTGAGCCGCTGGCGTGTCACACAACGTTTCGCGTCGGCGGGCGCGCCGACATCTTCCACGCGCCGAGAACCATCGAAGGGCTGGTCGGAGCCGTCGAGCTGTGCCGCGGACTCCGTATCCCCCATGTCGTGGTCGGCGGCGGATCGAACATCCTCTTCCCGGACCGTGGCTTCCGCGGCGTTGTGATCTCGACATGCGCGATGCGGGGCATCGCGGACACCACGAAGGGGATCGAGGCGCGCGCTGGAGAGACTCTCGCGCACCTCATCGATCACACGGAGGGGCAGAACGTGCGCTCGTTGAGCTTCCTGGCTGGCATTCCAGGCACGATCGGCGGAGCGGTGGCGATGAATGCAGGGATCCGCGATCGGTCGATCGGCGATATGGTTCGTAGCGTCGTGGTTCTCGATCCGAAGGGCCGCGTCCGGGAGGTTCCGGCACGCGACTGCGGGTTCGAGTATCGCGGCAGCGCGCTTCGTCGGGACGGGTGCATCATCCTTGGCGCGACGTTGGGTTGTGAAGGGCCCTCCTATGACCGATCCGAGGTCCTGGAGCGAAAGAGCGCAACGCAACCGCTCGCCTTTCCGAGCGCCGGATGCGTCTTCAAGAACCCGCCGGGGCGATCGGCGGGGGAGCTGATCGACAAGAGCGGGCTCAAGGGGCTGACAGTGGGAAAGGCACAAGTATCAGAGAAACACGCGAACTTCATAGTGAATCTGGGTGGGGCGACGAGCGCGGAGATCTGCAAGCTAATTGACATTGTGCGTCAAAAGGTGTATAAGTCGTTCCACGTTGGGCTTGAACTAGAGATTGAGGTCATCGACGGGTGAAGGAGGGGAAGAGCAGACGCAGAGCTGCTTTTTGGCTACTCGGCCTGGGGGGGGTCCTTATTACTGTTGCCATCATCGCCCTATACACACCATGGTTGCCCATCTTTGACCTGCGAGAAGTCGGCATCTCCGGGAATCACGAGACTGCCTCTTTTGACATAGCTCGCGCGGCCAACCTACGAGGCGGTGTCGGTCTCCTCAGCGTTTCTCTCTCCTTCACGGCGAAGCGAGTTTCCGTGTTGCCCTGGATCAAGGAAGCCCGAGTGCACTACTCCTTCCCGCATGGCGTGGGCATCGATGTCGTTGAGCGCACTCCCGTCGCGAGGGTCGCGGCGACGAGTACATCGTGCGCGCTGATCGGTGAGGGGGGTGTCGTCGTTTCCATGGCATGCGGGGGACACGACGCCGTGCCGACCCTGAAAGGCGCGGCGCTCTCCAAGGCGGAACCCGGCGGGCACCTCGTCGATGCGGGAGTGGTTTCCTTGATGGACACGCTGCAACGAGCGGCGATTCCCGGTCTCACGGTGCGCGAAGTGGACGTCACGGACAAGGGGAAGTCGGCGGAACTGGTGACGACGGCCGACACTCGCGTCCGCCTCGGCGCATTGGACGGGGCTGCGGACAGGATCCGCTACCTTGAAGCGCTGTGTCATACGGTGAAGGCCGAGCAATACGAGCTGATCGATCTTCGAATTGGGGGGGAGGCGACGCTTGTGCCTCGGGCAAGGCGGTGAAGAGATGAGGAAAGAGAGAGTGGTCGTGGGACTTGACGTGGGAACCACGAAGGTGGTCGCCATCGTGGGAAACATCGCCAACGGCACGATCGAAGTGATTGGAATGGGCAAGGCGGAATCGCACGGCCTGGAGAAGGGGGTCGTGGTCGACATCGGGCGGACGATCACGTCCATCCGCAAGGCCGTGGAAGAAGCCGAGAACATGGCCGACGTGAAGATCGAGTCCGTGTACGTTGGGATCGCCGGCAAGCACATCACGTCGATCAACAACAGCGGTACGGTCTCGATCAACCGCCCGGATCGCATCATCACGGAAGAAGACGTGCGGCGTGTCGTGGACACGGCGCAGGCGATCCAGATCCCGCCGGAGAGCGAGATGATCCACATCATCCCGCGGCAGTACATCGTCGATGGGCAGGATGGAATCACCGATCCCGTCGGGATGACGGGCACCCGCCTTGAGGTCGACGTGCACATCGTGACGGGTGCGATCACGGCAGTCCACAACCTGGTCCGATGCGTCGAGAGCCTGGGCATCGGCATTCGGCAAATCGTCCTCGAGCCGATCGCGTCCTCGCTTGCGGTGCTCTCCTCTGCGGAGAAAGAGCTCGGCGTCGTGCTCATGGACATCGGAGGCGGGACGACGGACATCAGTGTCTTCCGTGGCGGCGACATCTGGTTCTCGAAGGTCATCCCGATTGCCGGCGAGCACATCACGAACGACATCACCGTCGGATTGCAGACACCGATCGAAGAAGCGGAGCTGGTGAAGAAGCAGCACGGCACCGCGCTAGTCGACAGCGTCGGCGAGGACGAGAAGATCGAAGTGGCGACGATCGGCGGCGATGAGAAGAAGACCGTCTCGAAGAAGAAGCTGGCGAAGATCATCGAGCCGCGCGTCGAAGAGCTCTTGGACCTCGCGATGCAAGAAGTGGAGGACGCGGGCTACCGCGACCTCATTCCGGCGGGGCTCGTCCTCACGGGCGGAACGTCGCTCCTGAACGGGATCACGGAGTTCGCGGCTCAACGCTACGACCTGCCGGTCCGCCGCGGCAAGATTCCTCAGGGGATCCATGGGTTGCGCGACATCGTCGAATCCCCGATCTACGCAACGTCGATTGGCCTCCTACGCTATGCGGTGGAGACGAAGGACTTCAAGAAGCCAGAGTACTACGACCGAAAGCGATCGTCGTCCGGCTCGACCATCACGAAGAAGCTGATGGCCTGGTTCAATCGGTTCTTCCGAGGCTAGGGCATGGCAGAGCAGATAGGCTTCTCTCCGCCGGCGCGACTGATGGTCGTGGGGGTGGGCGGCGGCGGCGGCAACGTCGTGGATCGCATGTTCGACACGCGGGTTCAAGGCGTTGACCTGGTCGTCGTGAACACCGACGCGCAGGTGCTCGAGGTCGTTCGCGCTCACCAGACTCTCCAGATTGGGAGGAAGCTCACGCACGGCCTCGGGGCCGGGGGCAATCCCGAAGTCGGGAAACTCGCTGCAGAGGAGAGCCGCGAGGAGATCGTGGATCTCCTGCGCGGCGTCGACATGGCTTTCATCACCGCCGGGATGGGCGGCGGGACAGGCACGGGAGCGGCGCCCGTCATTGCGGGGATTGCGCGCGAGGCCGGCATTCTCACGACGGCGATCGTCACGCGACCGTTCTCGTTCGAGGGGATTGCCCGAGCGCAGAAGGCCGAGGAAGGCATCGCTCGCCTCGCCCAGAACGTCGATGCGCTGATTTGCATCTCCAACGACAAGCTGCTGAAGGTGGCGTCCGCCGATACCCCGATCACCAAGGCATTCGAGATGGCCGACGAGGTCCTGCGGAAGGGGGTCGAGGGCATCTCCGATCTCATCACGGTCCCAGGCATGATCAACCTCGACTTCGCCGACGTCGAAAGCGTCATGCGCGACGCGGGCACGGCAATGATGGGCATCGGTGAAGGGCAGGGCGAGGGAAAGACAAAAGAGGCGGCGCGGAACGCCATCTCCTCGCCGCTCCTCGACGGATCCATCCACGGCGCGCGCAAGGTGATCATGAATATCACCGGAGGCGCCGACCTGACGCTCGAGGAAGTCACGCAAGCGGCGTCTCTCATCCGCGAGGCCGTGTCGGACCGCGCCGACATCATCTTTGGGACGGCTATTCGTGACGGAATGGAGAAGGTGCGCCTGACGGTGATTGCCACGGGATTCGCGGTGGCGTACGAAGGCGAGGAAGAGGAAGGCGGGGCAGGGAATCGCGAGACCATGCTGTCGAAGCTCGAAGAGGAGAGCCGGGTCGGAGCAGACGATTTCGACATCCCGACGTACTTGCGACGATCGCGCAAGACGAAGGAGGAAGAGCCTCGCCCCCCGTGGGGCGACAAGCCGCGACCCGAGGCGCGCCGCGAACGGGACTGGGAGAAGGACCGCAAGAAGCGCTGAGGCGGCGCACGGGCTTCAGGAACGGACAAGGGAAGTCCCCCGAATGACGGGGGACTTCCCTTGTCTTTGATACCATAGGAGGGATCGTGAACCCAGGCCGCGCTTCGCGCGGCTGTCGAGTCCGCTGCTCTGTACGCCGCGGACTCCGTGGGTGCAATGCGGCTGGCCGCACAAGTGCGGCTAGAGAGTTCGCCGTGTGGGTCTGTGGCGAACTCGGCGGGGCTAAGGGACAAGGGACCCAAGAGGTCGTCTGGTACCAGAGGAGGGGATCGAACCCACACGTCCCTCACGGGACACGGGATTTTGAGTCCCGCGCGTCTGCCAATTCCGCCACTCTGGCCGACTCCAGCACAGCGATTCTACGGGCCTGCGCCGAAGGGGTCAACGAACCCCTCTTGACGGGGTCCCAGGGTGATCCTCGTTACAGACTGCGGGATCCCCTCGCTCCTACACTAGGTCCAATCATAGAGCGGGCACAAGGCGAGTCTGGAAGGCGGCGGTCGCAGCATGGAAGGCGGTCGCCGTGTTTCTAGGCGCGCGAGTGGCTCAGGGGAGGCCGGCGTGCGGGGAGTGCGTAGGGTCTTGGTGATTGCGCGGGCGGTGTCCTGCCTTCTAGTGGGCACGATCGTGCTCGGGGCGATCGGACTGCCGGCACTAGCGCAACTCGAAGACTGGACATGCGCATCTGCCATTCTCACAGTGCGGGTGGAGCAGGCTGTCGTGCTTCGCATCCTGCGCGTCGATTCCCTGCGCGACACGATCGACGCCCTCGGCCCGAACCGCGGCAGCGTATACGTCGGCGACGTCGTGCTGTCGACAGAGGGCATCTGCGCCTACGTCGTACTGATCTCGGCGACGATGGACTCGGGACGACTGCCCACGCGAGGCTTCCGAGCGCAGGTTCTTGAATGTCCGCCGCTTGGGATGCAGCCGTGGCAAGCCGAGCTCGGGAAGCTTCCGGTTCCGCTGTTCAGCCGAGAGGCCGATTGGCCGCTGGCAACCGAGTCAACCGTGGGGATCTTCTGCGATCCTTCGAGCGCGAGACTGGAGACGGGCACGCACACGCTGCAAGTCACGTTCGCGATCCTGGAGAGAGAATGATGACGCGCGTGGCGGCGGCGGGCCTCCTCTTGCTGACCGTGCTGGCGAGCACGCCGGCGTTTCCGCAGGACACGGACTCCGCGATGGCCGTCTATGGATTCACGCTGAATGAGACCGTGGCCCTTCGGCTCAGCGTCTCGGGAACGGAGCGCGTGTTGGATGTCCGCGACTCATCGGACCTCTACCTTCGGTTCGGCGACATCCAGGGCATGACCGGGGCGATCACGGGTTACGACGTGTACGCCTCGGCGACGGCGTCAGCGAACAGCGACGGTGCCGTGCGTCCGATCGACACGGGAGGGCTCGAGCTTCGCCTCGACGACGCCGGGTTCTCCGGCACGGCGCCGACATGGGCGAACGCCGAGATCTTCGAATTCCAGAAAGCCGTCGCTCCTCCCGAGAGGACGCTCCTCTTCACGGGAGGCAACAACGTGGCGGATAGCACTCGGTTCGTCGTGGAAGCCCGAGTGGATCTTGAAGAGCTGGTCAGCGCCGCGCTCCACGCCGGCGACGTCGTGACGTACCGCGTCCTGTTCACAATCATCGAAAGATAGGAGTCAAGGAGGAAGGGGACTATGGGGAGGAATGCAATGAAGTGGGCAGCTGCCGCACTACTCGTCTTGGCGGCGGGCGTGGCCGCCTACGCCGCCGACACCGACACGGCGTCGACGAGCCCGTTCAACGTAACGTTGAGCGAGACGGTGCGCATCGCCGTGAACACGCAGCCGATGGCGTCGACCGTCGTGGAAGCCGATCTCGAGGCACGGTACTTCGCGCTCGGGAGTTTCACAGCGCAGGTCTGGGCCATCACGGACTACCAGGTCAGCGCGGACGTGGACTTCGCCGGGACGGCGGCCGCGGCGCTCTTGAGTTCGGGCGCGACCGCGGTTCGAGTGCAGATCGTCCAACTGACTGACTTCGGGACGACGGCCGACGATGGAACGGATAACCCCACATCGGATGTAACGGCGGTGGCGCCGTACACGGCGATCCCCGCGGTCCCAGGGCAGGCCGTGTGGCACGGCGGAAACACCGAGGGCGGGAGCCTGACCTACCAGGAAGGCACGGTCCACCTCTGGCTCGATCTCGACCAGGTCGGCGACCAGGCCCAGAACAACGTCCTCACGGTGACCGTCAACCTGCTCGTGACGGAGCAGTGACGCGGAGCCGGTTCGGCTGGAACGGATCGTGACGCGCGGAACGCGAGCGATGCGAGTAATCCGGTGGTCTCTGCCTGCGCTTTGCGTCCTTGCCTTCGGGCTGCGGGTCGGCGCGGAAGACACGGATGCCGTGTCGACGGTGGCGTTCACGGTGACTCTGTCTGAGACGGTGCGCGTGACGGTGGGGAGCGCGTACGTGACCCATGCGACAACGAACGAAGACCTGTTCGATCCGTACTTCCCGGCCGGCGGCGCGGATCCGTTCGGGCGGTTTGAGATTCGTGTGTACGCGATCACGGGCTACGAGCTCTCCCTCAAGAAGCAGACCGTCGTGTCTCTTGTCCCTGGAGGGACAACGACAGCGGCCGTCGACGTCGTCGACAAGCTGTTGGAGATCCGGACCGAGTCGCTCGTCGGCGACGACAACGACGGCGGGCAGGTCGACAATCCTGTCTTGGACTGGTCGGAAACGTCGAACTGGACCGCTTTTCCAGATGGAACGACGCTTCTGTTCCACGGCGGGAACACGGAGGGCGGATCAGTTGTGCAGCACAGCGCGTTGGAGTTCCTGCGGATCAATCTTGCCGCCCTACAAGACAACGCATCGGGAAACGCGTTCACGTTCACGCTCACGGTGACGGTGACGGAGACATGACAAGCGCCGGCGCGAGACGTGTAGCCGCTCTTGCGATTCTCGTTCTCCTCTCTCTTGGCGGCCTGATCTGCTCCGCACAAGGGACATTCCAGGGTGCCCCTCCCGATCTGACCGACGTGCTTTTGGCATCGGGTCTTGTCGGACGGTATCTCGTCGTTCTCCCGACGACCCCGCTCGTCGTCGCCGGCGTCCAGACGCCGCCGTGGACAGTCACGGCAACGGTTGTGGTCGTGAGGTTTCCCCTGGGCGCTGACGCGGTGGACGCGTCTGCCATCGGGTTCCGAGAGGTCGGAACGGCACCTTGGCAGACAACCGGGTCGATCGTCAAGCAGGCCGGTGACTCCGGGGAGGCATTCGACGTCGAGTACAGGATCGACCTACGTGCTCTGGGCGATGGCGCAGGAGGCACCTACGCTTTCGACATCACGTACCAACTGGACGCGGGCGGCACCGAACTCAAAGCGGTCGTCGTCCGGCTCTCGGTCACCGCGGGCGAAGTCGTGAGTCTGTCGCTCTCCGGCGCGATCGATGACCTGCTGGTGGGCGGAGGCGCTCTCTTGGAGCGCTACGTGGCTCTCACGGGCGACCTCGACGTCGTGATATACGCCGTCACGAACTACCGCGTGGCGGTCTCCTGCACGGTGGACGGATCCGCCGACGAAGCAGGACTCCTTGTGCTGAGTTCGTCAGACATCCAAGTGCTGTCCAACCCGTCGGGCGGAGTCATCAACGTCCGTGCAGGACTCGTACGTCAGCCGATTCGCGACGACCCATGGCTCTTCACGCAGAGCTTCATCGGGACCAACGCCGCCGGGCAGTCGAGCGTTGCGCGCGTCGGCTTCTGGATCGATCTCGATGCGATCGGGAACGGAACCAGCGGTGCGACTCGGGCGATCGTGGCCACCTTCACGGTGACGGAGGAATAGGAGGGATCTGGAGATGTCAAGGGCAGGCGCGCTAGGAATCGCTGTTCTCCTTCTCGTGACCCTTGCGATCAGTGCCGCGGCCGAGATCGTCGTCAGCCCGTTGACGATCGAAGTCGCGGCGGAGCCTGGAGAGACGCAGACAGGGTCCTTTGTCGTGCGCAACGCAGGAACGGAGATCGAGAACGTGAGTGTGTCAGCGTTCGGATACACGCTGGACGCGTCGGGCGGGCTTCTTCTGGACCCCGTTGTGCGTTCACTTCTTCCATTCCTCACGTTCTTCCCGGCCTCGGTTGCGGTCGCCCCCGGCGAGGAGAAGACCGTCCAGTTTCAGTTTGCGGCTCCACTTGAGAGCGGCGACCACTGGGCCGTGTTCTTCGTCGAGGGAAGCACGGTGACTCCCGTCGGAACCACTGTGGGTGAGGTCCAAACCTCCGTCGGCGTGAAGGTCCGCTACGGCGTGAAGCTGATCCAGCGCGATCCGAACGCCGTGAAAGACGGCGCGGTCGTGAGCATGACGCTGGCTTCGACGAAGGCGCCGAGCGTCAACGTCCGCTTCGCGAACCTCGGCACGAGCGTGCTGAGGAAGGCGACGGGATCGGTGGAGTTCCGTGACGTCTCCGGCGCCGTCGTAGCCCAGGCGGCGCTCGGCGAGTTCACAACACTGCCCGGCGGATGGCGCGACCTTGTCGTTGCGATCCCCGACGAGGTCCTCAGGGCGCACAGCGACTACCTAGCCCTCTGCGTCATTGACTTCGGCGGCGATCATCTCGTGGCCGGCGAGCTGCAATTCTCCGTGGAGCAGTAGGGAGGCGGGCGGCGGTGCGACGATCCTGCGGGACGCTCTGGCTCGGCGGCACTCTGGTCCTCCTCATCGCATGGGGAAGCCAGGCCCGGACAGTGGACGTGTGTACGTTCACGTCCAGCATGAGCGTCGAACCGGAGAAGTACGTGAGCGTCGCACTGTCGCTTACGAGTCACGAAGCAGGCCCCGAGGCGTTCATCGTCGTTGCTGACCTCCCCGGCGCAGGATGGAGCGTCCTCAGCAATCGAAAGCCGGTCACGCTGACGCCGGGGACTCCGGGAACCGTGTTCATGACGCTCGTCGCCTCTGCGAGCGTGCCTGAGGGCGAGGCGTCGGTCCGATTCCGCGTCCTGTCATCCTCCGCGGGCATCGAGGAGGGAGGAATCACGGTTCGGCTCACAGTCACTGCGCGCGTTCGACTGCTCGTCACCGGACCGAGCTCCGCGTCGCTCGAACCGGGAGACGAGGCGACCTACGAATTCGCGATCTCAAATCGAGGAAACGCGCCGGCGACAGCACTCGTGAGGCTCGAGTCCGGCGCACTGGACGTGGCCCAGGGGGATGCCGAGAGCAGGTTCCAGCTTGTTGCCGGGGAGACAAGGCCGATTCGCGTCACGGTGCATGTTCCCGTCGACCGTGCACTGCGTACGGCGGACCTCGTTGTCACGGCCTGCGCGGTTCCCGAGGGGGCGCCGTGCGCGCAGGCGGTGCTTCGCATCGACGTCCTTCCGCCGGGACCCGACGAGGTACCAGGCATTCCCCCGGTGTACTTCGCGAGCCATCTCGCCGTTGACCTCGCGGCCTTGGCGGATGCGACCGGGATCACAGGCGGGAGCACGTTTTCGACGCGCGGGGAGCTCCCCGGAGGAGAGGAACTAGGTGCACGCGTCGCGTTCAGCGGGCTCGGCTCGTCCCCGGCGCTCTCGTTCGCCGCGGATGTCACGAACCTGCTCGCAGACGGGCTTCGCCTATCTGCGGAGGGCAACTCCACCGCGTGGGGATGCACGTTTCTTGTCCCTGTTCCGATTGGGAGTCTCTACGCCGACTACAGCGACGAATTCGGCGTGCAGACTCCGGGAAGGGTCGTATCGACATCGCTCCGGACGGTGTGGAAGGGTCTTTCCGCCGACTGCACGACGAGCTTCTCATCGTCGGAGGCCGGTCTTGGCCTTGCGGCGTTCGCGAGTGTCAGGCTCTCGCCGTCGGGCGATGCGGAGAGCGCTCTGCCGATCGCCGTCGACGCGTCGGCCGAAGGACGTTGGGTGAGCCCGGCCTTCTACGGTCCGGACGCCGATACCTTCAGCTACTTCGCCACAGCGGGGATCCGCTGGGACGACTACGTTTCGCTGTCCGTGGGTCGCACCTGGGGGATGAGCGACGTGCTCAGTTCCCCGGGCGTCAAAGGGAGGGAGTGGGCGTCGAACCGCTGGGGACTGACCGCCGGCCTCGACTGGTTCTCGGTCCGTCTTGAGACTGTCGAGACCACGCGAGACTGGGAGTCCGCTCCGGTGCAGAACGGCTGGAGTACGAAGGCAGATCGCGACAGCTCATCCTCGGTCGGGATTGACCTCGCCCTCGGTCGATTCGAGCTTTCGACGTCGGCGTCGGAAGCCCGGTACGAGCAGAGCGGAATCCGCGACGACGACGGAGACGGGCTGTTCGACGAGGATCCCGTCGACGGCGTCGACAACGATGGCGACGGGAGGATCGACGAGGACGGCCCCAACTGGGACGAGCACTTCGTCTCCGGATTCAATTGCCGGCTGTCGTACTCCGCCGGCGACCTGTATGTCGAAGCCAGAACCCAAGCGTCATCAGCCCACGTCCCTGGCAAGACGGCTCCGGTCGACGACCAACGGGAACTTGACTTCCTCGTGCGAGGCTCGCTCCTCGAAGCGGTGACGGCGACTCTGTCGGCGAAGGTGAGCGGCGACGGCTTCTCACAGCTGCTCGAGGTGAGTCTTGCGCCTGAGGGGAGCGGATTCCGTGTCATTCCTTCCGCGCGCCTCTCCTGTTCGTTCAACACTCCAGGAAGCGCAGGTCCGGCGCTGTGGCTGGGAGTGCGGGCGGAGTGGGACTTCTCGATCGCCTCGCCGTTCAAGGCGTGGGGCCAAGTGGAGGGCCGAGTCTTCGTCACACGAAATGCGGACGACTCGCTCGAGAAGGCAGAGGCGGGAGTGGCTGGCGTGGTCGCGGAGATGAACGGCGCTCGGGCGCGCTCGAATGCTTCCGGGGACTACCGTCTTCCGGCCGTGCCGCCGGGGCGATACACCGTGAGGCTCGTCCAGTATCCGACCTATCTCGCGCCGCTGCGCACGTCGGCTGAGGTCGTGATCAAGGCGGGCGACGTCGCGAAGGTGGACTTCGCGTTCCGCTCGGTCGGAGCCGTGTCCGGTCGCATCTTCGACGACGCGAACCAGAATGGGGTCTGGGACGACGCGGAAGCGGGCATCCCCGGTGCCGTTGTCGTCCTCAGCCAAGCGTCGATGTCGGAGACTGCGTCGAGCAATGCCAATGGGCTCTTCACGTTCGTTGACCTCGCGCCCGGGCACTACGAGTTCTCGATCGACGCCTCTTCGCTGCCGGCGCGGTGGCAGGCGACTACGCCGCTGGCGACGAGCATCGACGTCCATAACGGCGAGCTCGTCCAGTTGGTCTTCCCTGGGCACGTCCAAGCGCGCGGGATTGCCTTCACCTTCCGGTCTGCCGTCCTCACGTTTGACGTCTTCCACTCGGAGGGGGCGGAGCCGTGGGCGCGGACATTCACGGCGGATCCGGGAGGCGTCTACGGGTCGCAAGCAGAGTTCACTTGGGACTTCGACGGCGACGGCATTGCTGACGCGCGCGGAAGGACCGTCACGCACCTCTTCCCCGGGGCTGGACGGTACATCGTGACGCTGACTGCCAACGGCAGCGACCGCGTCGCCAAGATCCTCCACATCGCCAACAACGACCCCTAGCTGCAGAAAGATGGCTTGCAATCGAGGCCGGCGCGAGCAAGACGCCGCACGGTGCCGGCGCCCATCTTGCCGAGTCCCACGACGCCCAGCATCACGTTGTCCCCTCTTCCGGCGGTCGCCCTAGCGTCGCGTTGGCTAGTGATGCGGCTACGTCTCGGCCGAGGTCTGCGACGACGAGACGACGGCCCCGGTCGGAGAGAGAGCGCGCGTCCCCAAACGCCTGAGCATGAACGAGGAGCCGAAGCCCAATAGAGCGGCTCGTCTCGTCCGGGATCGCAACGTCACCTTCCGGGTCGTCCACGAGGAGCAAGAACATCCCACGACCGCAGTCTCCCTTGTGCAACTGGCCGGTGGAGTGGAGGTAGCGAGGGCCGAATCCCAGCGTTGTGGCGCAGTGCGTCTTGTCGCGGAGGGCGCAGCGCAGTGCTTGCAGGCGCCGGCGCGTTTCAGAGCGGGGATCGAGATAGGCAAGGAGGGCAATGTAGTCGCCGGGCATTGCTTGGGTGGCGAACTCTGTCAACGCTTCTGGAGTGAGGCGGATGCACTCTCTCTCCGGACGCAGGCCGCGGTCGCGATACGCGGCCAGAATGCGGCGCGTCGCCTCCTTGGACGATTCCACGTCCGGCTGATCGAACGGATTGACCTTGAGAAGGTGTCCCAGAAGCGCCGTGGCGAACTCCCACAGGAAGAATTGTGCTCCGAGAGACTCGACTCCCGGGAAGTCGACGGCGATGCTTGGCTCGGGGGACTCCGTGTCGGAGCCGAGGCGCACGAAGACGCGATCCATTCCATAGACGGCCGCCTCGCCAATGGGCTCTCCGACGACGGGGACCACGCCTGTTCCCCGCTTCCCCGTGCTCTCGGCGATGAGTTGCTCGACCCAATCGCCGAAGCTGGCGAGAGGCTTCGGGATGACGAACGTCGCCTTGTCTCGCCCACCGTCGATGTGTGCAGCCAACAGCGCCGCAAGGAGCGCGGCCGGGTTGCGATCGACGGGAACGGAAGGGCCGCAGCGGCCGGCGATGGCGCGGGCGCTGTCGAGGAGCTCTTCGAGGTCGAGGCCGAGAAGAGCTGCGGGCACAAGGCCCACGAGCGACAGCGCGGAGTACCGGCCGCCGATCGTGGGATCGTTGAGGAAGACGCGCCGAAAGCCGAAGTCGTGCGCCAGCCGAACAAGCGGGCTCCCGGGATCGGTGATCGCGGCGAACCGCGCTCCGGCTCCATCCTTCCCCAGGGCATCGACCGCTCGCCGGTGGAAGGTCCGGAAGAGCGCCAGCGTCTCGGGCGTCGTGCCCGACTTCGTCGAGACAATGTAGAACGTGCGTGCAGGATCCAGGGCGTCGATCGCTCGCCGCACCGCGCCGGGATGCGTCGTGTCGAGGACGACGAGGCGCGGTCCATCCGCGACGCGGCTCATGGTTGCCAGCGTCTCCGGCGCGAGGCTCGATCCGCCCATGCCGAGCAGCGCGATCGCATCGCAGCGTTCTCCACGCACGGCGGTGGCGAACTTGCGCAACGAGACGAGGTGCTCGCGCATCGTTTCGGGAGCCCGCAGCCAACCGAGGCGATTGGTGATCTCCGTGGGGCCGGTTTCCCAGACCGTGTAGTCGCCTGCCCAGACGCGTGGGATCACGTTCGCGGCGTCAAGTTGGTCCAGCCGCGGGGCGAAAGCCTGCGGCTCCTGCCCCACGCGAATCACCTGAGTCCCCCAGTGCGAGTCATGGCGGATTCACGATACATCAAACGCGCTCGTGCGATCAGCTTCGGAGCTGCAGAGCCGACATGCCGTGAAGGGCGGCGCCCCAGAGGACGGCGTCGGCAGGGAGAACCACCCGGACAGGGACGCGTTCGAGAAACGAGGCGAACCGCCCCTTGGCGAGGAAGGAGTCGCGGAACCGCGGAGACTGGAGAAAGGAGAGGAGGCGCGGAGCCATGCCGCCGCCGAGGTAGACGCCACCGGTGGCCAGCAGTTTCAGAGCCAAGTTGCCTGCCTCGGACGCGAGGATGTCACAGAGGAGCGCCACGGCTTCGCGGCAGGCGCTGCTCCGACTGCTTTCCGCCGCTCGTACAATGAGAGGGGTCGGATCCACGGCACTTGCGATCTCGGTGGCGAGGTCAGGGTCCTCGCGATATCGCTCGACGTTGGCCAGGAACCGATAGATCCGAGGGAGTCCCGTCCCGGAACA
>CAIMCX010000053.1 GCA_903839615.1 uncultured bacterium
CGCAGAGAGCGTCCGCCTCGCTGGGAACATCGCAAGCGACGTCCTGTCTGATCTTGCGCGCCACGTCGGGTCGGACGGAACCCTTTCGGCAACCCTCGATGCAGGTAGCGAGGTCGCAACCTGGTTCGTGGCCGCAGTCACGGCACGCGCTTTGAGTGAGGTCGCAACCGATGTGCCGCGACTTGAGCGACAGGCCGAGGATCTCCTCGCTCGCATCGCAAGACCGGCGCGGAACGCGACGCCGACGGATCCGAAGGAGAAGGCCGCGCGGATCGAGCTTCTGCTTGTGGCCGCCCGCTCTCTCTCAAACAGCGATCTGCGCGACGTCGGTCTCGCTGCCTGGGAGAACTTCATCAAGACGTCGATCGATCGGAGCGGAAGGATCGTCTTCTCCGCTCCGGCTCTCCTGGGCTGGCGCTACTCCCCTGCCGAGCTTGCGCTCGCGTTCGAGCTGCTTGGCGAGGTGGAACGCGCGAAGGCGGATCTCGCGGACCAGGCGAAGGCAACCGCGGTGGATCTTCTCCGCGTTGACGTCCTCGCGAAGAACGTCCAATTGTGGGAGCCTCTTGGGTACTGGCAGAATCACATAGGTCTTCCGTGCTTTGGCGCGGCTCCGGTCTTCGCGGTTCGTCCGGGTCCGCCAAACGAAGAGCAGATCTGGACCTTGCGCCGTCTGTAACCATCCAGGAATGACAGGAACAACCTGAGGCTGGGCGAGATTCAGAGAGCCCAAACGCTCTTCTTGACCCCTGCTCTTGGAATCAGTTAGACTTCCACACCAGCTGTCTGTGATGCGCATCACACACCGTTGTCTGTGCGGCTCGCGCACGGGGATCTTCGGCGATGGATGCGCTCGCAAGACACTGGAGCCGAGCGCACATGGCGAGACGAAGGAAGACATGTCTTACGGTTGCGGTCTTGGTCGCAGCGTGTCTCGTGTTCCTGGCGCTCGCCTCGGGAGCACAGCCTGTTTCCGTTCCAGGTCTGGCAGAAGCGGCCACCGTGTCGGCTGAGCGGGACGGTTCGTTCCGGCTGACGCTTAGTTTCCGCGTGGTGAACGGTGGATCGAGCGAGATCGGGAATCTTGTGGTCGAGGACGACTTGAGTTCGGCCTTCTCGGGCGCCTCGTATCATGTCCTCTCGCTCGAGTCGAAGACAGCCGCTGTGCGCTCGGACTACGACGGCCGTCAGGTCGTCGCTCTTCTCGCGGGGAGTGACCGACTCTCGTCCGGCCAGGAGCTCGAGATCACGCTCGTCCTCCGCGTCGCCCTGCAGGGTGGCCGCGGGACGTTCACCAACAATGCCATCGTGCGCGGTACGGATCCGGCGGGAACCCTGGTGAGCGATCGATCGCAGGACGGGCGAGAGCCTGATCCGGACCTCGACGGCGACCCGACCCATGACAACGCTCCAACGGTCGTTGAGATGGTTGCCGTACCGCGCGTTGGGGCCGCCATGGCAAGTCGCGTGTCGCTCAGGCGGCGGACGGGAAGTACGCCGTGGTCTATTCGATCCGCATTGAGAACTTCGGCCAGCTCCTCCTGTCCGCCGTGAACGTGGAGGACAACCTACGACAGGCCTTCCCTTCGCCGGCAACGTTCCGGGTGGTCGAGGCGCGCAGCCGCGACTTCGAGATCGATCCGAGATTCGATGGGGTGGACCACCTGCGCCTCCTTGCCGGAACGGATTCGCTGGGGCCCGGCCAACGCGGCACGGTCTCGCTCACGCTGAACATCGCGCCGAACGGAGGTGGAGCATGGTATGAGAGCCAGGCTATCGCTTTCGCGACCGCACCCGACGGCAGCCTTGTAACGGACACCTCCACCGCAGGGAGTAACGCAGATCCGAATGGAAACGGGGACCCAGCGGACGATCACCAAGCCACCGAGACGCTGCTCGCCCAATCGAGCGTCACGGGATTCGCTGAAGCAACCGTCCGCCTTGCCGCATTGCCGATCGATCTCGACGTAACGTCGATGCTCTTCAATGCGACGCTGCGCGTGGATGACTTCTCCGCTCGCCTGGATGCCAAGCTGACGAACACGCTCTTCGATCTCATCTCGATCGCTGCGTCCGGTCCACTGGCAGGACTCCCCGTGACTTCCACGCTCGCGTTCAATCCATCGACCCTTTCGTTCATCTCGTGGCAGACCACGTTCTCAGCGGACATTCTCGGAGCAGGACTCTCGGACACGATCTACGTCACCGTACCCCAGGCCTCGTCCTACACGCTGGCCCGGATCTCCGCTTCCATCGGCGGCAGCACCTTACAGGTCTCGCTCAAGTTTGGGCTCTGTCCGTTCGCGTTCTGGAACACAACGATTTGCGTCGACTGGAATTGGGCCGTGTGCGATACTCCTCTCTCCGCCTGCGTCTCGTTCGGTGGTTCCGAGGGGTTCGAGTCCCTCGAGGTCACAGCCAACGACATCCCACTCCTAGAGAACGTACTCGGCGTCGGCGCATCGCTCGACGTTCGGATCGAGTACACGGTCACCCAGAAGTCAATCGCGCCAACGGTGCGATTCGTTCCAGACTGGTTGATCTGTCCGGAGATCCGGCTTCTCGGTGAAGTCACCCTCACGACGCCCAATCCCGGCATCCAGGGCATTCGCATCTATGGAGCGACGGTAGACGTCTCGTGGGGAGACGTGGCCTTTCACGTGGCCGACTCGTTCGGCGATGACAAGAACGCGGTCGTCACGGGAAAGGCGGCCTACTTCGCGGTGTTCAGCCTCGAGACGTCCATCGACTCGTGCTGCGGTTCGCCGGGACGCCTCCAGGGCGCCGTCTACTTCGAACATACGCCGCCTCCGGTGGGAACCTTGTTCGGCGTCGGTCTGGTGGAGGGTTTGGTCGAATTCCAGCTCTCGCGTCACATCACGGCGGCGTTCACGGTCGACTTTCAGCCTATGGCTCCCAACTGGATGTTCACGGCCCGTTTGCGGACGTTGTGGTAACCAGTCCCCGAAGCACGATGCGGACGACGTTCTTGACCCAGTAGCTGCCGGCGGAGAGCGCGCGGTACTCCTCATTGCTGACGCGGCCGCCTTCCGGCAAGACGACGAGTCGGAAGCCGTCCTTCCATGCCGGGACGGAGATTCCATCCAGAGCATATGCAAGGACCATCGGGTAGTCGGGATCCTCCACACGCGTCCGCTCGATGGTCATGCGATAACCGTCCTTCGCAACGACGTCGACTTCGTCGTACGAGGTTCCCGACAATAAGGTCGTCAGGAGAACGCCGGAGTACGTCCCGCCGTCCTTCCAGTTGCCGAACTGATTCTGCGCCTCGCCTCGGCGGACGAGCTGCGGCATACGCCGCAGGTGCGCCAGATCGATCTTCTGCTCCGCGCCGCTCGGCAACACAATCGAGAAGGACGGGCCCCTGGGCTCCGTCATCCATCGCACGGCAAGCGGCACCGCCACAGCCGCGATCAAGAGGATGAGCACGGCAACCATTCCGCGGCGCACGCCCCTCATACGTCCCACCCGCAGTACCAGACCACAACGGTGAGTCCCACGATGGCAATCCCAGACAGCGCGGCGACCGTGCTCCAGCCGCTCCGCGCACCTTGCGCGCCCAGCGTCCGCGTCCGATAGAGGCCGAAACAGCGCCCCTTCATGGAGATCGCCATAGCATCTACACGTTGGAGGCCCGAAACAAGCACGGGAACGAAAGTGTAGCGCACCGCGCGGAGAACCCCGCGCGGGCTGCGAACGGAGACCTCGATTCCACGGACCCTCTGGGCGTCGCGAACGGCACGCAGCTCGTCTTGAAAGAAGGGGACGAAGCGGAGAGCAAGAATGATGAGGTAGGCGTAGCGGTAGGGCACGTGGATTCGAACGAGCGCACCCGCCAAGCGATCTGGATCGGTCGTCCGCACGAAGAGCGCGCTCGCGTAGAGAACGACAAGGAAGCGACAGGCCATACGAGCTCCGGAGAGCAGGCCGTCGCTCGTCAATCGGATGGGCGAGGAGACGACGATCGCTCCCGTGCGCAGCGAGAGCGCCTGGGCAACGAAGAGCACAAGGGCGAATAGGACCACGAAGGCTCGCAACGGAACGAGTCTGGTCGGCCGCTCGCCGGACGCAAGTGCAAGAACGCACACTGCGGCAAACCCCACGAGCGGAACGAGAACTGCGTCGGAAGCAAGGGCGCTTCCGACAAGGCAGAACAGGAGAAACGCGTTCGCCATCGCCCCTGCGCCGTGCAGCCCTCGAGTTTTCACGACCACGCCTCCGGCGTGAACTCGGCGTCTCCTCGCTCTCGGAGTCGATCAAACACGTCTTCCGAACGGCCGATCCACGCTGCGTCGCGCTCGAGATAGAGGAGGCGATCGCAGAGCGCGCTCGCAAGGGGGATGTCGTGCGTGACGAGAACGACCGCCCCGCCTTCTGCGGCGACGGCTCGTATCCTGTCGATGATCCACAACACGTTTCGCCGATCCTGGCCGATGAACGGCTCGTCAAGCAAGAGCACGTTGGGCCGCCGGGCGAGCGCCGTAGCGATGGTCAGCCGCCGCTGCTCCCCAAGACTCAGGGAGAGCGGCGCAGCGTTATCGAGATCGGCAAGACGCGCGGCCTGCAACTCGGCGTCAATCGCTGTGATCGGATCGGGATGTTCGAGCTCCATCTCCTTGCGGACCGTCCGCTCGAAGATCTGATGGTGAGGATCTTGGAACACGAACCCGATTCGCGAGCCTGGTTGACGCTCGATCGTACCGGAGACGGGCCTTTCGAGACCGGCGAGAAGTCGCAAGAGCGTCGTCTTGCCCCCGCCGTTCGGGCCGATGAGAGCGAGCACTTCACCGCCGCGGAGAGAAAGCGAGAGGTCGTGCAAGAGCGGCTCGTCGTACCCAAACGACACGCCACGAGCTTCCACCCAAGACGGGCGAGAAGACTCGCTCCCCTCCGTGGGTGCCCAGCCTCCGCGTAGACCGAGGGAAGCGTAGTCCAGTCGCTCTCGCGCGGGATAGCGATCAACGATCCGCCCGCCATCGAGAAGAATGAGCCGCGGTGCAAGAGCTCGGAGAGCCTCCACGCGATGCTCGACGATGACGAGTGTGCGAGTGGGTACCCCTTTGGAGAGGAGGGCGAACAAGTTGCGCACGCCCCGAGGATCGAGGTTGGCCGTCGGTTCGTCGAGCAAGAGTACCCGAGGCTCCATCGCGAGAATCGATGCGATGGCCAAACGCTGCTTCTCTCCACCGGAGAGCGTCGTGGTCTTGCGCTCGCAAAGGTGGGAGATTCCCATCGCGCCCAGGGCATGCTCGACGCGAGACTCGACCTCGGGGCCGGGCAGGCAGAGGTTCTCCGGTCCAAAGGCCACTTCCTGCCGCACGTTGAGAGTGCAGATCTGCGCTTCCGGATCCTGCTGAACGAGGCCAACGAAGGTTGCGAGGTCTTCCGGGCGCGCGCGAAGAGCGCTCCTTCCGCCAAGCAGAACGTCGCCCGAGACCTCGGCGGGGATCATCCCGGGGATGAAGCCAGTCAGCGTTCGGCAGAGAGTTGTCTTCCCGCATCCCGAGGGGCCGGCAATCGTGACGACGTCGCCCTCGTCGATCCGCTCGTTGATTGCGCAGAGAGCCGCGGCCTTTCGGTCGGGATATCGAACCGTGAGATCGCGGAAGTCGATCTCCGACGAGCTACTCGACCACAATGCGCGTCACCTGCTCCACCCAGAATGCGCCATCGTATCCCGGTGCGACGAGTCGGAGGGAGCCCTTCTCGAGGACGAGGATGAGGTCGCCGTTCTGTGACACGTCGGTCCACGGGAACGTCGCCTCGTAGCCGTCGCCTGCGACCAGGCGGACGCGGGTTGCCTCGGGCAAGGGCCCCGCGTGCTCGAGAACGAGCCGAAGGGGAACCCCGGTGTAGTCGGCCGGCGGCAAGTAGGTCACGCTCCCGCGCAATTCAGCGCGGACCGTAGTCTCCGACCGCATCCAGTCACGGAAGGAGAACGTGTAGGGAGCGCTGACGGCGCCGGAGATCGTCACCTGTCCCGGCGGCGCGAACGGACGGTAGACGTCGATGTAGAAGTACGCCCCGCCGGCAAGGAAGGCGAGGGTGATCGCGAGGATGATCGCCAAGCGCCAACGAGGCGCCCGAGGGCGAGCTTCGGTCGCCGGAGCCGGCCTCACGATCCGAGCCGACACGAGAAGCCGCTCCAGATCCCACGCCAGGTACCCGCCGAATATGGCACCGGAGACGAACGCGAGGCCGATCATCGTCCAGAGGAATCCGGCCGCGACGCCAGAGAAGTAGATCGCTTGGAAGACGACGACATTGGACGCACTGGCAAGACCTCCGGCGAGGAGGGTGAGGACGAACGAACGCCTCCGAGAGAGACTGAGACCGACGTCAACGAACAGTCCCTCGACCCCCGACACGAGGACGATGACGACGCCGTGCGTTCCCCCCGTGAACAATTCGACGACGCCCTTCGTCACCCCGGTCAGCGTCCCGGAGCCGAAGCGGCCGATGAAGGCGCGGGCAAGCAGCGGCCAGACGATGTGGAGACCGGCGATCAGTTGCCCGGCGCCGAACGGCACGCCGAACAGGCGATTGATGAGGTTGCCGAGGTACCCGACGTAGGTGGACAGGACGCCGCCGGCCGCGGAGAAGAGCGCGATCAGGACGATGTCGCGGACATCGAAGCGATAGCGCGTCTCCCCCGCGGTCGCGTGCATCCCGGATCTACTTCTTTACGATCGAGATCGACGTGAGGAACTTGACCGACTTCAGCAACACGCCTTCCGGGAAAACCACGGAGTTATCGTACACAAAGCGCATCGCTCCCTCGGTCGTCGCATCGAGGAACTCCCCATTCTTCTTGAACGCGACGATGAACCGGTCGTCATGCGCCACAACGCTCGCAGGGACCGTCTGGGTGTAGCCGTCGCTTGCCGTGAGAACGACGTTGTATCCCGCCGCGACGAGCGCATCGTTGAAGTCCGCGTCGTCGTAGTGGATTCCCTGTTCAGGGGCCGGAGCCGTGCCGCCGTCCACATAGGCAAGGAGACGCCACAACGGCAGCCCGGAGTACGTCGCCGTCACGCCCTTCATGGTTGTGGTCACGGTCGACGTGTGGCAAGGGCACCCGATCCCCGCTTCCAGCTCGCCGCGCGTGAAGACGCGCGTCGTCTCGCCCGAGACGGTGAGCGTGTACGCCGTGTACGTCCCCAGAACCTCGATCGTTGTGACCATGCGCGCCGAGAGCGAACTCGTGAAGTGCGGGTTCTCGGGACCGACCTGGACGACGCGCAGGTAGCCCGGATCGAGCGGCATGTACCACCCGTTCTCCATGTAGGCCAGGATCCACGTCCCCGTCGTGCGATCGAGCAACTGCGAGACGGGGTAGTTCATCGAGTACCCATCGGACGCCGTGACGCGGACCGTCCCGTCGCTGGGGGCGTTCCCGATCAGAGCCGAGAAGGGAACGCCGCTGTACGTCGCCGTGTAGTCGACGCCGGCCGACGTCGTGAAGGTGCCGAGCGCAGTGACCGACTCGAGTTGTCCGAGATCGGCCATCGTGTACGAGAAGGTCTCGCCTCCGCTCGTGACGGTGAGGGCAACTCCCTCGGCGGGACCGGACGCGACGGTCGCGGTCTCAGCGGCTGTAGGCAAGCTCGCCCCGGCGTAGTTCACGATCAAGTACGCGACGCCCTTCACGAGGAGGCCGGTGGTCGACGGCGTGGTCCCGCCGTAGTAGTGCGAGTACTTCGTCCCCAGCGCGGCAAGCATATCGGCGTTCGAGAACTTCTCGTCGGGTGCGAGGAAGACGAAGGTTGGCGCGTCCGCTCCGTCCGAGCCTACTTCCATCCCGAGGATCGGCGTGCCGGCCGGCGTGTCGGTGTAGATGGCCGCGTAGGGGATCTTCTTTGTGTACCCATCTCCGGCGATGACTGACAGCACGTCGCCCGGCTTCATGCCCCCGACGTCGGACAAGATCGCCGCCACAGGGATACCGTGGTACGTCTTGGGCGCCTTCCAGTTCTCGGCTCCATCGCTCATCACGGGGCCCTCATAGGCTACCGTCCCGCCGGCGCTGATCGCCTCAAGGGGCAGGTCGACCTTCACGACGCGTTCGCCGCTTTGTACGACGACTGACCACTTCGTTTCCGCAGCAACAGCGGCGGAGAACAAGATGAGACCTAGGAGGGCAACCAGTGCAGCCACGTGTATTCTTCTCATGCTTCCTCCTTGATAGGTGTTGTCGAGATCGCTGCGGTGAGCAGCGTGACGTAGACGGAATCCCCCCGTTCTGGCGGGGTCTCGCTTCGATCGGCCGCATAGAGCGCGTTCAGAGTGAAACCGTCGGCCGCGAGAACGAGATTCACGAGTTGTCCCGCCACGCGCACCTTCGTCACGCGCGCCGAGAGGACCGTTGTGGCGACGTCCGACGTAGAGGGAGGGCGGACCCCAGACACCGACACGGTCTCGGGTGGAATGACGAGGCGCAGAGATGAAGCTGGGGAGAACGAGAGGACGCGGACGATCGCATTCCCCACGCGGACCGAACACAAGGCACCGCATCGCTTCTCCACGCGCCCCACGATCGTGTTCCGCGCCAAGAGCCGCGGCGACCCCGGCCGGTATGCTCCGAGCTCGAAGACAGCGCTCGCGAGCCGCATCCGCTCGGACCAGACGAGATCTTCCATGACCGAGCGCGACGTTCCTGCAGCGACAAGCAGCTCCCCCAGGTCCAAATCGAGAGCATCGGCCAACGCGCGGATCGCCGTAAGGCTCGGAGCCGGTCGCGTTCCCTGTTCGATCCGCGCCAATCGGCTGTAGTCCACGCCGGATAGGTTCGCCAGCCGCCGAAGGCTGAAGTTCTTTTCGGCCCGCGCTGCGTGGATCAGGTCCCCAAACTCAGGTTTTCTCACGAAGACGGCAGTCTACGCGCAGTGTTGCCATTTGTCAACAAAGCTCGAGTCCGTGCCGTCTTGCAAACGGGATCCCACTCTCCTACCCTCTCGCAACCAAACGACGGAGGGGCAACGATGGCATCGATCATGATCTCCGAGGCTCACGACCATCTGGGGCACTCCGTCACGCTGAAGGGATGGCTCTACAACAGGCGTTCGAGTGGGAAGATCCTCTTCCTCCAATTCCGGGACGGCACGGGCGTCTTGCAGGCCGTGGTTTCTGAGCCTGAGAATCCGGAACTGTTCGCGGCTTCAGCGCGCCTTCCCCGGGAGACGTCGGTCATCGTGAGCGGGACGTTGCGTGAGGACCGGCGCGCGCCTAGCGGCTGCGAGATGCAGCTGACCGCTCTTCAGGTGGTCCATGAACCCACGTCGGACTTCCCAATCGAGCTGAAGGAGCAAACGCCGGGATTCCTGCTTGACCATCGACATCTGTGGATTCGTACGGGTCGGCAGGTCCCGATCCTTCGCGTTCGCGACGCAGCGTTCCGTGCCTTTCGCGCGTTCTTTCACGAGCGCGGCTTCGTGGCCACAGAGGCGCCGATCCTCACGGGAGCATCCGTCGAAGGAACGACGACATTGTTCGAGCTCGACTACTTCGGAGATAAGGCCTATCTAAGCCAGAGCGGGCAGCTCTACCTCGAAGCCACCGCCATGGCCCTCGGCCGCGTCTACTGGGTGGGGCCGGCGTTCCGCGCCGAGAAGTCGAAGACTCGCAAGCACGTGACCGAGTTTTGGATTGCCGAGGCGGAGATGGCTTTCTACGATCACGACGCGAACTTGGCGCTGCAGGAGGATCTTGTCCGGTACCTCGTCGAGACCGTGGTCGGGGAACGCGGGGACGACCTCGCGGCTCTCGAGCGCGACACCGACCGCCTCCTCGCGGAGGTGCGCGAGCCCTTCGCTCGATTGGACTACGGAGATGCTATTGCCCTGTTGAAGGGGAAGGGGCACGCGGTCGAGTTTGGGGACGATTTCGGCGCTCCCGAGGAGGAGACGCTTGGAACTCACTTCGGCCGTCCGGTGTTCATCGAGCGATTCCCTGTTTCGATGAAGCCGTTCTACATGAAGCGCGATCCGAAGGACCCGTCGCGCGTCTTGGCAGCGGACCTCATCGCGCCCGAAGGCTACGGAGAGATCATCGGCGGCAGCCAACGCGTGGACAGCGAGGCGGAGCTCGTGTCTCAGCTTGAGGAGAACAAGCTGCCTCGCGCGCCGTACGAGTGGTACATCGACCTGCGCCGCTATGGATCGGTGCCGCACTCGGGATTCGGAATGGGCCTCGAACGAGTGATCACATGGATCTGCGGCGCTGCGCACATCCGTGAGGTCATCCCGTTCCCGCGGCAGATCCACCGGCTATACCCGTAGGTCTCCGGCCTACAGCTTGATCAGGATGTCGACCGCCGCCGCCGTCCGCGCTCGGGCGATCACGGGGTTCAGGTCGATCTCGGAGATCTCAGGTAAGTCCAGCGCTAGTCGGCTGAGTGACGTCAGGAGATTGACCAGCGGCCCCAGGTCGACGGCTGCGTCGCCTCGAAACGCCTCGAGCAGGCGGAACGAGCGGATCGAGCGGATGGCGGCCATCGCCTGGTACGCATTGACTGGCGCAACGGAGAACGCAACGTCGTGCAGCGCTTCGACGAATGTCCCTCCCAGTCCGAACATCGCCACGGGGCCGAACGCAGGATCCCGCTTGACGCCGTAGATGAGCTCGCGGCCTCGCCGCGTCTCCTGGAGCAGGATCTGCGCATCGCCAAGGTCGGAGCGTCGGGCGACATCGAGGAGGCGAGCTACGACCTTGCGGAGCTCCTCTTCGTCGGCAATCCCTGTCAAGACGGCACCGTGCTCGAATCGATGCAAGAGACGCGGTGAATCGATCTTCGCGACGATGGGGTATCCCAGGGCCGTCGCGGCGGCGACGGCGTCATCTTCACTGCCGACGCAGCGAAACGCGCAGACGGGGATCTCGTAGGCAGACAGGATCTCCGCTCCCTCCTCGAAGAAGAGTCCCGACCGTTTCTCCTGAAGGACGCGGTCGAGGACGGCGCGCGCTCGCGCGCTGTCGAAAGTACGAGCGACTTCGGGGGCCTGCCAGCTCTCCCGGATTCGGCGGGCTCGATCGAGGGCGGCCAGTGCGTCCACGGCGGTCTCCGGCATGGCGTACACCGGCAGTCGCGCCGCACGCAAGCGCTGTACGGCAGGCGTGGATTGCTCGCTCAGCGTGCAGACGAGGACGGGCTTGTCCGGCGCCGTCGCCGCGCCTTCGATGATGCATGTGGCAACCGCTTCCGGGGCGTCCTTGAGAACGATCGGAGGCCGGAAGATGACGATCGCAGCGTCGGCCTCGGTGAGCCCAACCTCCAGTCCGCTGCGGTAGTCATCGGCGCCGGCCGTGGCGATCATGTCGATCGGATTCCCGAGCCCCGCTTCGGCCGGCAGGAACATCGCCAGTCTTCGCTTCGCCTCCTCGCTGAGCGAGGGGACATCGATTCCGACTCGCTCGCAGGCATCGGCCGCGATGATCCCCGCGCCGCCCGCATTCGTCAGAATGACGGCGCGCCGGCCTCGCGGGAGAACGCCGCGCTCCATGGCACGCAGGGCGGTGAGCGTTTCCTGCATCGTCGTGACTCGGATTGCCCCACACTGGTTGAGAAACGCTTCCACGATGGCGTCGGGGCTCGCAAGTGACCCCGTGTGCGACGCGACCGCGGCCGCGCCTGCTTCCGTCCGCCCTGCTTTGAGGACCACGACCGGCTTCGTTCGGGATATGCGCTCGACGTGGTCACGAAACCCTCGTGGTTCGGCGAAGCTCTCGAGGTAGAGGAAGATGGCGGAACACTCGGGGTCAGCTTCCAGGTGCGCAAGGAAGTCGTTCTCCGACAGACCGGCCCGGTTCCCCAGATTGATAAACAGGGAAACGCCGAGGCCGGCGTCGCCGAAGCATTCGAGCAGGGTCTCTCCCAACGACCCGCTCTGGGACACGAACGCGATCCCGCCGCCGTGGGGAAACCATCGCGAGAACGAGGCGTTCAGCCGTGCGGAGGCCGAGCTGTTGATGATGCCCATGCAGTTCGGTCCGACGACGTTCAGACTGTGCCGGCGGATCGCATCGCGGAGCATCCTCTCCCTCTCCACTCCGACGCTGCCGCTCTCCTTGAATCCCGCGGTGATGATCACGAGATTCTGGATGCCCTTCGCAGCGCAAGCCTCGACTTCGTCAAGCACGAGATCGTGGTTGATTGCCAGGACGGCGAGATCGACCGCGCCGGGAATCTCGGACACCGCGGAGTAGCAGGGCAGGTTGTCGACGTCGCGGTACTTGGGATTGACGGGCAGGATAGCGCCAGGGAAGCCGCAGCGCTGGAGGTTGCGCAGGATCTCCCCTCCTACCGATCCTGGCTTCGGGCTCGCCCCAACGACGGCAACGGATCCGGGAGAGAGAAGTCGCTGGAGATCCTTAGCCACGTCGTCTCATTCCTTTCGCCAGAAGCCACATGAGGCCAATCATGATCAGGACGTCACCAACGCTCATCGCCGTTGCGAACGGGAGCCAATGGGGCAAAGGGATCCAATCGCCGAGGAAGTTGAGACGCGTCGCCGCGCTCATCCCAACAATGTTCCCGTAACTCTCGCCCCGCACTAGAGTTGTCGCCACTGAATCCAGTCCCGCATATCGAAGGGCCATCGGCGATGCCGGCATGTATCCCCCGTTGACGGAGACGACAAGGATGTTCGACAGCGCGCCTCCTCCTGTGACAAGGAGAGGATACACGCGAAGGTTTGCAAGCAGCCAGACGACAACGAGGCCGTAGGAGAGCGCGTGGAGCGCCGCGGTCCCGTAAGGGATGACGGGGTGGGGCGAGAACAGTGGGAAGATGAGCAATTGGATCAGGAAAGCCACCGCCACAAGCCAGAGGCCGCGAAGCTGCAGCTGCGGGAGATAGGAGACTCGTCCCCCCAACGCATATCCCAGCGCCACTCCAAGGACCACGGCGTAGAGGAAGATCATGCGAGAGCTGCGGCGGGCGCAGGCCGCGCGGTCTCTTTCGCATGTTGCCGCTCGACGACCCGAAGAAGTGCGTCTGCAACGAGAGGCTCGATGTCGGACCCTCGCATCTCTCGGATCATTTGCGTCGTCTCGTCGTGGGAGAAAGCCTTTCGATACGGTCGGTCTGTGGACAGCGCGTTGTAGATGTCGGCGGCGGCGATGACCCGTGAGATCACAGGGATGGCCTCGCCGGACAGCCCATCCGGGTAGCCCGAGCCGTCCCATCGTTCGTGCTCGTGTCGCACGGCGTCGGCAACGCTGGAGTAGATCTCTAGACCCTCGATGAGCTGCGCGCTGACCACAGAGTGCGTCTTCATGACCGCCCACTCGGCATCGTTGAGCGGCCCCGGCTTGAGGAGAATCGAGTCCGGGATCGCGACCTTTCCGATGTCGTGAACGCGAGCCGCGATGTCGATCTGCTCAAGCTCTCCTTGCGGCATTCCCATTTCCCGGCCGATCTCGACGGCAAGCTCTGCTACTTCACTCGAGTGCACTGCGGTGTAGTGATCTCGCGTGTCGAGGAGTTGCGAGATACGTTCGAACGTGCTGCGGGCCTGCGTCTGCAACTTGAGGTAGCTGCGAAAGGAGATGTGGACGAGGGTCAGCGGGAAGAGGGCCAGGAAGACGTGCCAAACTGAAATGGAGCGCAGCACCGCGAGGAGGATCGCCGACACGCAGAGAACCGCGTACTGGATGATGAACGCGCGAAGGTTCTCGAACAGAAGGTGCCAGAAGGATCGTCTCTGCGTGATGGAGATGATTCCAACGACCAGCGAAACGTTCAGCACGAAGAACACGAGGAATGCGGCAATCGCAACGGCGAAGTCCGATGCGGAACGCATCGCCAGCACGTTGTAGCCAAGCACGCGAATCAGAATGCCTGCAACTGTGAGCGCCGTGACGACTTGTCCGACGTTGAACGCGACCGGAACGAGAGCAGTGGACCACTCGGCTCGGCGCGTACCCCACCGAAGGAGAAGCTCCGAGACGATGGACGAGAAGAAGACGAGGGGAAGGACAAGGTTGGGCCCGAGAATGAAGAGCCCCGCAAGATAGATGGCAATCGAACTCGATATCTCCCACTTGTATGCCGGGATCCAGGTTGCATAGACCTCGGCGAACACAGCGAGAACCGCAAAGACGAAAAACAGGATCAGGCTTTCAGTTGTCGCTTGCGGGAGATGCGCGAACCCCCACCCGAGGGAAGCGAGCGAGACGGCGACCAGGAGAGTGACCAGAACTGCCGCCCGCAATGGAAGTCGCACTCGGCCTCCTAGCCATCGCTGTGGTTCCCATCCCAGAAGTCACCCGGATCGTACAGGAATCCTGGCCATCGAGCCAGGATCCTCAATGGCCGACTAGCCGGGCCTCCACTTCAGAACCTCGCTCATTAGCAGGCCCGCCGCAGCAATCGTCATCAACACGTACAACGCCTTCCCGCCCAGTAGCTTCTTCATCTTCCTCTCCCCTTCTCGATTGAATCCGCCCCACTTCATGTCCGTC
>CAIMCX010000054.1 GCA_903839615.1 uncultured bacterium
CGGGCGTCTTCGAACGTTTCCTCTTGTCCCACGAGGCGGTCGCGCGGCTTGGCGTGCCGGCGGCGGCGACGGGGCCGCTGGCCGATTGGTTCGGCAGTCACCGCCGAGAGGATGGGTTCTGGGATCTGGGGCCACGGGTGAGCTGGACAGCGGCGCTTCCTCTCTCCGAATCGTGGAGGCGGAGTGACGGTCGCGCGGTCGACTGGACGACGCGCGTGCTCGCACTCTTGAATCAATGGCTTGCCTAGGGCGAGGCGCTTCGCGTTATGCTGTCAAGGGCCGGGCCGCAGGTGCGGCCCGAGCGACTCTGGGGACTTCCCGCTGGGCACCTTGAGAGGAGTTGGAATGAGGCAATCTACGTGGGCAATGCTTGTGGTCTGTTTCTGTGTTCTCGTGGGAGCGGCCTGCGCGGCCGCCCCGTATCACGTGCTCTTGGTCGATGGAACGAAGACGCTCGAGGCGACGCTTCGCGTCGGCGGCCTCGCGGGCGCGATTCGGCAGAGTGGGCTTGCCGAGGTGTCAGTCCTCTTCACGGATGCTACCTCGACGTTTGCTGACCCGTTGGCCGGGCGGCCAGCCCCAGCGACGCCGTTCGATCTGATCATCATCATCCCGCGGGGGATCGGAGACGGAACGACCGACATCGTCTGGCTGCTCGCTGCGGGAAGCCTTGCCTCGAGTGCGGACGCCCCCGCTACGCTATCCCTCTTGAAGTCCGGGATGGGGCTTGCGTTTGGTGGGGCGGCGCGGGCGCTAAGTCCGCTCGACGACCTCTGGGCGACGCTCACCGCGGCGCTCTACGCTGCCGAAGGCTGGCTGCGATAGTGGTCATGCCCCTTGCGAGAAGGGTGCGTGGGGGGCGATGATGAGGCGGGTGCGAGGAGGGGAGGACGCAATGCGCAGGGCCGATGCGCGACATCGGGCCGATAACGAATACTCCCGCTGGCGAGTCTCCTCGCGGCAGGCGTTTCGTCGCGTTCGTTGTGCGTATGCAGAAGGCAAGGAAGGCGGACTGCAGGAGGCCTACGCCGACGTGCGGTGGCGCACGCGGGCCATTCGCCCGCTTCTCGCACTCGCGGACCGACTCTACCCCGTGACCGAGCTAATTGAGTTCGCCGGGGAGATCGGGCAGCGGATTCGCGACGACGGCCTGTCGATGGCGTGCGCGGCCGGCGCCGAGCGGCTCGGACTGGATTGCGAGTTCGTCATGTCGGATCAAACGCGCGAGATTCTCGCGACGTCTCCTGTCATCGTTTACGGGAATCACCCAACCATGTTGACGCCGTTCCTCGTGGGGGCCGCGGTGAAGCGCTCCGACGTGCGCTTCTTCATGATGAGCTACGTCGGGCGTCTCATTCCGGGGCTTGGGAAGTACATGCTTCCACTTGAGCACTCGTCCCAACACAGCTGGCGCGAGTGGCGACGAGGCGGCAATCGGCGTGTCGTAGCTCATTGGCTGACCCAGATCCTCGAGAAGGGACGCGGCCCTGTGGACGCGAAACCATCGAACCGCCAGACCCTGGGAAGGGGCGCGCGGCACGTTCGCGGCGGTGGTTGCGTCGTCATCTTCCCGAGTGGCGGAGGAAGGAAGGACAGGAACTGGTATTCGGGCATAGGCCAAGTTGCCCGGCAGCTGGCCGGGGACCGCGAAGCGCCGGACGTCTTCCTCGTCCCGATGCGCGAGGAGAACAGCTCGAACGACCACGTGTACTGCGGCCTTCGCGGACTGAAGGAGAGCACCGTGAGCGAGAAGGGTCGGCTGCCGCGGATTCGCATTCGGTTCGCCGAAGCACGTCGGCTTCGGGATCTGGTGAATCCCGACGCGAGCGCATGGCAGATTGCCTCCGTGCTTCAGGCTGACTATGAGGCGATGTTCCCGCGCAAGCGCACGAGGTTCCTCAGCTGGGTTCTCTTCCCGTGGCGAGTGGCTTGGGGACGAGGTCGAGCATAGCGTCTCCCGATCGGCGTAGAAGGCCGTCGGGCTGGCCGGCGAGAGCGGGAGATCACGATGACAATCCCGGGAAGCTGTGATGCTCGCGCACCGCAGCCTGAGCGCCGCATTCGGTCGCGCGAGGCGCTTCGCTGCGTTCGTGACGCGTTCGCTGAGTGCGGAGATGGAGACCTCCAGGCAGCCTACGCCGACGCGCGATGGCGGACGCGAGGGCTTCGCCTGGGACTGGCCCTTGTCGACCGTGTCTTGCCGATCACCCTGCTCATCGAGTTCTCGGGCGAGGTGAACCAGCGCGTCCGCGAGCAAGGCTTGGCTGAAGCGTGCGCCGCAAGCACCCATCGGCTCGGACTCGATTGCGAGTATGTCATGTCCGAGGCCACGCGGAAGGTCCTCGAGACGTCGCCGGTCTTCGTGTACGGCAACCATCCCACGGTCTTGACGCCATTCCTGGTTGTAGCGGCGGCTCGTCGAAACGACGTGCGGTTGTTCATGGTGGACTACGTCCGTCGCCTTGTCCCCAGCGTCGGCGAGTACCTGCTGCCGCTCGAGTTATCGGCCGAGCGGGATCGTGTGGAGTGGCATCGTGGCGGGATCGTTCGCGTCGTCTCTCGCCGGCTCGCGCGGGTCGTCATGAAGGGCCAGGACCGGGCAGAAGCGAAACGAGTGAACCAGCAGGCTCTTGCAGACGGGGTACGTTACCTCGAGCAGGGCGGGTGCGTCGCGATCTTCCCGGGAGGGGGCGGACGCGACGAGCGAAGGTGGTACCCAGGCATCGGCCAGGTGGCGAGGGACCTACGCCTCAACTCCGAGGCTCCCGACATCTTCCTCCTGCCGGTGCACGAGGAGGTGCAGTCGGAATCTCACGTCTACAGGGGGTTGCGCCGCCTCAGCGGGCGGGCCCCGGTGGTGAGCGGCAACCTCGTACCCGTGCGGGTTCGGTTCGCCGAGCCCAGACGGCTAAGGGAACTCGTCCCTTCGGATGCGGACCGCGACGAGATCACGCGCAGGCTCCAGGCGGACTACGAGGCGGCATTCCCGCGGGCGCGGACAGGTTTCTTCAGCCGGCTTCTCTTCCCGCGGCGAGCGGCCCGCGAGAGGAGTCAAACGTAAGGAGGGTGCATGACCACGATCTACTGGTTCTCCGGAACGGGCAACTCGTATGCGGTAGCACGCGACATTGCAAACGGTCTCGGCGACGCCCGCATGGCGCCGATTGCCTCGCTGAGCCCAGAGCCCATGGCGGCGGAAGGAGTGGTCGGGGTCGTCTTCCCAGTGTACTTCTACGGTTTGCCACTTGTGGTTCGCGAATTCCTCGCTCGCGTCGATCTCTCACGGGCGACGTACGTCTTCGCCGTCTTGACATCGGGAGGGTTCCCAGGCAGAGGGCCCGCGCAGGCGGAGACGCTTCTGCGTCGGGCCGGGCGCTTGCCGGACGCCGTGTTCGCAGTCAACGCTCCCGGCAACTACATCGCGCTGTATGACGTCCCCAACGTCGACTCAAGCCGCCGGCTCGTCGAGGAAGCGCGTGAGGCCGCGACGAGGATCTCCGGCGATGTGAAGGCACAGGCGAAGGCGTCGGTTCAGCAGCGTCGAATAGCTCGTCTGACGAGCGCGTTGTTCTCTGTGACGTTTGGGCGACGGTTCGCGGCCACGTGCCACAAGCAAGATCGACGGTTCCTAGCGACGACGGCTTGCACGCGCTGCGGGCTCTGCGCTCGCGCTTGCCCGGTTGCCAACATCGAGCTCGAGGACGGACGACCGCGCTGGCTTGGCCATTGCGAGCAGTGCTTCGCCTGCATCCACTGGTGTCCCGTCGCGGCGATTCAGATTCGCGGCGCGGCAACGGCGAAGCGCGGGCGTTACCACCATCCGAACGTCTCCATCGACGACATCGCGTCACAGCGTCGCGAGGTGTGAGCTCCTGCGTTGCGCGGGCGCCTGAGCCCGTGCGGATCACGAATCCGCAGTCCTGCGGTATCGACTTGTCTTCTCCGGTCGCGCTAGCGGTCTGCGGAGGGCGGCGTCTCGTCGGACGACGCTTGTCGCAGACGGGCGGGCGCTCCGCGAGCTTCTACGTTGCGAACTGCGGGGGCGATCGTGCAGACGATCGCCACGGCCATCATCGCGATCCCCGCGACGAGGAACCAGATGCCGATTCCGAACCGGTCGGCGAGCGGGCCGGCTACTGCGAGCCCAAGCGGCGCGGCCATCGACGAGAGGCTGATGAGGAGTGACATGATGCGGCCCTGCATCTCGTGCGGGACGGTGGACTGGACGATCGCGAATAGCGACCCCGTGCAGATGGGGTTCATCAATCCGACGAGAGCCATGGCTCCGACGGCCATGGGGAACCCGGTTGATGGCACGATCCCCACGGCGGCGAACCCGATCCCTTGGAGAAAGAGAGACAAAAGCGCTGTGGTGATACGCTTCTTGAACCCTCCCCAGATCCCGAGCAATGCGCCCCCGGCGACGACTCCAAGCCCGAAAGCGGACTGCAGCCCGCCGAACTGGATCGCCCCGCCGTGGAAGTGCCTCGTCACGAGCAGCGGGATAAGGGAATTGGCCGGGTAGGAGAAGAACATGATGACCCCCGCGGCCGCGAGGAGAACAAACAGCGTGCGCCATCCCATCACAAAGCGGAGGCCTTCGACGAAGTCCGTCAGGAAGGAGCTGCGGCGGGCCGTGGGCTGGGCCCGCTTGGGGATCGGGATCCGTACAAGGAGGAGAGGAACGATCGCGAGGCATGCCGCCGCGATATCGACGGTCAGGAGGATGAACATCGGCAGCCCGACCTCGATCAGAAGGGCTCCGAGCGACGGGGAGACGATCGACGCCAGGCCGAACAGACTGTTGTTCAGTCCGGCAACCCTTGCCAGGTGCTTCTGCGGCACCATCATCGCCGTGGACGCCTGCATCGCCGGCCAGCGGAACGCGGCCCCCGTGGAGCGGATGAACATCGCGACGTAGATGTGCCACAGCTGCACCGAGTGGGCAAAGAACAGGGCGGCGAGTGCGATCGTGCTGAGCGCGATGCCGGCGTTGGAGAAGATCAGCACCCACCGGCGATCCCAACGATCGACGAGCGCCCCGGCAAGCGGCGCGACGACGATCTGCGGGAACAGGGCCACCAGCGTCGCTCCGGCCAACATGGTCGCGGACCCGTGCAGGGTGCTGACGATCCACCAGACGAGGGCGAATTGCACGAGTTGGGTACCAAAGAGAGAAAGAGCCTCCGCTCCCCAAATGGCCGTGAAGGTCGGTACCCAATGTTCAGGGTTCCATGGTCTCACAAGGCGCACAGGCCCTCCTGGCGGCTCGGCAAACGGATCCCCTCCTCAGATGGAGCCAACGATACGCGCTCCGCACCTCCGAGACAACGAAACAGGACCTCGCACAGACTAGTTGTCGCGCGGTGATTCCCGTCCGATCCTGAACGCGGACCCCATTCGCGCGCCGATTCCGTAGTACGCCTGCTCCCCTGCCGAGAAAAGAAGAGGGTCCAGGCGATCGAGTCCCGGACGGCCGTCGACGAGAATCGACTCGTCTGCCTTGACGTCGACGATCTCGCCCACGAACAGCGTGTGGAGGCCGATCTTCAGCGTCTGCACGAGGCGGCATTCGAGAGACAAGGGAAACTCCGCGACGCACGGCGCGTCCACGAGTTCGCTCTTGACGGGTGTCAAGTGCGCCTCGCCGAACTTGTCGACGTCGCGACCGGAGACGATGCCGAGGTAGTCCGCAATCCTCGCCTGCCGAGTCGACGGGACGCTCACTGTGAACGCCTTTCGCTCGACGATGTTGCCGTAGGTATAGGTTGCTTCACGCAGTGACACCGCTACGGCGGGCGGCTTCGAACAACAGATCCCTGCCCAAGCGGCTGTCATCAGATTCGGGACGCCGGCGGAGTCGTACGTCCCAATCACCCAGACCGGCGATGGGGCGGCCAACACGGATGGACCGAGTGAGCGTTTCATGGTGCCTCCTTCGATCGAACAGGCGATTCTACGGTATCCGACCGGATGAGCGCTCTCGGGTCGGGCTCGTCATCGCGAGATGCGGTCCGACAACCAGAGGCCTGGCGATGCTCTCCTTCCGCGTTTCGAGCGGAGGGGTCAGCGCGGGCCGGGTTCCTGGGAGGGAGTTCCACGAGACCCGTGCAGACCGCGAACTCCGATCGACCCGGACGGCACGAGGGACTTCCCTGGCAGAGTGGTTGGATCACATCGGGAGAGCGTGCCTTGGGGGAGCTACACTCGGCGCATGAGGCGTCCGAACGGACAAGCGAGAGCCGCCGTAGCCTGGGGCGCTGTGTCGGCCATCGGACTGGCCGGGGCAGTTCTCCCTTTGGCTCTCGGCATGAGCGGTGTGGAGGGCGGATACGCCCTAACCTTTGCGGGAGCGCTTCTCGCAGTCATCGGTGCGGCGGCTGCCGCCGTCTTCACGCTCCGGGCACACCTTCTCTCGCGGCTGTTTGCCGGCGCGGGCGTGCTTGCCCACTGGACGTACCCAGAGGGAGTGGACGAGCTCCTCTCGGATTGCGAGGCCTTCCCACGCCGAACCTGGGGGCGGGTCCTCTTCCTCGTGGGCATTCCGATCTGCGTTGGGATTGCATCCCTATGCCTCTTTGCGGACCCAGGCGCGGCAAGACGGGTCCTCCCAATTCTCTTTGGGGCGATTCTCATTGCCGGAGCGTTGACCGCGCTGGAGCCGACCGTCCGTCGCGCGAAGCGGGAGCGTGCGCCTCGGGAGGCAATCGTTTCGCTTGACGTCGCGTATGCGTTCGGGGCATTTCACGTGTGGTCGCAATGGGGCGCGAGCATCGTGGATGCCGGCGTCGTTCCGGGAAGGGCGCCCCTCCTCCGCGTGTCCTATCTGCGTCTCGTGGCGCCTGGGCGCCAGCCGGCAACGGTTGCCATTCCCATACCTCCCGGCGAAGAGGCGCGGGCTTGGGACGTTGCTCGCGCTTTGCTCCGAACGCAGGACAGTCCGGAGCGGCCGAGATAGGCTCGCAGCAGCCAGGCGCCGCCCCGGCCGACACGTCGCGTCGTCGGCCTACCGCACACACATTCTTCACCAGGCCTGGGTAGAGTGACGCAGTTGCAGCAGAGTCCGCACGAGGCAATGCAACGGACGTAGGGGGAGGTTGCGCTTTGAAGATGGATGGCATTCTTGGGGGCGTCGCGGTTGCCGTCTTATTCCTCTGCGCTGGTCTTGCTGGCGAAGCCATTGCGCAAGACTCGCCCACTCCTGGCTGCTCGACAGCGCTCCTCGTCATCGACATGCAGAACGCGTACGTCCCCGCGAGGGGTCTCCTCACGGTGGACGGCACGAATCTCGTCGATTGTTTGGTGTCCGTACTGGAACGCGCACGGAAGGCCAACATGCCGATTGTCTACATCAAGCAGACCGAGAGCCGTTTCGCAAACGGGAACCCACTCGGCGACATTGTCGCGGCGATCGCTCCGCACGAGGGCGAGCCGGTCATCTGGAAGCCGACAGGCAACGCGTTCTACCAGACCGACCTCGAGGGCATTCTCGCGACGCTGGGAGTTCATCGCGTGCTGATCGCGGGTCTCGCGACCCACGGCTGCGTGAACGAGACAGTGTTCGGGGCGCTCGGACTTCACTACGAGACATGGGTCATCGCCGACGCGCATGGGGACGCGAGCGGTCCGGACCTCGAGGCGTACTACAACGCCAACTGGCCGGCGTGCGGCGTGCATGTCGTCTCAAGCACGGAGATTGACTTCTCGCAGTTCGACTGCACCGGTTCCGCGGCGCCCGCCGGCGGCTGAGTCTGCGCGGGTGGCCGGGACCTCAGCAGCATTCGCGGCCAGCAGGGCCGGCAACGAAACGGCGAGAGGCTTTGGGACAAGCTGGGGCGGGTCAGGGATGTGGGAGGCGGAGGGGGAAACATGCGGCGACTGGGATTGGTCCTTGTGGCGGGAGTCCTGCTTCTTGTAGGGGGAGGACAGCTCTGTGCAGCATCCGACGCCGTTCCGCCGAAAGGTTGTGGCACTGCGCTGCTTGTCATCGACGTCCAGAACATCTGCGTTGCATTGAGCACACCGAGTGAGTTGACGACGATCCACGGGGTGCAGCTCGTGGAGAAGCTTGTGGATGTGCTCGCCGCCGCCCGCGCTGCCGGAATCCCGATCGTGTACATCCAGTACGTGCCTTCCGGCTACGCGATCGGGGATCCGTACCTTGCGACGGTTTCGGCTCTTGCTCCTCAGCCTGGCGACCCCATTGTCTGGAAGACGACCCCAGACTCCTTCGAG
>CAIMCX010000055.1 GCA_903839615.1 uncultured bacterium
CACACCCTCCTCGAGGACCGTCAGGCCGGCGATCCCGTCGATGTTGACGTGCTCTTGCCCGAGCGCCTCAGCGATGTCAACGAGCGAGCCGGGGCAATTGCCGATTGTGAAGGAGAACTCTCTCACAGCGCTCACCTCCCAAAGGACATCCTAGCACGGTCGGGGCACCGCGAGGCAAGCGGCCGAGGTGCCGCGTTCCCGGATTGACCACAGCACACTGTGACGCTACCCTCCTCCGACTGCCTTGCGGCCTGGGGTGTTGCCGAACGCAGGACGATGTGGGACGAAGCAGAGACGCGGCACACGAAGAGTGTCCAAACAACAGAGACGATTCCGGGCGAGGAGGAGCCAGCGTGATGGACCGCAAGCGCCATGGCCCGACGGGGCTGCTTGGTTTCACTATCGTATGGTTCGGACAATTCGTGTCGATGGTCGGCACGGGAATGACCCAGTTTGCGATCACAATCTGGGCCTACCAGCTGACGGGCCAAGCGACGGCACTTGCCCTCGTCGGGTTCTTCGCGTTCGCCCCCGTTGTCCTGTTCAGCCCGCTGGCGGGCGCCATCGTGGATCGCGTTCCGCGCAAGGTTGTGATGATCGCAAGCGATCTCGCGGCCGGCTTGTCGACCGTCACGCTCCTCATCCTCCACCTCATGGGTCACCTCCGGTTGTGGCATCTGTTCGCCACCGGCTTTCTCGCCGGTGCGTTCGGTTCATTCCAGTTTCCCGCGTACTCGGCAGCCATCTCGTTGATGATGGAGAAGAAGCACTACGCGCGAGCCAACGGCATGCTCGGCCTGGCCGAGGCGGCCTCGGGCATCATCGCCCCGATGCTGGCGGGCGGCCTGCTCGTCTTGATCGGCATTCGAGGCGTCTTCACGATCGACATCATTACGTTCGTGTTCGCGATCTCCGCACTCCTCGTCGTCTTCGTTCCCGAGCCGGACCGCGCCGAACGAGAGACGCAGCGGGCAAGCCTTTGGCAAGATTCCCTGTTCGGTTTTCGCTACATCTTCGCGAGCCGAAGCCTGCTCGGCCTGCAGCTCGTCTTCTTCGCCTCGAACTTGATCGCGACGTTCGGATTCACCGTCTTTGCCCCGATGCTCTTGGCGCGGACGGCCAACAACAGTCTCGTCTTGGGCACCGTGCAGATGGCCTTCGGCATGGGGGGCGTGGTCGGTGGACTCGGCATGAGCGCGTGGGGTGGATTCAAGCGCAGAGTCCACGGCGTCCTGCTCGGGATGGCGTTCTCAAGCTTGGTCGGCACGATCGTTCTCGGCGTAGCGCAGAGCGTCCCGGTGTGGATCATCGGTGCCCTCGCCACCGCCCTCGTCCTCCCACTGATCAACGGGTCGAATCAAGCGATTTGGCAATCGAAGGTCCCGCCGGCGCTGCAGGGACGCGTCTTCGCGACGCGTCGTCTCATCGCCCAGATCTCCGCGCCGCTCGCGATGCTCGCCGCCGGCCCGCTTGCCGATCGAGTGTTTGAGCCGATGATGGCATCAGGGAGTCCTATCGCGACGGCGCTGGGGCACGTCGTCGGCAACGGCCCGGGATCGGGCATGGGATTGATGCTCGTCATCGCTGGTGTCCTCGGGACGGCCGTAGGGCTCGGTGGCTACCTCTTCCCCGCGGTGAGGAGTGCGGAGGCGCTCCTTCCCGATCACGACGCCGTGCCGACCCCGGGGTCGGCAGAAGACCCCGCCTAGCTGCGCCGGCTCAGGACACGGGAACTTCAACCGCCGAACACGCCTTCTTCACAAACGCGAGGCACAGTAAAGGCATACGAGAGAGATCAACCTACCTCCAAGGCTGAGGCAGTCCAGATAGCGGGACCCCAAGGGGTCCCGCGCTCTTTTCGGGCACGCCGCACGGGTGTGGAGGGTTCGCCGTGCGCGGCGGACAATCGCGCCCTAGTCACAAGGAGGAACGATGACCTACTTCTCGATCGCAGGTCTTCCGCCCACTGACATGCTCCCGGGCATCGGCCGGCGAGCAGCGTGGTTGCCCGGCGTCATGCTCACGTTCTTCACGTTCGAGCCCCACTCGGTCGTCCCCGAGCACCGGCATCCGAACGAGCAGATCACGTTCGTCACGCGAGGCGCGATGAGGTTCACACTCGCGGGAGAGTCGCGCGTTCTCCGGTCGGGGGACGGGGTCTGCATCGCTCCGAACACGCTCCACAGCGCGGCTATTCTCAACGAGTCGACCGAAGCCATTGATGCGTGGAGCCCACCGCGCGAGGACTACAAGGTCTAGTTGAAGCAGGAAGTCAATCCAGCTACTCGCTTCGGGCTGACCCCCTTGACGACTCAGACTCGGCTCGCTAGAGTGGCCGGAGTTCGTGAAGGAGGAAGCTGATGCGACGAGGGAGGTGTCTTTGGCTCGCGTAGAGCCTGGGTCTTCGACGAAGCCCTAGCCGGCTCTCGCGGAGCCGTCGTCGCGCGCTTTTCCTCCACCCTTCTCTCGATTCCTCCGTTTGAACGCTGGTGGCGCCCTTTCTCAGCGGTTTCGGTCCGTAGTATCTGACTCCCAAGAGAAAGGAAGCCCCATGCGAACGATGTTCACTCTAGATCAGAACGACCTGCCCAAGCGTTGGTACAACGTTCTCCCCGACCTTCCGACGCCGCTCGACCCTCCCCTCCATCCAGGGACGCGAGAACCAATCGAGCCCGCGGCGCTGCTCGGACTCTTCGCCCGCACGTGTGTCGAACAAGAGATGTCGACCGATCGCTTCATCGACATCCCGGCACCCGTGCTGGATGTCTATCGACTCTGGAGGCCCACGCCCCTCATGCGTGCCGTGCACCTCGAGCGTGTGCTTGAGACTCCAGCGCACATCTACTTCAAGTACGAGGGCGCAAGCCCGACGGGGTCTCACAAGACAAACACCGCCGTGCCTCAGGCGTACTACAACAAGCTCGAAGGCACGAAGGCGCTCGCCACCGAGACGGGCGCCGGTCAGTGGGGAAGTGCGCTGGCCTTCGCGTGTCAGACCTTCGGAATGGACTGCACCGTCTTCATGGTTCGCAGTTCGTACGATCAGAAACCGTACCGCAAGGCGATGATGTCGGTCTTCGGCGCCCGTGTGCACGCCTCGCCGTCCCGCGAGACAAGAGCCGGCCGCGAGGCCCTCGCCCGCGATCCGAACTCCTTCGGGTCGTTGGGTCTCGCCATTTCCGAGGCCGTCGAGGCCGCGCTCGCAGGCCAGGGCACGAAGTACTCCCTCGGCAGCGTCTTGAACCATGTCCTTCTCCACCAGACCGTCATCGGCCTTGAGGCGGAGCAGCAAATGCAGTCCGCAGGGGAGTTCCCGGATGTCGTCGTCGCCTGCGTCGGAGGAGGATCGAACTTCGGCGGCCTCTCACTGCCCTTCTACCGCGCCGCGCGCGAGCGCAAGCAGGCGACCCGGTTCCTCGCCGTTGAGCCCACGGTGTGCCCGAGCCTGACACGCGGCGAGTACCGATACGACTTCGGCGATACGGCCGAAACGACGCCTCTCCTGCGCATGCACACGCTGGGACACGCGTTCATGCCCCCGCCGATCCACGCCGGCGGCCTGCGCTACCACGGCATGGCGCCCATCGTGAGCCGCCTCGTCGAGGACGGAATCGTCGAGCCCCTGGCATACGACCAGCTCGACGTGTTCGCGAGCGCGGTGCTGTTCGCGCGCAGCGAAGGAATCATCCCCGCGCCGGAGACCGCGCACGCCGTGCACGCAGCGGTCGAGATCGCGCGCGAGTGCGCGAGGACGGGAGACGAGAAGACGATCCTGATCGGCTTCTCGGGCCACGGGCACTTCGACATGGGCGCCTACACCGCCTACCTGTCGGGCGACTTGGTCCGCGCGGAAGCCGGGAGCAACGCGTGCACCGGGACACCCGCCGGCGCCCGCCTCTATTGCTAGATCGGCAAGCGGAGCCTCGAGCGGGGGCCGGCACGTGAGCCGGCCCTCGCTCTCCTTCTCGTTGCCGTGTTGCGTCGCGGACGCGGTCTCGCGAAGATCCGCACCGGTGAGGTGGTCATCGATGAGCGAACCCAGGCGTACGCTACCTAAGGTGAGCGAAGACTGGCTCTCGGTCGCCGTCGGCATGCTGCTCGTCCTCGTCGCCGGACTCGGCCTCTTGGCGAGCGCGCCCTGGCCTCTGTTCGGATGGTTCAAGTAGGTGCCCATGACAGAGAAGCGACGTAGCGCTTTCCGACTGGTTGCAGGATTGGCCCTGGTCGCGGCTCTCACGTTGATCGTCGCGGAATGCGACGCGGGAATCGCCAAATGGTTCGCCGGCCGCGGAGTGACTCAGAATCCGCTCGAGTATCCGCTCGTCGCGGTCGTCCTCGGGCTCGTCATGAACGCGGTGCTCCGCGGGACGAAGAGTCATGCCTTCGTGCAGCAAGGGATCCGCACTGAGCTTTTCCTCAAGGTCGGCCTCATCCTCATGGCTGCGGGCTTGAACATCAACGTGATCATGAAGCAAGGCGCGGGCGGCCTCATCCAGGCTCTGATCCTCGTAACGTGCGTCTTCTTCTTCACCTGGTGGCTGGCAACCCGCTTCGGATTGCCGCCTCAGCTCAAGGCGGTCATGGCGTGCGCCATCTCGATCTGCGGCGTCTCGGCAGCCATCGCGGCTGCGGGCGCGGTGATGGCAAAGAAGAAGGAGATCACGTACGTCACGGCACTCGTCATCGTCACGGCCCTCCCGCTCATGATCCTCATGCCGTGGCTGGCCCACGTCATGGGGTTGTCTCAGACCGTGGCCGGCGCATGGTTTGGCGGAAACATCGACACGACGGCCGCCGTCGTGGGAGCCGGGACCCTCTACGGAGAGACGGCGCAACAGGTCGCGTCCGTGGTGAAGATGGCGCAGAACGCGCTCATCGGCGTCGCCGCGTTCCTCCTAGCGACGTACTTCGTCGTCAAGGTCGAGCGGAAGCCGGCTGAGCGGCCGAGCGCTCGCGTGATCTGGGACCGGTTTCCCAAGTTCATCCTGGGCTTCGTCCTGGTGTCGGTGCTCGCCTCGACCGGCGTCCTGACCGGAAACGCCGTCACGGTACTGAAGGCGCTCTCCAAATGGGCGTTTGCCGCTGCGTTCCTCTGCATTGGGCTTGAGCTCTCGGTCCGGGAGCTCGGCGAGATGGGATGGAAGCCCGTCGTGGTGTACGCGTCGGCGACGGTCTTCAACACGGCTCTCGCACTCGGCGCGGCGTGGGTCATCTTTGGCGCGCTTCATCTGTAGACAGGAAGAGCGATCCAGGGAGCCGCGGGTTCGGGCTCAGTCGCACCCAGCGCCCGGCTTCGCCGGCGCCCATGCCGAGAGTAGAATGTCTCAGGATGTGTGGCCGGCGGTCCCAGTGCATAGACGGTGAGAGATCTGAGGAGGGCCAGCACCTGCGCCCGAGCTCTCTGCGTAGCGTCTTGCGCGAGTTGGTTGTCTCGTTCGACACGGGCGGAGTTGCGGCCCTGCACGGGACTCATGTTGCCGGCCTCAAGAGAAGTCGGCGCTACCGCACTCTCTATCTATTGCTCCGGCTCTTTCTCCCGATCACGCCCCTTCTTGCCATCACGAAGGACCTCGACCGCCTCGTCGGTGAGCTCGGCGTTCACGGCGGGTCGCGGATCACGCTCGCCCGTCCACCCATCCCTTGGGAAGTCGCAATGCCTCCAAGCGGCGAACTCGAGATCCGCACAGCGCCGATCATCGTCTATGGGACGCACGGCTCGATTCTCACACCCCTTCTCCTTGCCGCGGCGATCGATCGCCCCGATCTCAAGATGATCGCTGCAAGCTACATCGCCAAACTCGGCCCAAACATCGCCAACTGCTCCTTCCCCGTCTTCGCTGCTGCACCCGTCACAGTGAAGAGAGCCGGGCGGAAAGGTCTCGTACCCCGTGCCCTGGGGTGGATCGCGTGGAAATCCGAGGGTGGGTTGACTCGTGACGTCGCAAGGGAACGGAACCTCGACTCTCTCCGCCGGGCCGCGGCGCACGTTCGTCAGGGCGGCGGCCTACTCATTGCGCCTGAGCCGCGAGACCACCGGGAGCCCTGGCGACAGGGAATCGGCGTCATCGCAGCGGATCTCGCGCGCGACTCGGGCGGTCGACCGATCTATTTCGTCCCTTGGCGCATCAAGGGAGCGTCCATCACCGGCATCTTCCAACTCCTGTCCCGCAATCCACTCATGCGGCGCCTCGGCCGGCTGCGGTTTCGCCATCCTGTCCAGGTCGGGTTCGGCGAGCCCATGCCCATCGAGCGGGTCATCGCCGAGGCCGGCTATGACCCCGTGAGCATCACCGCATTCCTTGAGCGCGACTACCACGGGCGCAGGCTCTAGAACCGAGCATCGCGGAGTCTCCATGTCATCCGAATCCGTGCCAGTCGACTTCCCAGCCGTCCAACGCCCCCCCATGCGCAAGTCAGCGCACGCCTCTCTCCCGTGCCGCGCCCGTTCGTCGTGCATGGCGCAGCGAACTCGGGCAAGATGCGACGGAGGGAAAGCGATGGCAGGACGCTGGGACGCAGTAGTGTGGGACTTCAACGGGACGCTGGTTGATGATGTCGATCTCGCGCTCTCGTCGATCAACCGGATGCTGTCGCGCCGCGACCTTCCTCAACTGAACCGTGACGTCTACCGCAACGTGTTCGGGTTCCCGCTCATCGAGTACTACCGGAAACTGGGAGTCGACGTATCGCGAGAGACGCCGCAGGACTTGGCCGACGAATTCCATGATGGCTACCTTGCAGGACTCCCATCCTGCACTCTGCAGGACGGTGTACGGGACTTGCTTGATCTCGCGGCCCGGGCTGGCGCCCGCCAGTTCATTCTCTCCGCGCTCGAAGAGGGAGAGCTGCGGCGCGCCGTCGCTCATCTCGGAATCGCCGATTCCTTTGCTGCCGTCTACGGCCTCAATCACCGTCTGGGGGATTCGAAACTCGCCCGAGGGCAGGAACTCTTCGCCAGCTATCGCCTCGGCGCGGCGACGACGCTCTTCATCGGTGACATGGACCACGACGCGGAAGTAGCTGGCGCCCTCGGAGTTGAGGTTGCACTCGTCGCCCAAGGCCATCAGAGCGCCGCACGGTTGCGTGCATGCGGGCCCCGCGTGGTGGAGAGCTTCCGTGAGCTGGCAGGCGACTTCTCGTCCCAATCGGCGCCGTAGCGTCGCGAACTACTCGGTCGCTTTCTTCGCATCGAGTTCCTGCCACCGAGCGTAGAGGTCATCGACGCGGGTCTGCGCATCAAGGTGCGCTTCGTAGGCCGCCTGGAGCTTCTCGTGGTCGGCAGCGGCCGACGGATCGTCGAGTTCCGCCTGAAGTCCGGCGACCTCCGCCTCGGCGGCCAGAATCCGGGCTTCGATCTCGTCCCACTCCTTCTTCTCGAGGTAAGTGAGTCCCCGCCTCCTGGCTCGAGGAGCGGCACCCCGCGCCGACGGTTCCTGCGCAGGGACGACGATCTCTCCGTGCCGCTCCCGGTCGGCGAGCTGCCACTGCTCGACGCTTCCGTACTCCCCCCAACGGCCGTCGCCATGGAGGCCGAGGAGATGTGTGCAAAGCCGATCCAGCATGTGGCGGTCGTGGGTGATCAGGACGACTGCTCCAGGGAACTCCTCGAGCGCTGCCTCGAGCAGCTCGACTGACGACAGGTCGAGGTCGTTGGTCGGCTCGTCGAGCAGGAGGACGTCCACCGGCTCGCGGATCATGAGCGCCATCAGGACGCGCGCCTGCTCGCCGCCGGAGAGGTCGCCGACGCGCAGGTCGAGTTGGTCGGGACGGAACCCGAAGCGCTTGGCCCACGGAACGATGTGTGTTGCTCGTCCGAGGTACGAGACGGTATCGCCGCTCGGGCACAGAGCACGACGCAGTGTCTCCGCCATGTTGAGTTGCTCGCGCTGCTGGTCGAACAGCGCAAAGCACAGCTCCGCAGCGTGCTTCACCTGGCCCTGGTCCGGCGCCACCAGTCGGGCGAGCGTCTTGAGGAGCGTCGTCTTGCCGCTCGCGTTGTTTCCGGCGATGCCGAGCCGATCGCCACGCCGAACGTGGACGTCGAGGTCGCGGAACAGACACCGGCCGCCGAACGTCTTGGCGGCGCCCTTCGCGGTGATGAGGTCGTTCGTCTTGCGCCCGCTCGCAGCGAAGTCGATCTCCAGTCCGCTGTCAGCGCGGCTGCGACGTTCGGCTTCCGAGAGCTGTGCGATCTTGTCGTGCGCTTCCTCAATGCGCGCGGCGGCCTTCGTCCCGCGAGCGGACGGGCCTCTACGAAGCCAATCGACCTCGCGTCGGACGGCGTTCGCCAACGCCCGGCGCTCGACATCCTCCGCTTCGAGGAAGGCTTCGCGCCGCTCGAGGAAGTCGCTGTAGTGGCCTTTGCTGGAGAAGTACCCGCCAGCATATCGCGGATTGATCTCGACAATCCGGTCCGCCACTCGCTCAAGGAAGTACCGATCGTGTGTCGTGACGACAAACGCGATCTCCTCTCTCGCGAGGAACGCCTCGAGCCAATCGATGCCCTCGAGGTCGAGGTGGTTCGTCGGCTCGTCCATCAGGAGGAGATCGGGCCCCCGAACCAGCTGGCAGCCGATCGCGAGCCGCTTCTTCCACCCGCCGGAGAGCTTAGAGGCCAGTGCCGCGCCGTCGTCAAACCCCAGGCGCCGCAGCATCTTTCGGACCCGCACCGGGCGTTCGTAGTCCTCCATTGGAAGGTCGGCTAGGGCGGAGGAGAGAGCCTCTTCCGCCGTGGCACCATCGGGGAAGGCATCGATCTGAGGCAGGTAGCCGATGCGACCTCCCTTCGCTCGCTCGATGACGCCGGCGTCCGCAGGTTCGAGGCCGGCCAGGATCCGCAGCAGCGTGGACTTCCCCGCGCCGTTCGGGCCGATGAGGCCCACCCGCTCCCCTGCGTGGAAGGCGATCGACAGACTCGTGAACAAGGTGTGCGAGGCATACGTCTTCTCGAGATCGCGCACTGCAATGAGCGCCAACGCCCCTCCTCTTCACCGCCAAGCAGCCCACAAGCGGCTCAAGGATAACCGAGTGGCCTGAGGCCATCCCTCTGGCCACCCGAGACGGAGACGAGCCGAAGTGGAGAGACACCGGGGCAACAGACTCGCTTCTTGCCTCAACCAGGAGGAAGGAGGCAGGTGGTTCCCAGCGGCCATCGCCGAAGCCCGTGCTCTTAGGACATGCCTCGCCGGCGCCGTCCGGCAAGTCGCGGCGCCTCCGGCAGCATGCAAGCCGGGGGCGTCACTCTTCGGGCGTCCGACCCAGCGAATGGACCTCACGTGTTCCTCACATCGGAGAAACGTCTCCGAGACGCGCGCACCTCAGACTCGCGACACCTGTGGCAGACAGGGCTTGTGGCTCGCGATCCGAGGGATGAGCCGCCCGGAGATCGCGCTCGCATCAGCCTC
>CAIMCX010000056.1 GCA_903839615.1 uncultured bacterium
CCCGATTCCCGGTGGCACGTCGGCGCGTCCGTTCATGACGCACCACAACGCGTTGGACACGGACTTCTATCTGCGCATCGCGCTCGAGCTCTACCTGAAGAGGGCGCTCATCGGCGGCTTCGATCGCGTCTACGAGATCGGGAAGTGCTTCCGCAACGAGGGTCTCTCGACCAAGCACAACCCCGAGTTCACGATGCTCGAGCTGTATCAGGCGTATGCGGACTACGAGACCATGATGCGGACCTTGGAGTCCCTGATCGGCGCCGTCCTCGACGAAACCATGGGGGCGCGCACCTTGGAGTATCAGGGACGGAAGCTCGACTTCACGCTTCCCTGGCGTCGCCTCTCCATGCTTGACGCGATCGCCGAGACGACGGGACTCGATCTCGGCAATCTCCCCGCCGAAGCGATCGTTGCGCAGGCAAAGGAGAAAGGGATCGGCCTTCCGAGCGCGTCGCGGACCCAGCTCATCGACCACCTGTTCGATCGGTTCGTCGAGCCGACGCTCGTCCAGCCCACCTTCATCACCGACTACCCGGTTGAGATCTCGCCCCTCGCGAAACGGCGCACCGACGCGCCGCAGCTCACGGAGCGATTCGAGCTCTTCGTGATGAACATGGAGATTGCCAACGCGTTCTCCGAGTTGAACGATCCGGTCGACCAGCGCGCGCGATTCGAGGAGCAGGAGCGGTTGCGCGCGGGAGGAGATGAAGAAGCGCAGCGAATCGACGAGGAGTTCCTCTTCGCCATGGAGCACGGCATGCCTCCCACCGGCGGCATGGGTGTGGGGCTCGATCGATTGGCGATGCTGATCACGAACGCGGCCTCGATTCGCGATGTGATTCTCTTCCCGACCCTCAAGCGAAAGGACGATGAGTGACCGTGTGGGCGCGTCTCGCGAATCGCATCGACATCATGGCGGATGTGATGCATGAGTGGGACGAGCGCGCGATGCAGTCGATCAGTGAAGCGCGGTTTCTCCGAAAGGTGCCGCGCGTATTCATCGCGGCAACCTACCTTGGCGACGGCTACATCTGGGGCGGCCTCGCGCTCGGCCTCCTTGCGTTCGGGAAGGCGACCGACCGCTGGAACGTCCTCGCCGGGTTCGTCATCACGGTGGCAAACCTTGTCCTCGTCCGCGCCATGAAGGCGCTCTTCTCTCGCGAGAGACCGGAAGACGCGATCGAGGAGATGCGCGGCCGCCTCATCGACGCGTACTCCTTTCCATCCGGGCATGCGACGACGTCGTTCGGACTGGCGTGGCTTGTCGCCGTGTCGTACCCGGTCCCTCTCATTCAAGCGATCGCCTACGCGCTGGCTACTCTCATTGCGCTATCGCGCGTCATGCTTCGCGAGCATTACTTGTCCGACGTCATGGCTGGAGCCATGCTTGGGACGATCGTGGCGGCCAGCATTCTGCACGTCTTTCGATGACCGTTTTGACACGGCTTCGCCCCGTTGCATAGAATCTCGATCCTTTGACCTCTGACCTCAGGCGAGACGACCAAGGAGCGTTCGATGAAACACCACTTCTCCAGTCGCGCGGCCAGCGCGAAGCGATCGACCATTCGTGAGCTCCTCAAGCTGACCGAACAGCCGGACATCATCTCGTTCGGCGGAGGTCTCCCCGCGCCGGAGACGTTCCCCCACATGGAACTGGCGAAGATCGCCGAGAAGCTCCTACGCGAAGAGTCGAGCAACGTCCTTCAGTACGGGACGACGGAAGGCAGTCGCACGCTCCGCGCTGAGGTCGGAAAGTGGTTGGCCGCGCAGGGCATCAGCGTCTCCATTCACGAGCAACTTGTGACGACGGCCTCGCAACAGGGTCTCGACCTCATCTGCAAAGCGTTCTTCGATCCGGGTGACGTCGTCTTCTGCGGCCTTCCCACATACCTTGGCGCTGTGCAGGCGTTCACGCTCTTCCAGGTCACGAAGATAGGCGTTCCGCTCGAAGACGATGGGATGGACATCGACGAACTGGAGTCGCGGATCGTCGTGGCGCAACGCGAGGGGAAGAAGATGAAGGGGATCTACACGATTCCCGATTTTCAGAACCCGAGCGGCATCACGATGTCGCTCGAGAAGCGGCGGCAGCTCCTCGAGGTCGCCCGTGCCTACGACCTCCTCATCTTCGAGGACAACCCGTACGGGCACCTGCGGTTTGCCGGCGAGCCGATCCCGTCTATCTTCAGCATGGACGACGAAGGTCGGACGATCATGCTCCTCACCTTCTCGAAGGTCCTCTCTGCTGGCCTGCGGCTTGCCGTGATGGTCGCCCGCGGGGACCTTATGGACGTCCTCGTGCGCGTTAAGCAGCCCACGGACCTCTGCACGTCCAAGCTCACGCAGATGCTTGCTGCGCGCTATATGCAGGAGTACGGACTGGAGAAGCACCTCGCCGCGATCCGGCCGATCTACCGCGAGAAGAAAGAGGCGATGATCGCCGCGCTCGAGAGGCACATGCCCGACGAAGAAGGGCTGCACTGGACGAACCCCGACGGCGGGCTGTTCGTCTGGGTCTGGCTCCCGGAAGGCATCGACACCGAGGAGATGCTGCCGCGTGCGATCGCGAGCAAAGTCGCCTACGTCCCTGGAGCCTCGTCTTACGTCGATGGGGACGGCCAGAACACCATGCGGCTCTCGTTCTCGCTCTGCACGCCCGACCAGATCGACGAAGGCATCCGCCGGCTCGCCCACGTGGTGACCGAGACCATCGAAGCGCGCAAGATCGGCGCGCGGTCCTAGAGGAGCCTGCGCTAGGCGAGGCCGTTCGGGGCCGAGCGCACGAACGCTGTCACGAGGCGGATTGCGTTCTCGAAGTCGTTCAGGCGGAGCGTCGAGACCGGCGAGTGGATGAACCGGCACGGCACCGACACGATGCCTGACAGCACTCCGCCGCGGGAGAGGTGAATGGCTCCGGCGTCCGTGCTCCCGTAGGTCGGGAGCTTGTACTGGTAGGGGATTCCGCCCTCGTCGGCCAGTTTCTCCAACAGACGCACGACCTTCGGCGACACGACGATCGAGCGGTCGGCCACGCTCAACGCGGGTCCTCGCCCGAGGCGCGTCGGTTGACTCTCCTCGGCGATTCCCGGCATGTCGGCGCCGATCGTTCCCTCGACCGCGAGGGCGAGGACGGGATCCACGTGGAAAGCGGCTGTGGTCGCCCCGCGCAGTCCAAGCTCCTCTCCGAACTCGAAGCAGAACGCCGTCGTCATGGGTAGTTTCACGTCAGCCAGCCGCCGTGCCGTCTCGATGAGCACCGCACATCCGGCGCGATCGTCGAGCGCCTTCCCCGTCACATAGCCATCCGCGACCTCCGCGAACGGGTAGTGAATCGTGAACGGGTCGCCGATCTCGACTCCCAAGTCCGACGCCTCTTGTCGCGACGTCGCTCCGAAGTCGACGAACATCTTGTCCATCGGAATGGGTTTTGCGCGCTCGTCGGCCGAAAGGATGTGCGGCGGAGCGGACCCGATGACGCCGATGCGCTTTCGCCCGTCACGGGTCTTGAGCACCACTCGGTGTCCGCCGATGATGCGCTCGTCCCAGCCGCCGAGCGGGGCGAAACGTACATACCCTTTGTCGTCGACCCACTTGACGATGAAACCGACCTCGTCCATGTGGGCGTCGAGCATCAGCGCTCGATCGTCCTTGCCCTTTCGCACCGCGATGAGGTTCCCGAGCGCGTCGACGGTCACGCTGTCCACGTGCGGCGAGACGTGCGCTCGGATGACCTCGCGGACCTCGTCCTCGAACCCCGAGACCCCGAACGCGTCGGACAGCTCGCGCAGCAGATCGATCGGTTGCATGATGCTTCCTCCTTGGACTCCTGCGAGTATAGGGACCCTCGGCCTGGTGCTCCAGGGCTGCTGAGCGCCACGCGGAGCTCAGCGGCCGGCGTGACGTCAGGCGGAGGTAGCGTCGTGAGCCTGTCTCCGACGTACACATCACCTCTCGGTCGTCGTGGGCCTTGACAGGAAGGCATGTAGGAGAAACCGTCGCTCCCTGAGGCTTCTCCCTAGCGATTCGGCGTTCCAGGAGCGGCCGAATCGCCGAGGGCCTTCTTGATCCGCTCGGCCAGCGTAGCGGACAGGCCCGCCTTCTCGGCGATCTCTTCGGCAGGCGCCGCGAGGACGCGATCGAGCGACCCGAAGGCCTTGATGAGCGCGCTCTTCCGCTTCGGCCCCACTCCGGGGACGGAGTCGAGGACCGAACCGAGGCTGCGGCGGGTGCGAAGCCGCCGGTGGTAGCTGATTGCGAAGCGGTGCGCTTCGTCGCGGACGTGACGAAGGAGAAGGAGCGCGCGGCTGTCCTCCGCCAGCGCCCGGGGACTCGACTCGCCAGGCCGATAGATCTCCTCCTGCCGCTTGGCGAGTCCGAGGAGGTCGAGGCCTTCGATATTGAGCTCGTCGAGGACGGCGAGCGCGGCGTTCAGCTGCCCGCGACCTCCGTCGACGAGGACGAGATCGGGAAACTCCGAGAACTTGCCGCGGGCGATTGTCGGGTCCGCGAGTTCGGCAAGGCCGCGGCGGAACCGGCGGCGAAGCACCTCGCCCATCATGGCGACGTCGTCCGACTTGCCCGAGATGTGGACCTTGAAGCGGCGGTACGCGTCGCGCCGCGGCCTTCCGCCCTCGAACACGACCATCGCCCCCGTGGCTTCCTGCCCTTGGGTGTTCGAAATGTCGAATGCCTCGATGCGCTGCGGGAACGCCGTGAGCGAGAGACTCTCGGCGAGCTCCACGAGCGCTTCCGTGGCTTCCTCACGTGCCGAATCCTCCTTCTCGCTGGCCTTGAGGGCGAAGCGCGCGTTCTCGTCCGCGAGCGTCACGAGCGCGCGCTTGTCGCCACGCTTCGGCACGACGAGGCGCACAGCGCCGCCGCGCTGGGTGGCAAGCCACGCAGCGAGTGCCGGCGCGTCGTCCACGTCGCCCGGGAGAAGGATTTCCCGGGGGACCGTCGTCGCCTGGCTGTAGTACTGAGTGAGGAACGATTCGAGCACGTCTGCGGGCTCGGCGCCCGCGGGGGTGCGAAGGTGGAACGTCTCCCGTGCGGAGAGGCGGCCTTCGCGGACGAGGAACACCTGCGCGCAGGCACGCTCGTCGCCGAGCGCGAGTCCGATCGCATCGCGGTCGAGGAGGTCGGGTGAGACAACCGACTGACGCTCGAGTGTCCGAAGAAGCGCGGTGAGGCGATCTCGCAGTGCGGCAGCGCGCTCGAATTCCTGATCCCTAGCGGCCGCTTCCATCGCACCACGCAGGTCTCTTGCAAGCCCGGCGACGCGACCTTCGAGGAACTGCGCCGCGCCGTCCACGGCGGCGGCGTACTCCGCCTCGGAGACACTCCCGGCACACGGGCCGAGGCAGCGGCCGATGTCGAAATTGAGGCACGGCCTTCGCGGCGTCTTGAGGGGCAGATCCAGCGTGCAGGTGCGAATCGGGAAGAGCTTCTGCGCCATCTTCAGCGTTGCGCGCATCGCCTTCACGTTCGTGAAGGGACCGAAGTACCGCCCTCCGCCTGCCTCGCGACGCCGCACCAAGAGGATGCGCGGGAACGGCTCGTTCGTGATGCGCAAGTACGGATAGCGCTTGTCGTCACGCAGTCGGACGTTGAACCGCGGCTGGTGGCGCTTGATGAGGGAGTCCTCGACGAGGAACGCCTCGGACTCCGTCGCGGTTCGGATTACCTCGAGATCCGCGATCTCGGAGACAAGCGACTGGATGCGCGGGACGAGACCGTCCGGCGACTGGAAGTACGAACGGACGCGCGAGCGGAGCGACGCGGCCTTTCCCACGTAGAGAATCACGCCGGCGGCATCCTTCATGAGGTAGACGCCGGGCGTCGCGGGAAGATCCCCGAGCTTCCGTTCGAGAAGATCGTTCATGCCGCGTGCATGGTAGCGACCGAGGTTGAACCTCTCCAAGGTCCCACTTTGCGAGCCACAGCTCCGCTTGCCTGCGGGAGCTCGATCGTGGGATGGAACGAGCCCGGGGCGCGGGTATACTGACGTTCCAAACCCCATTTGGGGGCGTAGCTCTAACTGGGAGAGCGCCCGCCTTGCACGCGGGAGGATGGCGGTTCGAATCCGCTCGCCTCCACCAGACAGTGGGTCCGGCCTTCCGACATCCGTCCTTGGGTCTGGCGGCGACGCGCGAGGAGCGCGCAGGCCGGTTGACACCTCATGATTCCAGCGCTAGGATGCATCCTCACGGAAGGTTAGACAGAGGGAAGGGCCCACCCGTAGGTGGGCTCATTGCCTTCCTCAGATCGTCAAGGAGCAACGGTACGCGCGCGATCACGGCGAGTACGTAGTCTCGATGCCGGAAGACAAAGCCCTTCGTTCGTACACACTACAGATCGATGATGTCTACGCCGCAGCGGGCACGTCCGCGGATGGACTGACGACCGTCGAGGCCGGAGCACGCCTCGCCAAGGTTGGCCCGAACGCGATCCAGACCATCAAAGGGAAACCGCTTTGGCGCAAGTTCCTCGCCAACTTCACCCACCTCATGGCCCTGCTTCTCTGGGCCGGCGGTGCGATGGCCTTCGTCGGCAAGATGCCGCAGCTCGGGTGGGCAATCTGGGCGGTCATCGTGATCAACGCCATCTTCTCGTTCTGGCAGGAGTTCCGCGCCGAGAAGGCGGCCGACGCACTGAAGAAGCTCCTGCCCCAATTCGCTCGAGTCATGCGCGACGGGCACGAGGCGAAGATCCCGGCCGAAGACCTGGTCCCAGGCGACGTGATCATCCTCTCAGAGGGCGACCACATCAGCGCCGACGCGCGGCTCGTCGAGGAAAACGAGATGCGCGTCGACCTGTCCACGCTGAACGGCGAGTCAGCGCCGGCGAGACGCACCGCGGAAGCCTCGTTGCGCGAGGGTCTGTCTGCGATGGAGCGGCCGAACCTCGTGTTCGCGGGTACGGCCGTCAGCGCCGGCACGGGCCGCGCCGTCATCTTCGCCACCGGGATGAACACCGAGTTCGGGAAGATCGCGCGCCTGACGCAGACGGTAGGCGAAGACCTTTCCCCGCTGCAGAAGGAAGTAAACCGCGTCACGAAGATCGTCACGGCGATGGCAATGGGCATCGGCATCCTCCTCTTCTTCCTCTCGGTCTTCGTCATTGGACGCTCGCTGAGTGAGGGGTTCGTCTTCTCCGTCGGAATGGTCGTCGCCTTCGTTCCCGAGGGGCTCCTTCCGACGGTGACTCTCTCGCTTGCCATGGGAGTGCAGCGAATGGCCAAGCGAAACGCGCTGATCAAGAAACTCTCGTCGGTCGAGACGCTCGGGTCGTGCACAGTGATCTGCACCGATAAGACAGGGACTCTGACGCAGAACGAGATGACGGTTCGCGAAGCGTGGATCGCCGGGCAGCGGCTCACCGCCACGGGAGTGGGCTACGAGCCGACGGGAGAGTTCCGCTCTGCCATGTCAAACGAGGCAGTTCCTGCGGCCGACCTATGCGAGCTGCTCCTTGGCGCCGTTCTGTGCAACAACGCGAAGCTCGTCCCGCCTCAAGGCGAGAAGGGGTGGACGATCCTCGGCGACCCAACCGAGGCCGCCCTGCTCGTCGCGGGCGCGAAGGGCGGACTCGCCTACGCCGATGCAATCAAGGAGTACCCGAGGATCCGTGAGTTGCCCTTCGACTCCGCGCGCAAGCGCATGAGTACGATTCACCCGCGCGGCGAGGAGGAAATCGCCTTCGTCAAGGGCGCGCCGAAGGAAGTGCTCTCGCTGTGCACGACGATCCTCGTGAACGGCGAGGTCGTCCCACTGTCCGATGAGTGGCGCGATCAGGTTCTGGCATCGAACGACACCTACGCGCGAAACGCTCTACGCGTCCTCGCGGTTGCGCGGCGAACGCTGCCCGAGCGCCCGAATGGCTACACCGTCCAATGGGTTGAGCAGGAACTGACCTTCCTCGGGCTTCTCGCGATGCAGGACCCGCCGCGGCCCGAAGTAGCTGCCGCGGTGGACAAGTGCCACCGTGCAGGCATCCGGATCATCATGATCACCGGCGATTACGGCCTGACGGCCGAATCGATTGCGCGTCGCGTCGGGATGGTCGGCGAGGGAGCGCGCCTTGTGAGCGGGTCGGAGCTCGACACCATGACCGACGAGGACCTTACTGAAGTGCTCAAAGGGGAAGTCATCTTTGCCCGCGCGGCTCCTGAGCACAAGCTGCGCGTCGTCTCAGCACTGAAGGGACTTGGGGAAATCGTTGCCGTGACCGGAGACGGCGTCAACGACGCTCCGGCGCTGAAGAAGGCGCACATCGGTGTGGCTATGGGCATCGCGGGAACCGACGTCGCCAAAGAGGCCGCGTCGATGATCCTGCTTGACGATAACTTCGCCTCGATTGTCAACGCCATAGAAGAAGGACGCGCCGTCTTCTCGAACATCCGCAAGTTCACCACCTACATCTTCACCAGCAACACGCCCGAAGCGTGGCCGTTCATCTTCCAGATCGTATTCAACATCCCTCTCGCGCTGACCGTGATGCAAGTTCTGGCCATCGATCTTGGAACGGACCTCGTTCCGGCCCTTGCGTTGGGCACCGAGAAGCCGGAACCCGGACTGATGGACCGCCCGCCACGAGGGCCCAAGGACCGCATCGTCGACCGACGTCTGATCATTCGGGCCTTCCTATGGCTGGGGAGCATCCAGTCGGCGCTTTGCTTCCTCGGGTTCTTCTTCCTCTGGTGGTCTATGGGCTACCACAACCTGTTCCATCTGCCACGCGCTGACCTTCTCCCCTATGCCAAGCGAATCATCGACGTCGCGGGACCGGGGTTTGTCTACGTTCTCGCCACCACGATGTTCCACGCCGGCGTTATCACCACGCAGATCGGCAACGCGTACGCGTGTCGAACCGAGCGCACCTCGGTGTTCCGAGTGGGTTTCTTCGCTAATCGTTTCCTCCTGGTCGGCTTCTTGGTAGAATTGGGGCTTATTACGACATTGATCTATGTGCCGCCGTTCCAGGCGATGTTCGAGCATGGTCCCCTTCCGATCCGCTATTGGGCTCTTCTCTTCCTCTACGCGCCGGTGATGTTCCTCGCCGAGGAAGGGCGAAAAGCGGTGATGCGACGGCTCGAACGCCGCCGCGCGGCTCGTCGTGGGCCCGTGGAGGCACATCTTGCCTAGGACGCCGGGTTCGTCGAGGATGGAGCGCGCAGCGGACGGCCGGGAGACTGGCCGGTGTGGCCAAACGCGCGGTAGGATAGCGGGCTGCGTTTCCCGCGGTCTGCGGACGAGCGTCGGGCGGGCGACGATGGAGATGCAGTACCCTTGCACAACGCAGCGCAATGGACAGGTCGCCTGTACGAGGAGGGCGTCATGAGAGTCATCATTGTCGGCTGTGGGCGAATGGGCTCGGAGTTGACCCATCAGCTCATCGAGGACGGCCAGGATGTGACCGTGGTCGACGTGGACCCTCGAACCTTTGATCGCTTGGGCCCTTCGTTCAAGGGGCGGACGGTAGCGGGCTCGGGACTCGATCGAGACGTCCTCGCCCGTGCGGGCGCCGAGCAGGCGGACGCGTTGGCTGCCGTCACGGCGAAGGACAACCGCAACATCATCATCGCGCGCGTGGCTCGCAATACCTTCAATGTTCCGAAGATCGTCGCGCGGCTGTACGACCCTCGCCGAGCGGAGATCTACCAGCGCCTCGGGCTGCAGACGGTGTCGTCCACGGCATGGGGCGCCAGCCGCATCATCCAGTTGCTCGGGCACCGCGAGCTCAACATCGTCTCAACCCTCGGTACGGGAGAGGTCGAGCTCGTCGAGGTGGAGGTGCCGCCGCACTGGGTCGGGCGGACCGTGAACAACGTCAACGTCCCGTCGGAGATCTCGGTGATCAGCGTGGCCCGCAAGGGAGGAACGTTCATCCCGATCACAGGAACGGCGTTCCAGAGTGGAGACCGCTTGGTCGTCAGTGTGCTCTCCACGGCCCGCAGCCGGCTCGAGAGCCTGCTGGCGATCGTCTAGGAGAGGAGGCGAACGTGTTCGTCCTGATCGTGGGAGGAGGAAAGACGGGTGCGCATCTCGCCGGGCTTCTGCTTGCCGGTGGGCACACGGCGGTCATCGTCGACCCGCGGCCGGAGATCACCGAGCCTCTGAAGCTGCGTTTTCCGCGCGAGATGGTCGTGACGGGCGACGGAGCCGATCCCAAGGTGCTCATGCAAGCCGGGGTCAAGAAGGCCGACGTCGTCGCAGCCGTCACTTCGGACGACGAGGACAACCTGGTTGTCTCGACCATCTCTCGCTTTGAGTTCGGTGTGCGTCGCGTCATCGCGCGCGTGAACGATCCTGACAACGCGTGGCTCTTCACCCGCGACATGGGCGTCGACGTGGCGCTTAACCAGGCCGACCTGATGGCCAAGCTGATCGCGGAGGAGATGTCGATCGGCGACATGGTGACGCTCCTCAA
>CAIMCX010000057.1 GCA_903839615.1 uncultured bacterium
AGTGAGAAGGGCTTCGTACGTCCCAGCAGCGTACGTATGATGCGCGACGATGTCGAAGTCGGACCCCGACTGCAGAGCGGACTCATCCCCGAATCGCAACTCGTAGGTCATCGGGCGACCGAGCGGATGGACGGTATGCGAAAGGTCGAATGCGATGTCGAGCGGCGCTGGCCCAGTGACGACGGCTGTCGCAAGGACGGCGACCGGGTTCGTTCCACTATCGCACCCGAACAGAGCCGCCGTGAGGACGGCGAGGACAAGGAGTTTCAGCGTCCATCGCGAGGATCGGAGTCTCATGGACAGAGGCTGCAGTCCAGAGTCGAAGGCGGCAACGACCGCTGAGCTGCATCGCTCCGACACTCGTCCCCTGGCACGGGCCGCGCATGTCCCGTGCTCGAAGAGGTCGTATGGCCGGCCCGCGGCAACCCTTGTCTCCGAGCCGGTTTGACTCGCGCCTGGAGCGCCGCTATGATGCCGCGTGATGTGCCAATGATGCATTCGGTCGAACGTAGCATGCCTCTTCTCATCTATATTCGTCTGCCCCGGTAAGGGGCGCTCCGTCTGTTGGCTTTCGCGTTGGATGACATTCCGTTGGATGAAGAGTGCTGCTGGCTGGACAAGGAGAAGGCGTGAAGCGCTACGAGAAGCTGACTCGAGACCCGCTCGCGCGCGAAGAGGCAGTTCTCGCGCTGTGGGAGAAACACGACGTCTTCCGGGCGTCGTTGCAGCAGACGAAGGGACGAGCCCCCTACGTGTTCTTCGAGGGGCCTCCCACGGCGAACGGGAAGCCTCACTTCGGCCACCTGATGCCGCGCGTCTACAAGGACCTCTACCCGCGCTACAAGACGATGCAGGGCCACTACGTCGGACGAAAGGGCGGATGGGACACGCACGGCCTCCCCGTCGAGCTGGAGGTCGAGAAACAGATCGGCGTCAACAGCAAGCCGGAGATCGAGGTGTTCGGCGTCGAGAAGTTCGTCACGCTGTGCAAAGAATCCGTCATGCGCTACAAGGCCGATTGGGAAGCCATGATGCGGCGCATGGGCTTCTGGATCGACCTCGAAGACGCATACGTGACATACACAGACGACTACATCGAGACTGTGTGGTGGGAACTCCGATCGATGTTCGATCGTGGCCTTCTCTACAACGGCCACAAGACCCTGCCCTATTGCCCCCGCTGCGGCACGGGTCTGTCGTCGCATGAAGTGGCGCAGGGGTACCGGGCGGTCAAGGATCCGTCCGTCACGATTCGCATGCGCATCGTGGACGATGGCGACGCCGCCTACGCGAGAGGCGGCGTCGAGACCTCTCTTCTCACCTGGACGACCACCCCCTGGACATTGCCTGCAAACGTGGGCCTTGCCGTTTCGGCCGAAGCGACGTACGCCGAAGTCGAGCAAGAGGGCGAGCGTTTCGTTCTGGCGAAAGCGCTTCTGCCGAAGGCGCTCGTGGGCGACTACCGGACCCTGCGCGAGTTTCGTGGGGCGGACCTCGTTGGTGTTCGCTACGAGCCTCCCTACCGGCTGACCGATGATCCGGCGGCGCATCGTGTCTACCCCGCATCGTTCGTGAACATGGAGGATGGGACGGGCGTCGTTCACATCGCCTCTGCGTTCGGGGAAGATGACTACCGACTGGGACAGGAAGTTGGACTGCCGTTCGTTCAGCCCGTCGACCTGGGCGGGCACTTCACCGCCGAGTTCGGGCTTTGTGCCGGCAAGTTCGTGAAGGACGCCGACCCCGACGTCATCGCGGACCTTCGCCAGCGCAAGATCCTCTATCGCTGCCAGGAATACGAGCACGACTACCCGTTCTGCTGGCGATGCGATACGCCGCTTCTCTACTATGCGATGGACTCGTGGTACATCCGCACGACGGAGTTCAAGGACGCGATGATCGAGAACAACGCGTCCGTCCATTGGCATCCCGACCATGTCGGCGAAGGGCGACTCGGGGAGTTTCTCGCGAACCTGAAGGATTGGGCGTTGTCCCGCGACCGTTACTGGGGAACGCCGCTTAACCTCTGGACGTGCGGGGCGTGCGGCGAAGTGATGTGCGTCGGAAGCCGTGCCGAGCTGGTCGAACGGGCTACGGATCCCGCGTTTGCACGCACCGCGGAACTTCACCGTCCGACGATCGATGCGGTCGTTCTGCGCTGCTCCCATTGCGGCGGGGAAGCGCGACGCGTTTCCTACGTTATCGACACGTGGTTCGACTCCGGCAGCATGCACACGGCCCAGTGGCACTACCCGTTCGAGAACCAGGACGAGTTCCGGCGCAGCTTCCCGGCGGACTTCATTTGCGAAGCGATGGAGCAGACGCGCGGCTGGTTCTACACGTTGCTTGCCACGGCCACGATCCTCCATGGGCAGGCTCCCTACCGCAATTGCATGGCCACGGGACTTGGTCTGGACGAGAACGGGCAGAAGATGAGCAAGAGCCGCGGGAACGTGCTCGACCCGTGGACGTACATCAACCGGTTCGGTGCCGACTGCATTCGCTGGTACTTGTACGCGTCGAGCGCCCCGTGGAAGTCGCGGCGCATTGTCGAGACGGCGGTCCAAGAGCCGCTCTACAAGTTCCTCGACACGCTACGCAACACGTGCGACTTCTTCTCCCTCTACGCGACGATCGACGGCTACGATCCCGCTCGTCACACGCTCGACTCGCGGAGTCTGTCCGTGCTCGATCGATGGATCCGGTCCCGCTTGCAGTCGACGGCGGCCGCCGTGTGCGAATCGCTTGATGCGTACGACGTCGTAGCGGCTACGGCTGCACTCGAGTCGTTTGTCGATGACCTCTCGAACTGGTATGTGAGGCTCTGTCGTCGCCGGTTCTGGAAGGGCGGCATGGGAGAGGACAAGATCGCTGCGTACGACACGCTGCGCGAGGCCCTGCTTGCGCTGGCCAAGTTGTGTGCGCCGTTCGTGCCATTCCTCGCGGAGTCGATGTATCAGAACCTGCGCCTCGCCTCCGATCCGGTCAGCGTACACCTGTGCTCGTACCCAGTCGCACTGCAAGTCATGCGCGACGAAGAACTCGAGTCGGACATGGCCCTCGGGCGGACGATCGCCGCTCTCGGGCACCAGGCGCGGAACCTCGCCCAGGCAAAGGTCCGGCAGCCACTCTCGCGCGCGGTCCTGGTGCGTGAGGGGGGAGCGCTCTCGGACGACGTCCGAAGGCTCATCGAGCAAGAGCTGAATGTCAGGCGCCTTGAGGTCGTCTCCGATGCGTCCGAGTTCGCGGCGCTGACCGCGCAACCCAACTTCCGGGCCCTTGGGCCGAGGCTGGGGAATGCGGGGCCGAAAGCGGCCGCGTGGATCAAGGGGCAGACGGCGGTCTCCCTGCGCGAACGTCTCTCCTGCGGGCCGATCGAGATCGAGGTGGATGGCCGCACGGTCGAGATCCTTCCCGACGACGTCGTCTACACGTCCGTCCTTGCCGAGGGATTCGTAGAGGCCACAGGAGGGGGCGATCGCGTGCTCCTCGACGTACGGCTCGACGACGAGCTACGACGCCAAGGAGTCTTCCGCGAAGTCGCCCACCGCGTCCAGGTCGCGAGAAAGGAAGCGGGATTCGACGTCACGGATCGGATTCTCCTATGCTACGAGGCCCCGCCTGAGCTGGCGGCGATTCTGGCGGAGAACGGGGACGAGCTGGCGAGCGAAGTGCTCGCAGGCGAGATCCGGCAAGAACTGGACCCGGGATGTACCTATTGCGAGTCGATCGAACTTGCGATCGGAACGCTCACGATTGCGCTGCGGCGCCTGTCGGGGGACTAGGAGGCGAAGATGGCCACGGCGGTGCTCGGACTGCAGTGGGGAGATGAGGGAAAAGGGAAGATCACGCATCTCCTGGCGCAGGGCGCATCGATGGTCGTGCGCTACAACGGAGGTCCGAACGCCGGGCACACGGTGGTGGACCGTGGCGTGAAGTTCGGGACGCACCTTCTCCCGGCTGGTGCCTTCTACGCCGGAGTCACGTCCGTCCTTGCCGGCGGAGTCGTCATCGACTTCGATGTTCTGAGAAGGGAGTACGACGAGGTCGCGCGACACGTCGGAGCGAAGCCGCGGCTTCTCTTGGCGGAGAACGCGCACCTGATTCTCCCGTACCATCGAACGCTCGAGGAGCTGGAGGGCTCGGGATCGCGATTCGGAACGACACGGCGCGGGATGTCTCCCGCCTACCGCGACAAGGCCGCGCACGTCGGAGTGCGGGTGGGAGACCTTCTCGAGCCTCGGCGCATGGCGGAGCGTATCGAGTGGAGGCTTGAGCTCTTACGGAGAGAGTGGCCGAAGGCGAGCGAACTCGAGGCGCTCGACCCGGGCGAGCTGGTCCGGTCCCAGAGGAAGCTCGCCGAGCCGTGGCTCGAGTCGATCGTCGACGCGTCGGACGTCGTCGGGCGAGCGTTAGTTGCCGGCGAACCCGTCCTGTTCGAGGGTGCGCAAGGGACCCTGCTCGATGTGGACTTCGGGACGTACCCGTACGTTACGTCCTCCACGACGCTGTTCGCCGGGATCGGTCCCTCGTTGGGGATCGACCCCAGCCTGGTCACTCGGCGCCTCGGAGTGACGAAGGCCTACCAGACGCGGGTCGGGGAAGGTCCCTTCCCTACGGAGCTAGAGGATGGCGTTGGCGCGGCGCTCCGCGAGCGGGGGGGAGAGTTCGGGACGACGACCGGGCGGCCCCGCCGCTGCGGGTGGCTTGACCTCGTCGCACTGCGTTACGCCGTCCGACTGAACGGGATCACGGACCTCGCGCTGACGAAACTGGATGTCCTCGAGGGCTTGCCGACGATCAAGCTCTGCACTGCGTACCGCATCGGAGGGGTGGAGACCGACCGGTTTCCGCTCTCGGGCGATCGCCTGGCCGACTGCGAACCCATCTACAAGGAACTCCCCGGCTGGCGCGGTGCGTTGCGCCCTGCGTCATGGAGTGAGCTGCCTGCGGCAGCTCACCGCTACGTCGCGGCCATCGAGGAGACGGTAGGCGTTCCGGTCACGCTTCTGTCGTACGGCGCGACGCCAGAAGACACATTGCGAAGGGACCTTTGAAAGCCTGAAGAGACGCCGCTATAATCGGGCCTCGAACTGGATATCTGGAGGAGTACGAGCATGCAACGGACGTTTGTTGCGAAGAACCAAGAGATGGGGACGAGCTGGGACCGCGAGTGGTACGTGGTCAACGCCGATGGGAAGCGCCTCGGACGAATCGCGACGGAGATCGCCACCATCCTGCAGGGCAAGCACAAACCCATCTACACGCCGCATGTGGACACCGGCGACTACGTCATTGTGATCAACGCCGAGCGAATCGAGCTCACCGGACAGAAGTGGGACGACAAGCTGTATCAGCGCCACACGGGATACATCGGTGGCTTGAAGGAGATGTCCTACCGGAAGCTCATCGAGCGCCATCCCACGCTGCCGGTTCGTGAGGCTGTCCGGCGCATGCTCCCCAAGTCGAACCTCGGACGGCGAATGCTCCGCAAGCTCAAGATCTATGCTGGCCCTGTGCATCCGCACGCGGCCCAAGAGCCGAAGGAACTTGAGATCTAGGAGAGGGCTGCCTCTTCAGTAGCGCACGGGACATTCGTCCCGGACCCCCTAGACAAAGACGGAAGGGCGTGTCGACACCGTTCCTTCTCCCCACTCTCCCGCGGTGACTAGACTCCCTGTGGCAATCGGAAGTCTGCCTTAGGGGTGGTGGAGAGAAACATGCTCGATCGAACGCGCGCAATTGCGGGGTGCGTCGCTGTCGTCCTTCTCGCTGTCGTACTGGGCGCCGTCGCGACCCAGGGTCGCGAGAGGGTGGCCCTCTTTGTCCAAGCTGCCGCCGCGGTGCCGACGGCCGATCTCGAACTCGTACGGAACTACGCTGCGCAGCAGTGCTCGATCATATCGGGCGGGGACACCTGCTCGGAAGGTGACCTGATGCTGGCGCAGCGCGCGGCCAACGCGTACATCGGGAACAGCCTCACGGTCGACGCGGTGCAACGCCTTGCGTCGGTCCTCGGTGCGGACCATATCGTCATCTTGCGCATTGTGACCTGGGACAACGAAATCGCCTATCGGCCCGAGCGATCCCTGTTGCTGCTCGGGGCGACGTCGTTCCTGAATACCTCGTTGCAGCTCCTGATCACTCCTCTCGGACTCCTGTTCGGGCTTGAGAGGAAGGCCACGGTCAGCCTCTTCGCGACCGTGTTTGATTCGCGAGGGAACGTGAACTTCACCACGAGCGTGTCTGCCGATGACAGCCCGCTCTTGTCGCTCCTGACGGCGGATCCTGTGGAAGCGGCAAAGAAGGCCGTGGATGCTGCGTTGTACCAGATCGTTGTGACGCTGTAATGGTGATGCAATCGGAAGTAGAGGCCGCAGGAAGCGTAATCGCTGTTACAGACTTTCCTGGAGGGCATCTGCTAGAGTGGAGCTGGATTCCTGCTTTGCGCAAGAAGAGAAGATGAATACGCCAACAAAGGAGGTAGCAATGAGGGTGCGTAAGGTCAGCCGTTTTGGCCTTCCCCTCCTCCTGGCGGTGGTCGTTCTCCTCGTGCCGGTGCTGGGCTTGGCCCAGGGCGAGGGCTTCTACACTGTCAGCCAAGGGGAAACGCAAGTTACAATCACTCCGCTGGCGAACGCCGCGGACCCGGTCGCGTTCTACAAGTCGACGAACAGCATGTCGTCCACGGGGTTCGAGAAAGCGAGCACCGCAGTCCTGTTCTTGTACAAGAACACGGTGAACGGACAGGTCTCGTTGTTTGTCATTCTCGGTGGCGCTACTGGAGGACCGGCGGGATCGACATCGATGACCTTGTCGGGAGTCCCGGCAGCAGCGGTGTTCCAGGTCCAGGATGATGGGGCTGGCGACTTCCGCGAGACGTGGCAACTCACTCCGCCGACCGGCAGCGTGTCCTGGGTTTGGAATCAGGGAAGCGGCGACGGCATGGTGCTCGGCCCGCTTGGCGGCGCGTTTCAGTTGTCGCTCTTCCCGCAGTTCACGGCCGGCATTACCGACGTGAAGTTCCTGTACGGCGACCGGATCGCACCGCAGACGATCACGCTGAACCGCGTCGACCCGATCATCATCGCCGCGTCGACCAACGCGCAGCCGACTGTATCGTTCACGGTTTCGACTTCGAACGCGCGGGTCAACCAGCCGATCACGTTCGACGCCTCGGCGTCGAAGGATCCGGACGGGTCGATCGTGAAGTACGAATGGGACTTCAACGGCGACGGCGTCTTCGACCAGACGACGACCGCTCCTACGGTAAGCTACACGTACACGACGAGCGGCACGAAGACGGTCACCGTGCGTGCGACCGACAACGGGGGAGCTACGGGCAAGGCCACGCAGACGATCACCGTCGGCGAGTTGGCGGTCAGAGTGACGCGGACCATCTCGACGTCGGCGGCGCTGCCCGGAAGCACATTCCTCGTCATCGTGCGCATGGAGCCGCAGATGGACGTCGCCGGAGTTGGCCTGCAGGAGAACCTGCCCGTCGGCTGGGAGATCAAGCCGCTCGAGAACGCCGGTGCGGCGTTCAAGCGATCCACGGTGCAGTGGATCTTCGTCGACACCATCCGTGCCAACACGACGAAAATCATCTCGTACGAGCTGACGGTCCCTGCGGCATCTCAGCTGATGACGTCGACCATGCCGGTCTGCTTCACGCTGACCGGAACCTTCCAGGCGATGACTCCGTTCATGGAGATTCCCGTCGAGGGAGACGCTAAGGTTCAGATTTCGTCGACGCTGCCTCTCAAGGAGGCGATCGCTCACCTCGTGCCGCGCAAGAGTGTGGACGACCAAGACACGATCGACCTGCGTCTGTCGCAGAAGATCGACTCGCAGCAACTCGCGCGAGCGCTCGAGATGTGGCAGAACGACGAGTCGGTGCCGTCCACGGGAGGCGCGACGATCACCCTAGAGGAGATGAAGGAACTCGCGGCGTACGCCTACACGTGCACGCCTGTCGACCTTCCGCTCCCGCTCGTTCCTGCAGCGCACATCAACGCGGTGCGCACGATCCTCGCCCCCGTTCCGTGCAATAACGTTCTCCTGAACTACACGGGCCCGGGCGGCGACCGAGCAGGCAGCACGTTCACCGTGAAGGTGGAGATCTGGGCGGACCAGGACCTCTATGGCGTCGGGCTGAACGAAGACGTCCCCGCTGGGTGGAAGGTCATCCCGGTGGAGAACGACGGCCTCACCTACAAGAGGTCGAAGACGGAGTGGGTCTACCCGACGAAGCTTCCGGCGGGAACGACGAAGACCATCATCTACCAGGTCGAGGTCCCGCAGACCGAGGCCATCGAGATGGCGTCGAGCGATCCGTGCTATGCCAGCTCGAACGACCTCTACGGTGTGGTCGATTCGGCGCTTCCGTGCATGGACACGACCGTGACCGGCGACTCGGGCGTCGACGTGAGCGAGTGCGTGTCGGTGCTGGTCGCGATCTCGCGGTGGGATGTCGAGCACGACCAGCTGGACATCACGTTGTCGAACAAGATCTCGTTCCTGCAGGTGCAGCGGGCCATCGCCTTCTGGCTTGAGGACGAGGTTGTGCCGTGGACCTGCGGCCAGACCGTGGGCTACCACATGCTGAAGGAAATCATCGCCTACTGGCTCACCGGCACGGACATCTGTGATCCGCTCCCGGCCGCACCGAGCGGCCCCTGCGCTCCGGATGCCGCCACGTGCAGCGGAGGCTAGTCGAGTCGGACGCGCTTCGGCGCGCCCGAGCGAGGAGATGATCCAAGATGAGAACGACCACAAGCGCGGCGAGGGGGAAACCCCTCGCCGTGGCTCTTCTCTTCCTGTTGTTGGCGTGCACCTCTGGGGTGGTATGGGGAGAGGGATCGCTGCAGGTTGAGCAATCGCTGAGCCCTGCGCAGATTAACGTCGCAGGGGTGGGTACCAAACCGGATGCGGCGACGATCGACGTTTCGCTGATCGGACAGGGAGGCATCGAGAAGTACCCGGTCGACTGCGTTGTGGTCATTGACGCGTCGGCTTCTTCCCAGCTGGAGGACGCGAAGCAGTTCGCCTACGACCTTATCGGCCGATTGGGGAATGAGGATCGCGTGGCCGTCGTTTCGTTCGGAACGGTGGCGCGACTCGTCGTCCCGCTCACATGGGACAAGCTGGATGCGAAGGTAGCGATCAGCAACCTTGTAGGGGATAGCAAATCGGCTCTCGGGGCTGGCTTGCAGCTGGCTCGAGGGGAGCTCTTGAACTACGGGCGAGACGACGCCGTCCTGGCAATCGTTCTGATTGCGGACGGTCAGAACGACGTGGGCAGCGCACCGACGGTGGAAGGCATGGTGGCCGGGGAGACGGGGATTCGAATCGTCACCGCCGGACTCACGCCGATCATCAACAGGGCGCTTCTCAAGGGTCTCGCGGAGCAGTCTGACGGGCTCTATGTTTCCGATCTATCGTCGGACTCGGTAGACCGCGTGAGCGACAGCCTGCAGATCACGGCGGCCGCGACGGACGTCGTTGTCACGAAGCACATCCCGCTGGGGCTGCACTTCGTCGGATCGACTCCGACAGCATCGCAGGTTCGCACCGAACGGGATGGATCGACGACCGCGACATGGCAAGTCGCCAAAGTCGGTCTCGGCCAAGTGGTGCAGATCGAGGCGAAGTTCGACGCACCAGCCAAGGGGAGTCTGCCGACGGATGACCTCTCCACGGTGAGTTATCAGGACTTCCGCGGCGTCGTGCGCAAGGCGTCCATTTCGCCGCTCATTCTCTCGGTGATCATGCCGAACCGCGCTCCCGTCGCGGCGTTCTCGTTTGACCCGGCAGGCCCCTCCTCAGGGGAGACGGTGGCGTTCCGCGACCAGTCGCGGGACATCGACGATGGGGACCAGGTCGTCGGCTGGCAGTGGAACTTCGGTGATGGAGCCACAAGCAACGTGGTGAAGCCCGACCACAGCTATGCTGCGGCAGGAACTTACAGCGTGACGCTGCGTGTGACGGACAGCCACGGCGCCGAGTCCGATGCCGCGACTCGCACTCTCACGATCGGAAACGGGAAGCCCGTTCCGAGCATCGCCCTGCGGGAGCCCGGGACTCTTCGGGTCCTCACCTCGGCGTTGATCGGCGTCGACGTGCTGCTCGACGCGAGCGCATCGCACGACTTGGACGGATCGATCGTTCGCTACGGATGGGACCTCGACAACGACGGGGTCGTGGATCAGACGTCGGACAAGCCGACGCTCAGTGTGTCCTTCCCTGTAGCCGGCGACAGCACCGTGGGATTGACGGTGACAGACGACTACGGGAACTCCGTGCGGACCACGGCAACGTTCCCCGTGGTATCGAGTCTCACAACGCAGCGGACGATTGATACGTACTTGCCGAACGATGCGACGGTCGCGGGGGCGGTCGTGAGCGCTACGCTCACCATCACGGCGAACGCATCGCTCGACGGAATGGCCGTGAGCGAGAGCCTGCCGTCGGGATGGACGTTCCGGTCCGTCGAGGCGGACGGGGCGACCGTGCGGACGACGGCAACCTCGGCGGAGTGGGTTTTCGCCGAGCGGCTCGTGGGCGGAACACAGAACTCCGTTCGCGAGATCCGCTATGAGCTGACCGCGCCGGCCGGGACGCCGACCGAAGAGCGAAGCTTCATCACGTTGCGGGGCACCGTCTCGAGTTCGTCGCCGCGGATCAACGAGACGACCTCGGGCGAAGACAAGATCACGTTGCTCAAGTACCTGTCGATCCCCGTTGCGATCTCGTGCTGGAACACAGCGACCTCTGCCGTCGATCTCAAGCTCGGAGTGGGTGGGACGATCGCGTTCGACCAGATCCAGTACGCGGTATCGCTCTGGGTCTCCGGCGGCGTTGTGCCACGGACGAATAACGGGACGATCGACCTGGCTACATTGGAGGGCCTCATTGCCTATTGGCTGACCGGAAGCTCGGTCTACGACCCGCTCCCGTAGAGGGGGCGGGTCGCGGACCCGCAATCAACAGAAAGGGGTTGCGGGTTCGCGATCGCAAGGTGAAGAAGGAGGGGGCATGCGAAGAGGGATTCGCATCGGTTTCATTGGGTTAGTGATCGCTGCCGCCACTGCGTGCGCGGTGCAAGCCGCATGGAAAGCGGACTTTACGCCGTCAAAGTGGAACCCCGCGGTAGGGGATGTGGTGAACTTCTCCGTCTGCGATTCGTGCTTGGGCAGCGGAGGCGTGTACCGGTATCTGTGGGACTTCAACAACGACGGCACAGTGGACGTCGACACCGACGCCGAAGTCGTCGCGTGCACGTTCAACGCACCTGGCTTCTACGAAGTGAAGCTGACTGTGCGCGATGCGGGGGGACGGGAACAGACAAGGACGAAGGGCGTCGTCGCCGGGGACTACCCTGTGTACTGCATTCGCGAACTCGTCCCCCAGAACGACGGGACAATGCTGGTGTCAATGACTGTCCATGTTGTGTCGCAATGCAGTGCGGCGGGACTCAGAGAGTGGATCCCTGCAGGGTGGCGCCCTGAGGTGGTAGACCAAGGCACCACGATGTTCGCGCCCTATTTCCCTGAGACGCGCGAGCTTGACGCAGCGTGGGCTTCCGTAGCACCGGGCGACGAATTGGTCTTCACGTACAGTCTCGACTCCAGCTATGCTTCGCAGGTGAAGACACTCTCAGGTGAGATCAGCGCGTACGTCAAGGGAGATCGCATCCCCGAGTCGGTGTGCGGCGAGTTGAGTCTGCCCTAGGAGGGAAGCGGAACGCCTATCTGGCGTTGGAGCGGGCGGCGCGGATCAAGCGCCGTCCGCTTTCTCTCGCTCGCTCCCGGACGAGGCGGTCGCACCTGCCGAGTTGGCCACGCGAGCACTCTGCCACATCGCAATGGCGAGTAGAACGAGAACGCCGAGCGCAGTGCCGAGGGCGGCGGGGAAGCCGAGCGTCGGATGGATGACGAGCCCCCCCGCAGCTAGCGCGAAGGCGGCCGCCGCTGTGCTCAGTGCCTGGAGGGCGTAGCGACGAGCGATGCGGCGCCTGCCGTGCGGCGGGAGGTCCAGGATCAACCGGTGCATCGTGATGGCGTCCCACGCGAAGAGCGTCGCCGTTGCGGCCGCGAGCCCAAGCAGGGTGGATCCCCGCGCTGCCGTGATACCGGCGGCTGCGAGACCGAGGAAGAGAAAGAGACCATGGGCTGGCATCCTCGGCCGGACGGCAAGGATGAGAACCCAGATCGCGCCGAGAAGCGCGGCAAGCATGGGTTCGTAGAACGGCCCAGTCCGCGCGAAGGCAAGCGAGAGGCTGAGAGAAGACAGCCCGGCAAGGACGAGGGCCACGGCGTTCACTGCGACCTCCTCTCGATGCCGCGGTTTAGTTGGGCGGCCCGAATCGCCACCGCGAGCGGCTGCATCACACTCCACGGAATGACCTCGACGCCCATCGACTCCATGATGCGGAAGTCCGTCGCCATCTCCAATGTCCTCGTTCGGACGGCCAAATCGAGCGCGGCATCGGGCTTCTCCGCTGAGCGCTCCAGTTCGAGCGAGTCCACATAGAAGACTAGAACGGAGCAACCGCGTGCGCGCAGCTTGGCGGCCACCAGGGCGTCGCCGCTTCGTGAGAGAGGGCTCACGACCACGATCTGCGAGCCGCTGGGCAACATCTGCAGCGGGAGGTTGGCGAGATCCTCGAACGCATAGCTCCTTGCAGGATGGGCACGTGCGATCGTGCCAAGGATCTTCTCTAGGTGAAAGCGTCCGCCAGCGGGCTCGATCCAATCGACCGTTTGGCCGTAGAGAAGGAATCCAACGCGGTTGCCGCGACGCATGAAATGCGCCGCGAGACTCGCCGCGGCGCGACAGGAAGGTTCGAACGTCGACTCGCCGTTCGTTCGGACGTGGGCCGTCACACGCACATCGAGGACGACGATGACGTCCGTCATTCGTTCGTCTTCATACTCGTTGACGAACGGCCGACCGTACTTAGCGTAGGCGCGCCAATTCACCCGTCGGATGTCGTCGCCGGGGACGTAGCCGCGGCAACCGAAGAACTCGACTCCGGATCCGGCGACGCGGGCCTTCACCGGGCCTACGGCGGTGTGAGTCTTGCGCGGACGGATGGCGACAGCCGGAAGGGGCTCGACGCAGGGGAGCGCTGCGACGTAGGTCGGGCAGTCGAAGCGATAGTCCTCGAGGGACAGGCCGGCGCGAGCCCAGATGAGAACGCGAAGCGTGCTTTGCACATGGACGCCGCGGGGAACCCGGAGGTCGTAGGCGGCGGTGACCGGTTCACTGCGATGTAGGGGACCGCAGTAGCCGGGCTCGCCCGAAACGAGCGTCATGTCGTCAGAGAGCTCGTCCAACACGGCGGCGAACGCTACGTCCGGCCCGTTGTTGGTCACGCAGATGGTCATCGTGACGACGTCTCCCTCGGTCACGCGACCCATCGATGGGGTGCGAGTGGCCTCCAGCACGGGCCGCCGCATCATGGCATGGGAGAGAGCCAGCGATGCTGCGTAGACGAGGGGAGGCACGCCCAAGAGAAGAAGTGCCGGTGAGCGTCCGTAGAGGCCGGCGACGAGGAATGCGGCGCCGAACAGGAGTCCGACGGGCAACCGGCGATCGTTTCGCATCCTACGAGACCTTCGGGACGACGGCCGCATCGAGCACGGACTGGACGACGGCCTCGGTTGAAGCGTGGCGCGTCCAGAATTCCGGCCTGAGAATCATCCGGTGTGCGAGGGCCGCGACGGCGAATCGCTTCACGTCGTCGGGGATGACGTAGTCGCGCCCTTCGATGGCCGCCCAGGCGCGCGAGAGTTTGAATAGAGCCAAAGACCCTCGTGGACTCGCTCCGACGTACACGCTGGGATGCGCGCGGGTTCGGGCGACAAGATCCACGATGTAGGCGCCGAGTTCCTCATCGACGATCACTGCCTCGACGGCTTGGCGCATGGCAAGAAGCTCCTCGGAACCCGTCACGCGATCGAGCGCCACCTCGTCGTCCCGGCGAGCTGCGCGCCGGCGCAGGATCTCCCTCTCTTCGAGCTCGGTTGGATAGCCTACGGCGAGACGGATCATGAACCGGTCGAGCTGAGCTTCGGGAAGCGGGAAGGTGCCCTCGTATTCGATCGGGTTCTGTGTGGCCAGCACGATGAAGGGTTGAGGAAGTCGTCGCGTGTCCCCGGCGATCGATACCTGCATCTCCTGCATCGCCTCGAGGACGGCCGACTGGGTCTTCGGGGTGGCCCGGTTTACCTCATCTGCGAGGACGACGTTGGCGAAGATGGGGCCGGGCGCAAGCACGAACTGGCCGGTCTTCTGGTCGAGGATGTGGGATCCGGTGATGTCGCCGGGCAGGAGGTCCGGAGTGAACTGGATTCGGCGGAAGTCAAGGCCGAGGACGCGGGCGAAGCTCCGCGCGATCAGAGTTTTCGCGAGTCCCGGATTGTCGACGAACAGGACGTGGCCGCCGGCCAGCACCGCGGCCGCGACCTGTCGAAGGACGTCATCCTTGCCCACCACTGCGCGGCCGACCTCCTGGACAATGGCCGCCGACCGCTCCTTGACCTCCGCTACGTTCATCTACGCCTCCTGTTGTTGACGTTCGAGTTCCGCGAGGGTCTCCTCTACGAGGTGGACGAACTCGTCTCCAGACAAGTGGAGAGTTCCTTCGCGCGCGAGAAACTTGGCGACCTTCGGGTTTCGCTCGCGGAGACGTCGCTTTGAGGTCTCCCACGCGGATTCCTCCGTTCCGCCGTACTGACAGACCGCGACATCGGCAGCGAGGCGAGCTAGGCGTGCATGGACGCGTGAGCGGGCCAGTCGACTGCCTTCCACGGCGCGGAGGGCGTCCACGATCGGTGCCAGAGACCCGGACGGCAGAGCCGGCGGTTCCGGATCGCGGAGCCTGTGCCAGTGAGGGCGAACGCGGAACGCAAGAGCCAGCAGGACGGGAGTCGCAAACACCGTGGGAACGACCCACAGAACGGCCTGGGGGAGAACTGCGATGGCCTCCCAGAACGTGGCCCCGTGCCGCATGGGCACTGTCAGCGCGCCGACGAAGAGAAAGACGAGCAAGAGAACCGCAACGCCGACCCATCCGAGCGAAGACGGCTTCTCGCTCATGCGCTTGCGGGGGCCGACTGTGCGGCGAGGCTGTCGCGAAGTTCTGTCAGACAGCGGATAGCCTGCGGCGCCAGAGGATCGTCGGGCCGACGTCCGTAGCGCACAAGCTCGAACAGCGACGTGAGTTCCTCGAGCGGCGCGCCGCCGAGTCCCAGCGCTTCGAGAGAACGGACGAACTCACGCGGCGTAAGCGGACTCGGATCGACGCCGGACGACGCGGCGTAGGCGCGCATCACATCGCGATAGCACTCCTCGACGACGCCGGCCGCGTCACGCCCCAGATGAAGGCGATGAAGCGCGAAGTCAACCGAGTCGCGAATGCGTTCCTCACTGCGGGCGGGAACGGCGAACCTTCGAGGCCTGGCCCGAAGAGCACCGACGACGATGCCGGTGCACGCGCCGAGTGCGAGGAGACCGACAACCAACTGGAGGAGACTGGACGTCGCTCGAGCCTCTCCTCCCGGCGTGTTCGACACTTCCTGCGCCCGGGAGATCGGGGCGGCGGTCGTCTCGTCGGCGGGGGCAGGCTGCTCGACCTTCGACTCGGGAGCCTGCTCGATCCCTTGCGCCGATTCCATCATGCGCATCCGAATGACGAGGGCGAAGGCGACCATCACAAAGAGCACGAGGACGGTTGCAGGCAGAGAGCGGCGGCGAGGCTTCATCGGTTGCGTGAGTTGCGTAGCGATGAAGACGAGCAGGGCGAGGACAACCAGGCCGAGCGGTCCGTAGGCCAGGATGTAGTCCGCCGTCCGAAGAGGCTGATCGGGTCCCGCACTGAGCTGGTAGGCCGATGCGGGGATTCTCTCACCGATTGTCTCGTCGAACGCGCTTCCCTCCGTCAGCTTCACCTGGCCGAGCGAAGCGGCGAGGAAGACGGTGAGGAGCACGAGTGCCGCAAGGCTGGCGACAGTGACCCAGGGGGCGGCGCGGCGAGTCAACACTCCTCCACAGAAATGCCCAATTCGGCCAACTGCTTCGGAGCCGCTGGCATCGGCGCGTCTGTCAGCGGACACATCGCGTTGGCCGTCTTGGGAAACGCGATCACGTCGCGCAAGGACGACTCACCGGCCATGATCATGGCGAGTCGGTCCAGGCCGAGCGCAAAGCCGCCGTGCGGCGGGGCGCCGTACTCGAGCGCCTGCAGGAACCATCCGAAACGGAGGTCGGCGTCCTCCGGCGTGATATGAAGACGACGAAAGATTCGCTCTTGGAGCTCGCGCGAGTGAATCCGGATACTTCCACTGCCGAGCTCCGTGCCATTGAGGACGAGGTCGTAGGCATAGGACGGGATGTGGAGGGGATCCGATTCGATCTTGTCGTAATCCTCCGGTCGTAGCGACGTGAAGGCGTGGTGCGCGCTGGCCAGGTTTCCTTCCTCGTCGAGCTCGAACAACGGGAAATCCGTCACCCACAGGAATCTCCATCCCGGGACGGCGAGCGATTCCTTCCGTCCGACGGCCAGCCGCAGCTCGCCGAGTGCTTTGTCAATTCCCTGCCCCGCGAGCAAGAGCAGAAGGTCGCCCTTCTCCGCTTCGAACGTGGCGATGAGGGTCGCAAGCTCCTCGCCGGACAGGAACTTGGAGATGGAAGAGACGACGGGGTCTTCCACCTTGACCCACGACAGACCCTTGGCGCCGGCGGCGACGGCCGTGGCTTGCAGGCTGTCGAGGGTCGCTCGGGAATACCCTGAGCACCTCTTCGCGACGATCCCGGCAACCCTGCCGCCTGAGGCGACGGCGTCGGCGAAGACGCGGAACCCGGAGCGGGAGAAGAGGGACGAGACGTCGCGGATCTCCATCCCAAACCGCATGTCCGGCTTGTCGATTCCGAAACGGCCCATGGCGTCAGCGTGCGTCAGGCGAGGGAACGGGAGTTCCAGCTCGATCCCGAGGACGTCTCGGAAGACGCGAGCCACGGCCCCCTCCACGAGACCGTAGATCTCGTCCGGACCATCCGGGAACGAAACCTCAAGATCGAGTTGGGTGAACTCCGGCTGGCGGTCGGCCCGAAGGTCCTCGTCGCGGAAGCACTTGACAAGCTGGAAGTACCGGTCGAGTCCTCCCACCATCAGCATCTGCTTGAACAACTGCGGCGACTGGGGTAGCGCATAAAAGGAGCCTTGATGCACGCGGCTGGGAACGAGGAAGTCACGCGCTCCTTCCGGCGTTGACTTCGTCAACACCGGCGTCTCGACCTCCACGAAGCCCCGCTCGGAGAAGAAGTCGCGCGTCGCCCTGAAGATGCAGTGGCGCAGGCGCAGGGCCTTCTGCAGCCGGTCGCGGCGAAGGTCGACGTACCGATAGCGAAGCCTTGTCTCCTCCGTCGCATCCGATCCATCGCCATCCACAAGGAAGGGTGGTGTCTTCGATCGGTTCTCGATTGCCATCGTTTCGACTCGCACCTCAATCTCCCCGGTCTTCATCTCCAGATTGAGATTGCCTGCGGACCGTCTCTGCACCGTTCCGTGGACGACGAGGACGTCCTCGCGGTTCAGAGTGTGAGCTGACTGGAGGTCGTCGCGGTCGTCGGCGAAGAGGAGCTGGACGAGTCCTGTGTGGTCGCGCAGGTCGACGAACGTGAGCTTTCCCAAGTCGCGCCGGCGATTTACCCACCCCGCGAGCTTCACGCTCCGACCCACGTCGGCTGCCGAGAGCTGGCCGCAATATGCAGTGCGCATAGCGAGAGACCTCCGAAAGGTGCGATGCGCCGATTATAGTGCCGCACGGGGAGGCCGCAATTGCAGCGCTGACGTGGGGTGGCGAAGAGCTAGGCGTCCGAGAGGGAGCCTTTGAAGAACCGGCGATCCATGTTCCTCTCCCAGTCGGTGAAATCCCCGTCTTCGCCGTCCGTGGCGATGTGTGTCTTGATCATGTTGAGCTTGGCGGAGAGGTTGTCGAAGTGGTACACGGCGACGGCTTCGGCGCTCTTTGGGACCATCGCTGCGGCGTACTCCAGCTCCCCGTGGTGCGAGATCAGGATGTGCTCAAGCAGTACGGGCATTCTTGGGTCGGCCCACGTGAGCGCCTTAGCCTCGTCCCGGACCATGTCGCGTCCCAAGAGCAGGTGGCCGATCAGCTGGCCGGCGAAGCCGTAGCGAGGAGCGATCGGATTTTCGAACTCCTCGAGCTTCCCGATGTCGTGCAGGATCGCACCGGCGACGGCAAGGCCGCGATGCAGACGCAGGCCGGCCTGGTCTTCGGCGAAACGTGCGACGCCTTCCGCGACCTCGAGCGTGTGCTCGAGGAGGCCGCCGATGTAGGCATGGTGATTGGAGACGGCAGCGGGCAGTTCGCGGAACTCCTTCGCCGTTCGAGTGAGAAGACGAGTCGTGAGCAAACGCAGCGGTTCCGGCTCGATGGTCGCTGCGAGCGCCATGAGGCTGGCCCACATCTCGTCGAGGTTCCTCTCCGACGTCGGAACCAGGAGCGCGGGGTCGAAGCCTGGCAGCTTGCCACCGTCGCGCTCCTCCGGCGTGAGCCTACGAATCGATTCGACGATGAGCTGAAGCGCATTGCGGTACGTCTCCACTCTCGCCTGAACGGAGACGAAGTCGCCCTCATCGAACTCGCTCGCGTACCGCTGACTGGCCTCCGCCCACGCCCGAGCAGGGAGGGTGCCCGATCGGTCGGCGAGGATGAGCTCGAGGTACGGATCTCCGGTCCGAGTCGAGCGCTGAGCCTTCTTCTTGACGAGGAAGCACTGTCCAACGCGGGTTCCTTCGCGAAGGTCGGAGATCGGCACATGAAGGAGGGAGTAGGGTACCTCTCCCCGGAGTCGATCCATCAGCCGTTCCTGCGACATGCCGTCCTTTCTTTGGGCGGATCTCGCAACGCTCTCGCGTTCCGCCTCAACGCTCATCGAGTCCGGGACTGCCCTGCCATCGAAGCTACGCCCAGTCCGTAGTGGAGTGTCTCCTAGCTTCCGCAGGTCGCCGGTGCCGGGGTCGGGACCAACGGATGCGACACGAGAGGCAGCGAGTCCTGATCGCCGTTCTCGTTGATCTCATACGGCGTGTCGCGAATCCCGTCGTGGTTGGCGTCTACCGCGGTGAAGCTGCCCCAGTAGTTGCCACTCGTAGCGTCATTCCAGTAGTTCCGCTCGTCGGAGAAAGCGTTGTGGATGTTGTCGACGAACGCGTTGCGGAGGATGGAGTTGGCCGTCGACCCGAGGTTCAGGTAAGCGCCCATCGAGGAGCCGGCGATGAGGTTGTCCCAAATGTCGTTCTTGTCAGAGGAGTCGAGCCACAGGGCGGTGTCGTTCCTCTCGAAGGTGCAGTTCAAGACCTGATTCTCATCGGAGAAGAAGAAGTGGGCCCCGTCCGTGTTCTTCTCGAAGGTGCACCCGGAGATTCGGATGTAGGCCGCGAAGTTGAGAGTGATCCCGGCCCAGTCTGCCTCGAAGGTAGAGTCCTCGATGCTTGCGTTTCGCACGTAACTGAGGGCAATCGCGGCCGTTTCCGCGCCGGAGATCTCCACGTCACGGATCACGAAGGGACGAGTGGTGCCATGGACGTAGATTCCGTACCGGTTATCTCCTGCATCGATGGACCACCCCTGGATCATGTACGGGTCCTCGAACGTCCCGCTGCCCGAGCAGACCCCGTTGTCGGCCGTGAACTCGTAGTCGCTGCCGATCGCGATGACTGCGTGGGCGACTCGGTCGCTTGCCGCGGCGAACAAGGTCAGAGAAAGGACAAAGACCAGGGTGCAGAAGAACAGTGCACCATGTTTCATAGCTCACCACTCCTTTTGGCATTCCGTGCCGGGCGCGTGCATCCATGATACACGCTCGAACGTGTCTGGTGAAGCCAATCGTGCGCTCGAGATGCGACGCAGTTCCCTCAGATAGACGTCCGCCTGCGCACCAGGTCGAGGAGCCCGATGCGCACGTCGCGGTGGCGGAAGAAGACGGCGAGCGCCATGCCGGCGGCGAAGCCCCCGATGTGAGCGAACCATGCGACTCCGCTCCCGGCGCCGAGGGACGTCGCGCTGCTGATAACCTGGAGGAGAATCCAGATCCCCAGCACGACCACGGCCGGGATGGAGATGAGGCGGATGAAGAAGAAGATCGGGATGACGGTCAGGATCCGCGACGTCGGGAAGAGCATGAAGTAGGCGCCGAGCACCCCGGCGATCGCGCCGGACGCACCGATCTGCGGAATGGTCGAGTGAGGGCTCAAGGCCATCTGGGCCAGTCCTGCCGCGATGCCACACAAGAGGTAGAAGGCGATGAATCGGCCCCGGCCCATCGCGCCTTCCACGTTGTCGCCGAAGACCCAGAGGTAAAGCATGTTGCCAAGGACATGCAGCAGGCTGCCGTGCAGAAACATGGACGTGATCAAGGTGAGCCAGATCGGGATCGTGATCGTGGGCGGCAGATCGTGGCCGGAGGTGAACTCCGCCGGAACGAGGCCGTACTGCAACGTGAATGCATCCCCCGCCGGGACGGCGAGGTTGGCAGCGCCCGACGTTGCCTGGAGGTAGTTCGTGTACGCAGGGGGGACGGCCACGGGTGGGGTGAGTCCGCTCTCCGCCCACGGGCGAAGATCGAGCAAGACGGCCGGGCGGGTCGCAAGATACCCCTGATAGAGGAAGACAAGGAGGTTGAGCACGATGAGAGTCACCGTCACGGCAGGGAAGCGTTGGCTGCGCATCGCGTCGCGAATCGGAATCATGAGAAAATGGTAGCGATGGCGCTTCGGGCCGGCAAACGATTGACCCTGTCTCTCTACGCACTACACTGTGTACCGTCGCAAGGAGGTTTCATGGAGCTGTTGAAGAGGCTGACAGAGGCCACGGGTGTCCCCGGCTATGAGGGGCCGATTCGCCGCGTCATCATCGAAGCGCTTGCCGGTCATGTCGATTCCGTGGACGTGGATCTCCTCGGCAACGTGATTGCGCACAAAGAGGGCAAGGGTCCGGTGGTCGCCGTCGCGGGGCACATGGACGAGATCGGCTTCCTCGCGTCGCACATCGAGGAGAAGTCCGGCTTCTTGCGCGTGCAGCCGCTCGGCGGTTTCGACCCCGTGACGCTCGTGGCACAGCGCGTCATCGTGCACGCGCAGGGAGGCGAACTCATTGGCTGCATTGGGCGAAAGCCGATTCACATCCTCACGGATGAGGAGAAGAAGAAGCCCGTCGAGATGAGCGACCTGTTCGTCGACCTGGGCCTGCCCGGCGACGACGTGGCGAAGCTCGTGGCGCTCGGCGATGTTGTGACCCTGAGGCAGGACTTCGTGGCCTACGGCGACGTGGTCTCCGGGAAGGCCATTGACGACCGGGTCGGCGTCTACGTGGCGCTGGAGGCGATGAAGCGCGCGAAAAAGGTTGCCTGCGATCTCTACTTCGTGGCGACGACCCAAGAAGAGGTCGGCGTCCGCGGGGCGACGGTCGCCGGCTATCGGATCAACCCCCAGATGTCGATTGCACTCGACGTGTGTATCGCCGCCGACACGCCTGGGGTTCCGGATCGGGACCAGGTATCGCAAATGCGGAAGGGCGTCGCTCTGTCACTCAAGGATGCGCGATCGATTTCTCACCCGGGCCTTGTCCGCGCGTTCCGCGACCTGGCCGAGAAGAAGAAGATCCCGTACCAGGTCACGCTGGCAACGCGAGGCGGGACGGACGCGGGTGCGATGCAACTGGCGCGCGATGGATCGGCGGCCATCACGTTGTCGATTCCGACTCGCTATGTGCACTCGGTCGTCGAGACGGTCCACGTTGCCGACATCGAGGCCGCAATCGCTTTGTTGGCCGCATTCCTTGAGACGGCCGACAAGGTGGATCTGTCAGGATGACGCGCCGCACGCTGTTTAGGGACTTCGACGTGGTCGTGACCATGGATGCCGCCGGGCGGGAGATCCCCGGTGGCTTCGTTTTGGTCGAGGGAAACCACGTCGTCCGCGTGGGAGAGGATCCGGACGGCATTCGGGCCGACGAGGTCGTCGAGGGCAAAGGGAAGGTTCTGCTCCCCGGATTCGTCAACACACATCACCATCTGTACCAGTCGCTCTTCCGCTGCGTCCCGGGAGCGGCGAATGCCGAGCTGTTCGACTGGCTTGTCTTCTTGTACAAGCGTTGGGGACGGATCGACGAGGATGCGGCACGCGTATCGTCGGCCGTGGCGACGAGCGAGCTCCTGCTGTCCGGAGCCACAACGACGAGCGACCACTGCTACCTCTTCCCGCGCGGGGGCGGGGCGATTCTCGATGCCGACATCGAGGGGGCACGAATCTCGGGGATTCGGTTCCACCCGTGTCGCGGATCGATGTCGCTGTCGGAGAAGGACGGTGGCCTGCCACCGGATCTTGTTGTGCAGAGCGAGACGGAGATTCTCGCGGACTGCCGTCGGGTCATCGAGCAGTACCACGATTCCGCGCCCTTGTCGATGTTGCGCATCGCGCTCGCCCCCTGTTCTCCCTTCTCCGTCACAGCGAGCCTGATGCGCGAGTCGATCGATCTAGCGGAGGAATATGGGGTGCTGTTGCACACACACCTTGCCGAGACGCGCGACGAAGAAGCCTACTGCATGGAGCGTTTCGGGCGTCGGCCGGTCGACCTCATGGAGGACTTGGGCTGGCTGCGCGATGACGTCTGGTTTGCCCACCTCGTCGTTCTGAGTGATGCAGACATCGCCAAGCTGGGACAAGCGCGAGTGGGAATGGCGCACTGCCCGAGTTCCAACATGGCGCTTGGGTCGGGTATCGCCCGCGTGAGCGACATGCTCGAATCGGGCGTCCGCGTCGGCCTTGCCGTCGACGGGTCGGCCAGCAACGACACCTCGAACATGATCCGCGAAGTGCGACAGACTCTGCTCCTGCAACGCGTGCGCTACGGAGCAAGTGCGCTATCGGCTCGGCAGGCACTGCGAATGGCCACGATGGGAGGCGCGTCGGTGTTGCGCCGAGATGACGAGCTGGGGTCGCTCGAACCCGGGAAGGCGGCCGATCTGATCGCGTTCGACATGTCCGACATCGCGTTCGCCGGCGCTGTTGCCGATCCTGTGGCTGCGCTCGTTCATTGCGCTGCGGACCGCGTCTCGCTGTCCATGGTCAACGGAGAGTGGCGCGTGCGGGACGGGCATCTTGTCTGCGAAGACATCGAGGACCTGGTTGCAGAGCACAACGGCATCGCACGGCGACTGGTCGCGCCATGATGTGCATTCACGTGGAGATTGGCTTCTCCTTCAAATGGGAGTTGTCCGACGACTATCGCGAACTCGCGCTTCCCGACGAAGCGGACATCGGGCTCGCCCTTCGGACGCTGGCTGAGCATTTCCCCGCAGTTCAATCGCGTCTCTTTGCCGGGAGCGGAGAAGTCAGGCGCGATGTCGGCGTCCTTGTGAACGGAGGGAATGCGTTGCGGCGAGACGGCTTGCGCACACGCCTTTCGGACGGCGATCGGCTCACGCTGCTTCCCCCGGTCGGCGGAGGGTGATGCCGAACCGACGGGCTGCTCACACGGCGGATCGTGAGCAGCTGGGGCCGTCCACCCGACGGATGGGGGACGGCGGGCACCTCGCGTAGTGGGGCGCGGGCTGCTCACAGAGCAGGATTGTGAGCGGCTGGAGCCGTCCACCCGACGGATGGCGGACGGCGGGCACCTCGCGTAGCGGGGCGCGGGCTACACGCACGGCGACTTGCGGGCAGCCGGGCTCTGGCAGGGCGGGGTTGGACAGCGGAGCGTTGGGTCAGAAAGGGAATCGGGGAGTCCCGGAGGGCTCCCCGATCGGTGTGGTGGCTATCCGCAAGGAGGTTAGCGGAAGAGCAGCTCTTGGGCTGCGACGATAGCCTGCCCCATCGATGTGAGGCCGGTGTGAAGGTCCGATGACCGCGTCGTGTGCGTTCTAGGCCGGCCACGGCGGCCCGCGCGGGCCGCTCCAACGCGGTTCCGCTCAGCGCCGGACGCGAAGGGCGCTCCGTGTCATCGTCGCGTACGAAGCGCTTGGCGTTTCGCTTCGACGGCGGCCGCGGGCGGTTCGCCTTACTCCGTCGCGCGAACCGCTTGGCGCTTCGCCTCGACCGTGGCTGCGAAGCGCGCTTCGTCAATCACGAACCTCTCGTGGGTCCCGCGGCCGACGAGTTCGACCTCGTCGTGGGCTTCGATGCGGAACGAAAGCCGACGACGGTCGACCGCGACAAGTTCGGCGGTCACGGTGACCTTCATCCCCGGCGGGGTCGCAGCGAGGTGTTCGAGTGAGATAGACGTTCCGACCGTCTTCTGGCCGCTGGGCAGGGTCGGATCGACGAGACCCCGAGCGCACTCCTCGCAGAAGCCGACGAGGACCGGAGTAGCCAGCACATCCACCAAGCCGCTTCCGAAAGCGCTGGCAAGGTGCTGCTTCTCGACGAGCCATGTCTGGGAGCGACTCGCGCCGACGTCCATCATGGGATCACCTCTCTACGAAGACGAGCGGGTCCGCGGGCCTGCGTGCCCCGGGAGAGGGTCAGGCGGCCGGGGCGAGAGTGTACAGTTCGGGACGGCGATCGGCGAGCTTGTCGTTTCGCGAGGTGAGCGCCTTGACTCGCGCTCTGGCTAGGTCGACCTCGACCACGGCGGCCTCGACTCGGTTGGCGGACAGACGGAGAAGCGTGACGCCGTCTGGGTCGACGACTTGGCTCTCTCCGGTGTAGCGAAGCTCCTTTCCACCGCGCGTTTCGCTGCCGACCCGATTGGCCGTTGCGACGAAAACTCCGTTCTCCAACGCGCGTACGACCGTCGTCCGCTGCGCGAGTCCCGGAATCACGAGATTCGATGGGTGAGCGATCACGTCCGCTCCCAGAAGCGCGAGCGAGCGCGCCGCCTCCGGGAAGAGATGGTCGAAGCAGATCATGATCCCGACGCGAGCGCCGGCGGCGTGAGTTACAGAGAAGGGGCGATCCCCCGGAACGAAGAAGAGTTTCTCTGCGCCGAAGAGATGGATCTTGCGGTACGTCGTCAGGTGGCCGAGGGGGCAGACAAGGACGGCTGAGTTGTAGATGCCGGTGGGCGCCGCCTCCGGGAGACCGGCCACAACAGAACAGTCCTGTGCGCGCGCGAAGCGAATGAGCTCCTGCGTTGTCTCGCCCTCCGGGATCGGCTCGGCGAAGCGCGCGACCTCTTCCGCATCGACGAATTGATAGCCCGACGCGAAGAACTCAGGCAGGACCCACAGGTCAGCGCGATGGTGCTCCATCAAGCCGCAGGCGAGATCGAGATTGCGATGCGGCTGGCCGAACGTCGGATTCGTCTGGGCGATTCCAATGCGCATGCGCTACGACCCTTCTTCGGAGAGGCTGCCGCTAGCGGCAGCCGCAGCTACCGACGTAGAACTTCGCGACTAGGATGATCGCGACGAGCACGTAGAAGATAGCGGAGTAGTCCTGTCTCATGTTCCCTCCCTCGCGGCGCAACGTCGCGCGCCGTCTCCGTAACTCCAGATTGCGCCCACTTCCGTCATTCTAGCACTCCTCAGCTTCCGACCTCGACGTCGAACGAGAGAGGAGCGTAGCGAAGGACCGCCTCGGGGAATGCCAGGATCGAGATGTAGAGCCAAGTGTCTCCCTTAGCCTGTTCGATCCCGATCCGAAGGCAGTTCGCGATGTCCTTGAACAGGCCGAAATCGGGGTGCAGCGTCGAATGCGCCTCCGCGGCATACGTCGCGCCGAGGGTGAGCCCCCAACCGTCTACCGACTCGACTTCTGCACTGAGGTCCCAGCCGGAGATCACATGCGCGGCCAGGTCGGCGTGGAGATCGAGCGATAGCGAGAAGCGGTCAACCTTGGACGCAAGCGTCAGCGACGACGTCTCGAAGCGCCGGTTGGTCGTGTCAAGTGGCAAGTGCCAGGTAGCGGACCTTGTACCGTCGGTCCACTTCGCGAGGAGGTCAAATGCGGTGATGCGGCCCTCTGCCGGACTGAACGTGCCACTGGCCGTCCAGTCGGCGAACGCACTCCACGTGGCGGAGGCACGGAGGAGCCCCGGACCGCTCTCGAGGCTGTAGCTTCCCGAGACCTTGAGATGGATCACGCCCTTGCGGTCGAGAGTCCAGTCGAGCTCATTGCCGCTCGTCAGCCGGTCGGAGTCGAGCGGGCTGGCTCCGAGGACCCAAGTGCTCGCCCAGGTCACCGTAAGGTCGCCGAACGTCGCGGTGGGAGTAAGAGCCAGCGCGAGTTGGTCCTTCTTCCCGAGCGGGCCATCGTAGATGGATCCGCGGATCGATGCTTCGGGGACGATGCGAAGCGGACCGAGGCTGAACGAATCGGCTACTGCGTTGGCAGCGACCGCCAGGCGGAACGTCCCGTCGAGAGGCTTTCCGAGAGTCCCCTCTCTTACCCACCCGGCACTCGCGCGCGGCTCAATGCGCAACGTGCCCACGTGAAGCGCTGGCGTCGCGACACTGAGTTCGGGGAGCTGCTCGGAGACGTGCGTGGCTCCGGCCGTCGTTGTTGTGAGACTCCGCGCTGCCGCCGCGGTGATCTTCCCGATGCCCGAGTTGCCCGACAGGACGAAGGAGTAGGAGAGGCGTTGCTTGGCCCCCTTCGCGCTGTAGTCGAGCGTGCCGGTTCCCTGCCAGTCCGTGCTGAGCGATGCGGTGTGCTGGAACTTCAGCGAGGTCTCGGAATCGCCTACCTTCGCTGCGAGATGGTAGCCGGAGATCTCACCTCGCTCGCCGCCCAGGTCGTAGCGCAGGATGCCGCCCAATCCGATCTCGCCATAGCGGGTGTACACGTCGACGTTGACGTTTCCGTACAGCGCTTGGCTGACGAAGTACGGCAGGCTCCATTTCGCGAACCATCCTCGCTCCGCGCTTCTGCCGATCGCGGGGAAGAGAGGCGCCTCGAGCGTTTCCTTCAGCGGCTGGACGTAGAGCGGCAACCAGACAAGGGGCACTCCGCCGGCGCTGCCGGTGATGCCGTACGCGACGAGCAGCCTGTCGGGATAGAGAAGAAGCCGGTTGGCGCGCAGGCTGTACGGCTGTTGCTGGATGCCGACGTCGCAGCAGTGACAGGTCGTGAGTTCGCTGCCGTAGGCCTCAAGAAGCGTCAGACGACCGCTCTCGAACTCAAGTCGGCCGCGGTCGGCTCGAAAGTAGAGCTCCGTCTCGTCTCCGGCCGAGTTCCTAAATCGGGTTGAGCCGGCCAGAGCCGTCGCCTCGGCAGATTGCGGCCGGACGTTGTCCGTCTCCGTCGCCATCTCGGCGACCAGCGTATCGCTCTCCACATCGAGTCCTTCACCGGTGGCCAGGGCCACGTGCCCGGAGGCCGACATCCGCCAGCTGCCGGACTGCACTTCCTCGAGGACGAGCGCGTCAGCGCGAATGGACGTGTCTGCAAAGGTAGCGCTGACATTGCCCGACGCGCGAAGCTGCGTGTCATCCTCGGAAACAAACAGCTGATCGCAGTTGATGTGGACAGGGATGGCCGCGTGGAGAGACACCGACGCGAGGGAAACGACTACGAGGACGGACAGGACGACGAGCGGGAGCCTTGTCCGCAGGCGACTCCACACGTCGCGCGATGCGAGGCGATCGACGCGCAGGAAGAGCAAGAGGCCCAAGGCTCCAAACAGGATGTCCGGCAGCCACGCAGCGAGCGCTGGATCCATCGCAGCTCGTCGGCCAAGCGTCTGAGTCCACCAGAGAACGCCTTGGTAGATCGCAACGAGAAGGAGGGCGAGGACGATGCCGACGGCCCGGCTACGAGGCTGGAACGCCAGACTGAGCGAACCGCTGACGAGGACGAAGATGACGGCGGCGAGAGGCAGCGCCATCTTAAGGTGGATCTCCACCAGGTATTCATTCACTCGTTGGCCGTTGGCGCGAGCTTGGGCCACTCGCGTCAAGAGCTCCGCCATGCCCATCTCGGTCGTCGTTCGCGAGCGCGCCAGGAGTTCCGTGATCCCCTGATCGATGGGCAGGGCGAGCGAGGCCACGATGGCGGAAAACGTGAGGTTCCCCGCGCGGTCGAAGCCGTAGACGTGCGCGTTGGTGAGTGACCACGCGTCTCCGCTTCGGGTGCCCTCTTCCGCCGTGAGCATCGTGAGCTGAGTCTGGCCGCCGGCCTGCGCCTGGGGGAAGAGCTGCCCGCTTGTGTCGTAGATGTGGACGTCGTACAGCTTCCCAGTCGATTCGTCGTAGCGACGGATGTAGAGGAACTCGTCGTTCGGCCCCTTGAAGAAGGCGTTCGACGTGATGCGCGGAACACCCTGCTGGAAGATGATGCCGCGGAGGGCGTCCTGATAAGCGCTCTCGGATGCGGGGACGAGCCAGTTGTAGACGCCGAAGTCGGCGACGGCGATGACGCCGGCAGCCAGGACGAGCGGGAGAAGCACGCGACGCAGCGGGATTCCGAGGGATTCGAGAGCGACGACCTCCCGGTCGTGGACCATTCGCCCGAGGCCGAGAAAGGTTGCGAAGAGCACGGCCATTGGGACGGCCACGACAAGCAAGCTCGGGACCTTGAGAAGAACGAGGCGCAACAGGGTGGGCATGCTGATGCCGCGATCCACCATCAGATCCGAGAGAGACAGGATGATGTTCAGAAGGATGAACAGGACGAGTCCGGCGATCGCCAACGCGAAGGGGCCGATCATCTCGCGCAGCACGTATCGGTCGGAACGGCGCAGCATCACGCCGCATGATAGCCAACCGAGCGACCCGATCGCTAGCCCGCGCATCCAAAGCCGTGGCTCCCCATCAGGGGATACGGTATAGTCTGCGCAAGGAGCCATGGGAACGCGAGTCTGCATCGAGACCTGGGGCTGTCAGCTGAACCTTCATCAGTCGGAAGGCATCGCCGGCGTGCTGGAGAAGGCGGGTCTCACGGTCGTAGACCGTCTGGAAGATGCCGACGTTGTCTTGTTCAATGGCTGCATGGTCCGTGGCAAGGCGGAAGAGAAGCTGCTCGGCCGCATCGGAGCCGTGGTGGAAGAGAAGCGGCGCCGAAATGTCGTGTTCGGCGTCGGCGGTTGTTTCGGGCAAGTATACGGGGATACCCTCTTCGCACGCTCGCGGGCGATCGATTTTGTGTTCGGCACGCGTCGCCACACGGAACTGCCTGCCTTGATCGAAGCTGCTAGGCGGGATCGCGTGTCTCTTCTTGCCGCTGCGGACGACATCTCCCTCGAGGAGACGCCTTTTCGCAGGGCGAGCGGTGTGACGGCCATGGTGAGCATCGCGGAAGGGTGTTCGAACGCATGTGCCTACTGTATCGTGCCTCGGGCGCGCGGGCCGATGCGGAGCCGAGATCCGGACGCCGTTCTGGCCGAGGTACGCGACGCGGTTCGAGGAGGCCGCCGCGAGGTGCTTCTCTTGGGGCAGAACGTGAACGCCTACGGCACGGACCGGCTGGAATTCGGAGGGTTCGCGCGCCTGCTCGTTCGAGTGGCCGACGAAGGGCCGGAGCGAATCCGGTTCACGAGTTCGCATCCGCGTGACATGAACCAGGAGATCCTTGACGCGATGGCGAGCCGGACGAACGTCTGCCGCCACCTTCACCTTCCGCTGCAATCTGGATCGGATCGCGTGCTGCGGGCAATGAACCGCGGCTACACGCGGGAGTCATTCCTGCGTTTGGTCGACGCCGCGCGTCGCACGGTCTCCACGGTCAACGTCACGACGGACCTCATCGTCGGATTCCCGGGGGAGACGGAGTCCGAGTTTGAGGAGACACTCGAGGTCGTTCGGGAGGTCCGGTTCGGCTCGATCTATGCGGCGAAGTACTCGCCGCGCCCTGGGACGCGCGCCGCGGCGTGGGATGACGACGTGCCGACCGACGAAAAGGAGAGCCGATTGGCGTGCCTGCTCGACATCGAGCGAACGATTGCCGCGGGGGAGAATGCGGAACTCGTGGGCGCGACGCTGATCATCCTCATCGAAGGGCAGACGGGCGACGGACGGCACTTCGGCCGCGCCGACGACCATCGGACTGTCGTCGTGGAAGGGCAGGTGCGCGACGGCGATCTCATCGAGGTCCGAATCGTCTCGGCGTCTGCATCGGCGCTCATCGGAGAAGCCGAGGTTTCATAGCAGACAGCCGACGAGGGGGCGGTCGTGGGGCAGAGAGGGCGAGGCGAGCCGCTTCCGTGGGCGGCCCTTGGCCTCGGTCACTTCCTGGCCGTAGCGGGAGGGGACGTTGTTTTCTTCCGCGACGGGGCACAGGAGCGAAGAGCGCGGACTCCGGACGATCCGGCGCTCTGCCGTGTCACCTACGGAGAACGACTAGAGGACGACGTTCCGCTCCTTGACCTGTCGCTCCTCTATCGGAGCCTGTTCCCGTGTGAAGCCGATCACAGCCTGGCAGCGGCGTGCGCTGCGCTCGGCGTGCCATGGCAGCCGAAGGCGCAGGGGTCTGCAGTGGGCCTACTCCTCCTGCACGTCCTGACGGAGGCGGCAGGACTCGATCCTGAGATGCTCCAGCTCGTCGCCTACCTCTGCGGCGGCAGGATCCAAGACGTACTGCTCGGGTTGGTTGCGCTCGTCGGTCCCGCGGAGGCAGAGGCGCCAGGGAACGAAGACGAGTCGTCGGCGCACTGCACCCGCGGCGATTGGACAACCGTGGGCGACGTCCTGGGACCGGACGGGCTCCTGGCGCACGAACTCCCAGCGTACGAAGCTCGCAACGGCCAGATCGAGATGGCCGCCGCCGTGGCCGACACCCTTGATGTGGGAGGAGCACTGTGCGTCGAGGCGGGGCCGGGAACCGGAAAGACGTTCGCGTATCTCGTGCCGGCGCTGTCGAGCCTTGAAGAGGCCGAAGCAGGGCGCGTCGTCGTCTGCACACGGACGAAGCAGCTTCAGGAGCAGATCTTCCGCAAGGACCTGCCCTTTCTCGCGTCGCGCATGGGGACGCGGGCCGTTACAGCCCTTCTCAAAGGTAGGGAGAACTACCTCTGCCTTCGCCGCTGGGAAAACGTCGCGCGAGAGATGAGCGAGGGACTCGAGCATTCCCGCCTCTCCTCGCTCGCCTCGCTCGGGCGCTGGGTATTCGATACGGAGACTGGAGACATCGAGGAGAACAGTGCCTTCCTCGCTCAAGATGACGCAGGGGAGCTCTGGTCGAGGCTTGGCGATTCGCCCTCGACGTGCGCCGGGTCATTCTGCCCCCACGTCGACGAGTGCTTTTCGATGCGCGCGCGCCGACATGCCCGCAAGGCGGATCTCGTCGTTGTCAATCACTCTCTCTTGTTGAGCGATGCCGCAGCGGGCGGCGTCATACTGGGGAAGTACGCACACCTCATCGTGGACGAGGCGCACGCGCTCGAGGCCGCGGCGCGGCTTGCCTTTACGTCTACGCTATCGGAGGGCCGCGTTGAGAGGATCGCCGACGATCTCGGCCCCGGGCGAACGGCGCGGAGGCGCGGGTGGTTCGATCGCCTGCCGGAAGGGGCGGACCTCGTCAAGGCCGTAGACGCGTCGACGCGCGCTCGCGACCTGACGTCACGCGTGGTGCACGCCGTCAAGGCCCTGGTGGCCGACGAGCGGCGCGGGCGGCTCCCTGACCTTTCGGATGTAGGCGCGGAACTTGGCCAGCTGCGCAGCGCGCTGCGCAGCTGGGAGCTCTGCGTGGAGGAGGAGATCGAGCAGTTGCGCGATGAGCCGGAGCTGGCTCGGGAAGGAGAAGGAGGGCTCACGGCAATCCGTGAACTCGTCTCCGTCTGCGACACGCTCGCGGCGCCTCCGGCCGAGAACGTGGTTCATTGGCATGAGTGGGAGTTCGGGCGCCTCTCGCTTCATGTCACGCCGCTCGACGTCGCGCCGATTCTGAAGCAGCGCGTCTACAGCGGTCTCGCGTCCGTCGTCCTGACGTCGGCCACTCTGTCGACCGGCGGCGACTTCGAGTACTTGGTTGAGAGCCTTGGCCTTGCCAGCGGCTTCGATCGAGTGAGAACCGCCGTCGTCGAGAGTCCGTTTCGCTACGAGAAGCTGATGCGCATTCTCCTACCGTCCGATGTGCCGCCGGTCAGCAGCGACACGGGGGCCTACGCCGACGCCGTCGCGTCGCTGTTGATCGATCTCCATGGCGCGCTCGATCGCAACGGGCTGGTTCTGTTCACGTCCTACGACCTCCTGAATGAGGTGCGCGAGCGGATCCGGAATCGGGTCCCCACATTGGCTCAAGGCGTTGACGGTTCGCGGTCGGCTCTGCTTGAAAGGTTCCGGCGCGAGCGGGGAGGGTGCGTCCTCTTGGGTACGGACAGCTTCTGGGAAGGCATCGACCTTCCCGGAGAGGAGCTCGAGTACGTCGTCGTCACTCGCCTCCCGTTTGCCGTCCCGACGGATCCCGTCTTCGCGGCTCTGTCGGCCGAGTTCGAGCGCCGTGGACGCGACGCATTCACCCATCTCGCCCTTCCGCAAGCGATCCTGCGGCTGCGGCAAGGCGTAGGTCGACTGATCCGCACGTCATCCGACCGCGGAGTGGTCATCGTTACGGACGACAGAATCCGAACGAGGTCCTACGGCCGGAAATTTGCGGGCGCGCTTCCGGTGCGCGTCGAAGTCCTGCCTTCTGCGGGGGACGCGGTGCGGGAGGCGGCGGAATGGTTTGGCCGCGAGGCGCGGACGGAGCGCAGCTGAATTGACTTGGACCGGCACGACCGGTAGAATGGCGCTCACACAAGTGGTAGCAGCGCGTTCGTTCCAGAGAGCATTCCAGACCTGATGGCTATTTCCGCGATAGTACCGGCGTACAACGAGGCGGGTCGTATTGGTGCGGTCCTCGAGCCGATCTTGGCGAGCCGGCTCGTGGATGAGGTGATTGTCGTCGACGATGGGTCGACCGACGGAACGGCCGAGGAGACGGGAAAGTTCCCTGTGCGCCTGATTCGGTTGCCGGACAACCGGGGCAAGGCCGCGGCGCTGGATGCCGGCGTGTCGGCCGCGAGGAACGACACCTTCCTCTTCCTCG